>NZ_CP157428.1:2232544-2551479 GCF_041021895.1 Acinetobacter sp. XH1741
ATAATTAATTCATCCCAAACGCTAGATATAGCCGAATGATTAAGCATTTTCTTTTAATGTTTTACCTATAAATAAAATCTTTATGTTTATTAAGTTTTGTTTAACTTAAGGTTGTGAATTTTAATTAAAAATAAACATTATTCGGTTTTTATCCCGAAAAATCAGGTTTTTTTTGTTGGAAAAACGAGCGTAAATATATACTTATATTATATTTATATAATTTATTGCATTACGCTAGAATGGTCAGCGCAGGTTATTACTACCTAGTAATAATTTGTATTTCAGGAATTTAAGCTTTAATTGGCTTAAGGCTCATCGCAAGATGGGCCTTTTTTTATATCATTGAAATCGTAATATTGGTTTTTTTATAAAAATAGCCTAAGCATTAATAAATAAAACTATGAAAAATGAGTCTTTAATGACAATCCGGTGATGATTTGATAGATTAAAGCCACTTGATAATAATAGGTGATGTAATGAGATTTTTAGTTCTTGCAACTTTATCTGGTTTAGCTTTGATGGGTTGTGCTTCTGTTCAGCAGGCACCGAATACACAAGAAACAATTCGTTATGCTTCTAGTCCATGCTTTGGCGCATGTCCAATCTATTCTGTAGAAGTAATACCGACAGGTTTAATTCGTTTTGAAGGTAAACAATATACTAAGGCTGTAGGCGTTAAAGAAATTCAAGGTAATGTAAAAGACTATCAAAAGCTTGTAAGTGAACTCAAAACTTACCGTCCTGAAACAGGTACACAAGCAAAAACTGGTGGATGTCAGCAAACTGCAACGGACATGTCTAGCTATTACATTACTTGGATTAAACCAAATGGCACAGAAACAAAGTTAAGCCATTATAAAGGGTGTATGTCTCCAGCGAACAATAAACTAAATAAAATTATGGATAGCTTGCCAGATCAATTAGGCATTAAAGATCTAATTTAATGATAAAAGCCCCAAACTTTTGGGGCTTTTTCTTGTTAAGAAAATTTATATACTTAGGAGTTTTATCTTAAGTATTTCTAAAAGAATAAGCGTATAATACATATTATAAAAACATATATTGTTTGGGTAAACACATGTCAAATATTGTCTATGCCTTTTTAGGTGGTTTGCTACTAGGCATTGCAACAGTCGGTTATTTATATATAAACGGTCGTATTGTAGGAATTAGTGGATTGATCGCTCAAATCATTAAACCTACTAAAGATACATTTAAAGGTTCTGCATTCTGGTTCATTGCCGGATTAATTATTACGCCTTTTATTTATAACTTTTTTTACCAGCCTGAAATTGAAATTAAAGCGAACACTTACGCTCTTATTCTGGCGGGTATACTGGTAGGTTTCGGTACTCGATTAGGATCGGGCTGTACAAGTGGTCATGGTATTTGTGGAATGAGTAGGCTATCAAAACGCTCTATGGTGGCGACAGCAATTTTTATGTTTGTTGGCATGTTAACGGTTTATATCATCCGTCATGTATTGGGGTAATCCTATGAAAAACATTTTTGCTTTTATATTTGGTGGTTTGTTTTCATTAGGCTTAATGATTTCGGGCATGTCTAATCCTGAAAAGGTATTAGGGTTTTTAGATATCTTTGGGCAGTGGGATATTAGCTTAATGTTTGTAATGTTAGGTGCTATTGCTGTGGCATTTATTCCATTTCAAAAGGCTATAAAAAAACCTAAAACAATTTTTAATGAACAAATTCAATTACCAACAAATACACAGATTGACCAAAGGTTAATTGTCGGTGCTTTTATTTTTGGGATAGGCTGGGGAATAGCAGGTATATGTCCAGCGTCTGCTTTAACGCTTATCGGACTGGGACATTTTGATGCGCTTTATTTTATTGTCGCCATGTTATTAGGAATGTTGATTTACCGAATCTTAAATAAAGGAAATTAAACCTATGCAACAACCTCTAGTAAAAGATTTTTTTGATGAAAATACTAATACTTTTAGCTATGTTGTTGCGGATTTAGCGACTCGTCAATGCGCTATTATTGATAGCGTGCTTGACTATGACGCAGCTTCAGCAACTACAAAAACAACCAATGCTGATCGTATTGTCAATTATGTCTTGGCTCAAAACTTTAAAGTGCAGTGGATTTTAGAAACCCATGTACACGCTGACCATATGACCGCCGCTCAATATTTAAAATCGAAATTGGGCGGTACGGTTGCAATCAGTAAGAAAATTTCAATTGTGCAGGAAACATTTTCCGCTATCTATAATTTTGATTTTAAGAAATTTAATGAAAATCAGCCTTTTGACTATTTGTTTGAAGATTATGGACATTTCAAAATAGGGGATATAGAAGCCTATAACATTCCGACACCAGGCCATACGCCGGCTTGTCTCAGCTATGTAATTGGTGATGCTGTTTTTGTAGGTGATACTTTATTTATGCCAGATTATGGTTCAGCTCGGTGCGACTTTCCAAAAGGAAGTGCCGCTCTGCTTTATGATTCGGTACAACAGCTTTATACACTGCCTGACAATTTGCGTATGTTTTTATGTCATGACTATAAGCCTGAAGGTCGTGATGAATATATCTGTCAAACAGACATAAAAACTCAAAAGCAAAGTAATATTCATTTAAATCAGCAAGTTTCTAAAGAGTCATTTATAAAAATGCGTCAAGAAAGAGATGCAACTTTGGCAATGCCAAAATTAATTCTGCCTTCAATTCAAATTAATATGAACGGTGGAAATTTTCCGGAACCTGAAGCGAATGGCATCCGGTATTTGAAAATTCCTTTCAACTATTTCTAGAAATAGCCTAAGCATTCATTTCGAGACACTTTATCTTGCAAAATAGCCTAAGCAAATAATAAAATTAACCTTGTGGAATAGCCTAAGTAAGATTTAAAGAATTTGTCTTAAATCCCGCGAAGTCTCTTGCAATAAAGGCAAAATGTGTTGAATTAAATATTCTTCAGTTGTTTTCATAGTAGGTGAAACAATATTTAAAGCCGCAACGACTTTAAAATCTTGTCCGTAAATCGGTACGGCGAGCGCATGAACACCTAACTCATGTTCTTCACGTGAATAGCACCAATCTTGTTCTCGAATTTCTTTTAGCAATTCTAAAAATTTATCGTTTTCAACATGCGTATATTTGGTTAAACGTTGGAGAGGATATTTTTGGAGCCAGTCGAGTTGTTCTTGTTGGCTTAAATGTGCCAATAAAATTTTACCCGCCGAGGTCGCATGAGCAGGTAAGCGGTTACCTAAGTGTAAGCCGTATGGATTTACACGGTCAGTTTGTTGGTGCGCGGCACTACGGGCAATCGTAATGGCTTCATAACCGTCAAGTACCATGACTGAATAGATAAGGGAGGTCTGGTTCGTTAGAAGATTTAATAAAGGCTGTGATACTTTTGGAAGCTGAGCTGCACCTAAATAGGCTCCTGAAAACTTCAAAACTTTGGGAGTTAAATAATAATAATGACCATCTGATTCAAGATAACCTAAATATTCTAAAGTTAATAAATGGCGTCTTGCTGCTGCTCGGGTGAGTCCTGTTTTTTCAGCAGCCATAGAAATGTTTAAACGATGTTGATTACTGCTAAAGCTATCTAAAATTGACATGCCTTTACCAATACCAGCAATGTAATCTTCATGACGAATCGTTTTTTTATTGTCCTGATTCTGGATTATCCGTTCATCTTTACTCATTACTGGTCCTTGTACGATAGAAGCTTGGTTATCAATTTGCTTTACTGAAAAAGTTTAATAATTTCATGTCGCAGAAATTGATGCCTTAAATTATCCCTTAAATCTTCATGCCAAAACATCCCCATTTTAATATTGGTCATCTCAAAAGGCAGAGAATGTAAGCGAATTTCAGAACTATAAGATAAATGCTGCAAAATCATACGAGGCATGGTCAGTATTGCGTTTGCTTGGGCACCTAGTACTTGTAATGCTGTTGAGTAGTTTTGACAGCGCATAAATACATTTCTTGAAATTTTTTGGTGTTGATTTAAATAAATATCTTCAAGCAAAGCACCTGTACGGCGTGATGAAACGCCAATGTGTCGTCCATTAATATAACTCGATAAATCGACTTCTTTAAGTTGACTGCAAATGATGAACTCATCTGTTACTAAATGGTCAAAGGTAATTTTGGGAGACAAGTATTGTTCTAGGTCAATTACGAAATCGAGCTGCTGTGTCGCCAAGTCTGCCGTAATGTGTTTTCGATCTAGCTTCATACTGACAAATTGCAAATCTAGATTAAGATTTTGAAAGTGTTGGGCAAGTCTTGGAAGAATAATAGGCTCAATTTCATCATGCACGGCGATTTTTAAATTTTTTAAACTTGTTGGATCAAAAACATGTTTTTGCTGGCTAATATTTTGAATGGTTAAAAGGGTTTGCTTAACAGTCGGATAAATTTGCTCTGCAAAAGGTGTTGCAGACATTTTGTTGCCTACACGTATAAAAACGTCATCTTCAAGTTGCTGGCGTAATCTTTGTAAAGCGTGACTTGCTGCGGATTGGGTAATGTTAAGGCTATTTGCAGCATTTGAAATACTTTTTTGCTCATAAATTGCGATAAAGAGCGGATATAAATTGATATCAATTCGGTGAAAAAAGCTTAGGTCTAGGCCGTGCAGGTTATGAATATTATTCATGAGGTGTTATTTAATAAAATCATTTCATTCATATTAAGTTTCAAGTTATGTTGATGTAAAGACAAGATAATGATGTTAAGGAAAAATAATGTTTGAACTCTCAAAGAAAGCTCAAGATTTTGCCGAGCGAACCAGAAAATTTATTTTAGAAGAAATAGAACCTGTCGAAGCAAAATTTTGGGAAGAAGTTCATGAGTTAAATCCGGATGGAAACTGGAAAAAATGGCAGTGGCCTGAACTTTTAGAAACTCTGAAAACTAAAGCAAAGCAAGCTGGTCTTTGGAATATGTTTTTACCCGATGATAAGCTAGGTGCAGGGTTAACAGTTCAAGAATATGCGCATATTGCCGAATTAACTGGTCGTAGTTTATTGGCACCTACGGTTTTTAACTGTAATGCACCAGATACAGGAAACATGGAGTTGTTATGGCGCTATGGTAGTGAGCAGCAAAAACAGCAATGGTTACAGCCTTTATTGGACGGAAAAATTCGCTCTGTTTTTTGTATGACTGAACCGGATGTTGCTTCAAGCGATGCAACCAATATGCAAGCGACTGCGCTCATCGATGGTAATGAAATTGTTTTAAATGGCAAAAAATGGTGGTCATCTGGCTTAGGTGACCCAAATGCCAAAGTCATTATTTTTATGGCACATACACCAGATGAAACTAAAGACCGACATCATCAACACTCCATGGTACTAGTGCCAATTGATACGGCGGGTGTTGAAATTCAGCGTATGTTACCTGTGTTTGGTGACTACGATGCACCGCATGGACACGGTGAAGTTCATTTTAATAATGTTCGAGTGCCACTTGATAACTTTATTGGCGGTGCAGGACAAGGTTTTGAAATTGCCCAAGGTCGTTTAGGACCAGGACGTATTCACCATTGTATGCGTTGTATTGGGGCTGCTGAAAAAGCTCTAGAACTTATGATTGATAGAGGCATGTCTAGAACGGCGTTTGGCAAAGAAATTTTAAAACTCGGTGGTAACTTGGAAAGAGTAGCGGATGCTCGTGTCGCCATAGACCAAGCCAGACTTTTAACCTTGTATGCTGCTTATAAAATGGATACTTTAGGAAATATGGCCGCTTTAACAGAAATATCTGCAATTAAAGTGGTCGCTCCGAGTGTTTTAGAAAAAGTAGTCGACATGGCAATTCAGCTACATGGCGGTGCGGGCGTTTCAAGAGATACACCATTAACTGGTTTCTTTGCTCAAGCACGTAGCTTGCGTTTAGCTGATGGACCAGATGAAGTACATAAAGGCATGATTGCCAAATTAGAATTAGCCAAACGTGGTTATGGTCGTTATAAAAAAGTATAAGTTTAGAGGAAGTGAATATGTCGGTAATTGATATAGGCGGTGAAGTACGTCAAGGTGAAGAACTTGATATTGGGGCTGTTGAAAACTGGTTAAAAAAACAAGGCGTTGAGTTAGTCGGCCCAGCAATCGTTACTCAATATACAGGTGGGGCGTCGAATTGGACTTACCGTTTAAAGTATGAAAATACCGATTTAATCTTAAGACGTCCTCCAAAAGGAACGAAAGCGAAGTCGGCCCACGATATGGCCCGTGAATATATGGTGCAGAAAAATCTTGCACCTTATTATCCAGTACTTCCTAAAATGGTAGCGCTTTGTCAGGATGAATCGGTCATTGGCTGTGATTTCTATGTCATGGAGCGCATTGAAGGCATTATTCCTCGCGCAAAATTACCACCTGAACTTGGTTTTAATGAAGATGATGTACACCAGCTTTGTGTAAATGTCATTGATAAATTGATTGAGCTACATCAAGTTCCTTATGAAAATACGCCTTTAGCTGAACTAGGCAAAGGTGCAGGGTATTGTCGTAGACAAGTTGAAGGTTGGGATAAGCGTTATGAAAAAGTTCGCACACTCAATGTTCCTTCATTTAAATATGTACGAAAATGGCTAAACGATAATATTCCCCAAGACTCCACCACTTGCATTATTCATAACGATTGGCGATTTGATAATGTGATTTTAGACGCTGAGCACCCAACTAAAGTGATTGGTGTGCTGGACTGGGAAATGGCGACTTTGGGCGATCCATTAATGGACTTGGGAAGTGCCTTAGCCTATTGGGTTGAGCCTACGGACAATATGATTTTTAGATCGACACGCCGTCAGCCTACCCATTTAAAGGGAATGTTTTCTCGAAAAGAAGTGGTTGACTATTATTTGCAAAAAACAGGATTAAAACCTGAAAACTGGGCTTTTTATGAAGTCTTTGGTGTATTCCGTTTAGCAGTGATTGCTCAGCAAATCTATTACCGTTATTACCATAAACAAACCCGAAATCCTGCTTTTAAAGATTTCTGGATTGTGATTCATGCGCTGCATATCCGAGCTTTAAAACTTATTGGGCAACAAAAATTGCAAGAGTCCGAATTTGCTCAGCAATACATACAGAAAATACAGGGTATTTTAAGAAAATGACCACAATTTATCTGGTAAGACATGGACAGGCATCATTTGGTAAAAGTAACTATGATGAGCTGTCTGAAAATGGTGAGGCTCAAGCAACTTTATTAGGCCGTTATTTTAAGCAAATATTGAAAGAACAGCCTTATGTTGTGGCTGGAACCATGCAACGTCATGAACAAACTGCAAAACTCGCACTATCAGAATGCTTTCCTGAGACAGTAATTCATCATAATAATTTATGGAATGAGTTTAACCATCAGCAGGTATTTGCCCGTTATGAACCGCGTTTTGAACAACCTGAGTTGTTAAGAGCTGACGTAGCAAAAGAACAAAACCCGCGTGCCTACCTTGCCAAAATATTTGAAGGTGCGATTGGACGATGGACAGATGGCGATTTTCATCATGAATATGATGAGTCTTGGCCACACTTTAAAGAAAGAGTCGAAACAGCATTGCAGCAGCTCTGCGATGATTTGGCCAAAACCAAACCTCGTTATGCAATCGTTTTTACTTCTGGCGGTGTGATTTCTGTAGCAATTGGCAAATTGCTTGAACTTAACCCCAATCGAACTTTTGCATTAAATTGGGCAATTGCGAACACAAGCCTCACCACTTTGCGTTTAGTTGGAAATGAACCTCAGGTTTTAAGTTTAAATGAACATCATTTTATAAAAGCTGAGCGTCCCGATTTACTGACATGGATTTAAAAAAGGATAAAAACATGGCAAAGACAATTTTGATTACAGGTGCAAGCTCTGGTCTTGGTGCGGGTATGGCTCATGAGTTTGCAGCCAAAGGCTATAACTTGGCAATTTGTGCACGCCGTTTAGACCGATTAGAGACTTTAAAAACTGAACTTGAAACTGAGTATGGCATTAAGGTGCTTGCAAAAAGCCTGGATGTCACGAATTACGATCAGGTCTTTGAAGTATTTCGCGCCTTTAAACAAGAATTTGGCTACTTAGACCGAATTATTGTAAATGCGGGAGTCGGAAATGGTCGCCGCATTGGTAAAGGTAATTTTGAAATTAATAAGGCAACCGCTGAAACAAACTTTATTTCTGCTTTAGCACAGTGTGAGGCAGCGATTGAAATTTTTAGAGAACAAAATGCTGGCCATTTAGTTGTCATGTCATCCATGAGTGCGATGCGTGGATTGCCAAAACACTTATCAACTTATGCGGCAAGTAAAGCTGCGGTGGCTCACTTGGCTGAAGGTATTCGTGCTGAATTATTGGATACACCAATTAAAGTCTCTACAATTTTCCCGGGTTACATTCGTACTGAAATGAACGAAGGAGCTAAACATTTACCATTTGAAGTAGATGCAAAAACAGGCTGTAAGGCTTTGGTCAAAGCTATAGAAAAACAACCTGTAAAAGCTTATGTACCGCAGTGGCCATGGTTACCAATGAGTATTGCCATGAAAGTTTTGCCTTTAAGATTAGTTAATAAATTAGGATAAAGAATTATCCCCTAAATTTTAGGGGGTATTTTTTAAAATTTTTTAGTGTAATTGACAAATAAGCGGTCTTCACCAAAGTCATTGCCGTGTTTTACGTTGTAATCAATACGAATATATTGCAGGGCAAAGCCTTTTAAGTAGGGTTGCTGAAACGCATAGTTTAAAATCACGTTCGACTCGGTTTCATGGTTTTTCTCACCATTAGCTGCTTTAAAGTCATTACCGTAAACATATTTCACCATCGCATTTAAGCCCGGCACATAATCTTTAAAGTCGTAGCCATACATCACATGGTAAGACTTTTCATGTTTTTTAAAGAATCCAGTCGCATTCCAGTTAATAAAGTATGTTTCCGGTAAGAAACCATCAGGTAGTGGATAAGCCGACTCACCGATAATTTGTTGGTAACCCAAACCGAAAGTGTGGTTTTTTGCTTTGACGGTTTCAAGTAAGCCAATATTTTGAGCATCAATATTAAAGGTATGCCCATCATTTTTTGCATTAAAGTATTTAAACTTAGAAGTGAGGGCAAAAGTTGGCTGTTTCCATGTATGTTCAAGACCCACATAATGCTTGTTATAAAGATCTTCTAAATTACCAAAGTAATATTCACCCTTGAATGACGGCGTAAATTGGTAACGTAAGTCAATATAGTTAAGGCCATCAGATTCTTTGGTGATTCCATTTGATGTAAAGGAAAACTTTTTAAAGTCTTCTTCATTTCGTGGCGAGACTTTTTCAACTCGTCCAATTTCTGCATAAAGCTGATCGGAAATTTGTGACTTAAGATTGGTTCCCCAGTAAGAGGTGAGTAACTGACGACTAGCATCGACAGCCGTTACAGGTAAATCTAACCAAAGTTCACCTACACTTAAAAGTGTTTTGTCATAGCCCAGTTTTAAAGTCGCGCCGTATTTTAGATAGTCAGATGCTTGCGACTGAGTTTCTTTATTAAAAGGCAAAACTGTGTCGGCGACATGTTTGTCTGAACTTAAGCGTACGGCGTACTGAACTGAAGCATCGGCACCAATGGTAATGGGTTTGTCTGCTATGACTAATGGGGTGTCATGCATTTTCGACTTATAAAATAAAGATGCTGCCTGAGACCAACTGCCAGTATCTTTTATGGCATCGTTGTCAAAGTCACGGTTGATATAGGCATTTTTTAAAGTGAACTTCCATTCATCTTCAGTTTGCTGATTCGGGTTCGCAGCCCATGTGTTGCCACCCATAAATAATAAAGTCGCAATAGCTAAAGTATGTGGGTTAAAGCGGTGTAATAATTCCATAATCCATTTCCAAAATAGATGCGCCAATCCTAGGCATTACGTATTGTAAAATATTTGTATGGTGCTCCCTGAATGATTTAAAGGAAGCACTGTTTAACTGGCTAACGTCAATTAATGCAATTTTTCAAGTTGCATACTTTCACTAAAGAATTTGCAGCCTTTGAAAAGCAGAATTAAAGCCAGCACACAAGACAGGCCACCCACAATAGATAAAGACGACCCCACCATTAATGGGTTACCAAAAATTTTATCTGTAATCATGGCGACCAATGTTGTACCAATACCGAGTCCAATTAAGTTACTGACCAAAAGGAACAGGGCGGAAAGGCGTGCTCTAAATTGGTTTGGTGCAAGCATTTGTAGGGCAGTTGCCGAAATGACGAGAGGAAAAGATGCAAAGAACATGGCTGGAATGAGTAAACTTATTGAAAGCCACAGTTGATCGGTTTGGGTAAAAAAGGCAATTGGAACAATCAGACCAACAATGCCAATCACACCTGTAATCATTGGCGCATCTTGACGTCCTTTTTTAATAAACCAGTCATTTAACCAACCTGCACAAAACACGCCTAATGTATTTGCAACCAACATTATCGTGCCAAGCATATAACCTGTTTCAGTCGGCGCAAGTTGAAATTTGCGAATATAAAATGCAGGTGTCCAGCTAGTTAGGCTATACAGTGCCATTGCATAAAAGGTAAAACCTAAATAATGACATGCAAAGGTTTTCGAATGTTTTTTTATAAACTGTAGGCACTGCGTGAATTTAACTTGGTCAACTTGTCCATTTTGGTTAAGTTTTTGACCTTTACGGGCAGGGTCTTTGACTGTCAAAATAAATAGCAGACCAATAATGATGCCGGGCAAACCGACCACAAAAAAGGCAATTTGCCATGCTTTAAGTGCACCTAATAGTGGAACTTCAATGAGTGTCACACCTTTAAGTAAGTTAATGACATATCCACCGACTAAAAAGGCAATACCTCCACCTAAGAAAGCGCCAACCGAATAGATGCCTACAGCGCGACCTAATTTATCTTTACTGAACATATCGCTAAACATTGAATATGCAGCAGGAGACAAGGCTGCTTCACCGACACCAACAGCCATACGACTTAAAAAAAGTTGAATAAAGTTTTTACTCAAACCGCAAGTCGCAGTTGCGAGACTCCAGATAATAATCCCGATTGAAATCAGTTTTGGGCGTGAGAAGCGGTCAGCAATATAGGCGAGTGGTAGCCCCATCACAGCATAGAAAAGTGAGAAGGCAAGTCCATGTAACAGACTAAATTGTGTGTCTGAAAGATGAAGATCCGCTTTGATGGGTTCAATCATCAGTGCCAGTATTTGGCGGTCAATAAATGAAAATATATATGCCAACATACACAGTACGACCACGTACCATGCATAGGCGTTGCTTTTCTTTTGTGTCCTTTCAACAGCAAGATCAATTTGGTTCATACACTTAATCCTTATGTATAAAACTCTTTTAGAGAAGTTGAATCTCGGCTTTTTACTATTCGTGCAAGATAATTTGGTTTCCCCCCAATGCTGTGAATAATAAATAGCCTTTTGATTAGAGAATGGCCTTATATACAATCCATATATAAAGACAAAAGTAATTGAAGAAGAGGCTTTGATTTGCAATATGATGGAAATATTATTTTCTTTTTATATGTAAAATTCCATTACTTAATGAGTATGTTTGAATACCTAATAGGTATTTAAAACAACTAAAAAATTTGGAAGATAGAGTAACTTTATAAAATGAATAAATATTTTTTTATTTTAAGTTTTTGATAAATATTATTAATTTTATAGTAACTAGAAAGTGTTCAAACATTCTAGTTACTTTTTAAAATTTAGATGAAGTTAGCTTGAAGGCATAAGATCAAATAATTTCTTTAATTGGTGATTTAAATTATGAAGCTCGTCTTCAGAAAAGGCATTTAGAATACCCGCTAAGGTCACAATACTAATCTGGTTAATTTGTTCTACCAGCTCAACACCTTTGGCAGTTAATTTTACCATCGAAATCCGTTCATCTGTGGTAGAGGAGTAGACTTCCACAATCTCATCTTCTACTAAGCGATATACCGCCTTTGTTGCGGTGGTTAGCTTTAAGGTAGAAAGATTGGCAATATCGGTAATACTCGCTTCGCCTAAAGCATTGGTACTTAAAATAATTTTACGGCGCGTATTATCAATACCTAGCTTTTTTATTGATTTTTCAATGAGTTGTGAATATTTTCCATTCACTTGGGAAACCCAAAAAAAAGGGAAATTTTGAATACTCGACGGTTCTTTATTAGGAAGAAATTGTTCTAAATGATCAAGCATAGCTAAGCAATAACTTAGTGAAAAGGAAGAATTCTATTATAAACAAATTTTTGCATATTTCCTTGCGTACGATTTAGAAAAAATACTTGACAATTCCATTAAATTTTCTGATATTTTAAATAACGAATAAAAATACATGGAAAAGTGAATGAATATTGTTAGTCAAAGCGTGCACAAAGGAAGTGGCAAGCTCAAGGTAATGGTCAAGGACACAATTGATATTCAAGGTCTAAAAACCATTGCTGGCAGTCGAGCTTTAATAGACGTTGAACCTGCTCAAGACGATGCTGAGGTGGTCAAAAATATCTTAAAAGCTGATTGTGAAATTATTGCCAAAACAAATTTGCACGAATTGGCTTTTGGTATTACAGGCATTAACCACGCTTTTGGTACACCAGTTAATCCTAAATATCCTGATCTTATTCCAGGTGGATCTTCGAGTGGTTCAGCCGCGGCAGTTGGTGCGAAACAGGCTGATTTTACTTTAGGAACGGACACTGGTGGTTCTATTCGTATGCCCGCTGCGTGCTGCGGAGTTTTTGGTTTAAAACCGACTTTTGGTCGTGTCAGCAGAAAAGGTGTATATCCGCCATCAAGCTCTTTAGATTGCGTTGGTCCTTTTGCAAATTCAGTCGAGATGATTGAAAAAGCCATGCAAATTATTGATCCAACTTTCAAACCTACAGAAATTACTAGCGCACCAAAACTTGCTGTGTTGGATGTAAAAGCAGATGAGGTGGTTTGGAATTGCATTAATAAAGCACTTCAAAAAGCCAATTTACAGAACACTTTAGAAAAAGTTGAACATTTTGAAGCTGCTTTTGATGCTGGCATGCAGATTATTAATTATGAAAACTGGCAAGCTTTTGGTGAGTTAACTCAAACCGGTTTGATCGGCTCTGATGTAAATGGACGTTTATTAAAAGCTGCACACACCACTTTAGAGCAAGTCAAACAAGCAGAAGTTGTGAAAGAGCAGCTCACCCAAGAACTCGATGCACTATTAGAAAAATATGACGCATTGATTTTACCCACACTTCCACAGATTCCACCTAAAGTTTCTGAAGCTGAAAACACGGTCGCTTTTTTGAATCTTACCAGTTTAGTTCGACCATTTAATTTATCAGGACATCCAGCCATTTCAGTGCCACTTGAAACCAGTGAAGGTTTACCTGTGGGCTTACAGATCGTATCTAAGCATCAAAAAGATGAGCAGTTATGTGCAATAGCTAAATTTTGTGTTGATGCAATGCAATAAATTACAAGGAGTTAGATAATGAATAAGTTGTCTAAAATGGAGTTTGCTTCTCAAGACAAAGCAATTGACTTAGATGCTTTGTGTCAAGAAATTCGTGAGCGTGCCTGTAGTGGTGAATTCGATAATCAGGCGTATGTGAGCCAAGACGTTATCGAAAAGCTTAAGCAAATCGGTGTTTACCGTGCATTGGTTCCAAAACGTTTTGGCGGTGATGAATGTTCACCACGACAGTTTTGTGAATTGATTGAAACTTTATCTAAAGCTGATGGTTCAGTGGGTTGGGTGGCAAGTTTCGGTATGAGCCCTGCGTATTTAGGAAGTTTGCCAGAAGAAACGCTTAAAGAGTTGTATCAAAACGGACCAGATGTGGTGTTTGCCGGAGGCATTTTTCCACCGCAACCTGCTGAAATTACCGATGAAGGTGTCGTGGTTCGTGGACGTTGGAAATTCTCCAGCGGCTGTATGGGAGCAGACATTGTTGGTGTAGGGATTTCACCGCTTAAAAACAACGAAATGCAGGGCTTACCACGCATGGCAGTGATGCCTGCAAACAAAGCAAAGATTGAAATGACTTGGGACACTGTTGGCCTAAAAGGCACGGGAAGCCATGACTTAGTCGTCGAAGATGTATTGGTTGAAAAGAAATGGACCTTTGTACGTGGCGAACCTTCAAAACTAAGCGAACCATTTTTTAAATATCCGTCACTGTCTTTAGCGACTCAAGTATTAACGGTGGTGGGTATTGGTGTTGCAGCTGCCGCATTAGAAGAATTTGAAAAATTAGCACCGGGTAAAGCATCTATTACGGGTGGATCAGAAATTGCAAACCGCCCAGTGACTCAATATGAGTTTGCTCAAGCTGATGCAGAGTTTCAGGCTGCAAAATCTTGGTTTTATCAAACTATGGATATTGTCTGGAATGAAATTATTGCAGGACGTGAAGCAACTGCTGAACAAATTAGCGATATGCGTCTGGCATGTACCCATGCAGCTCGAGTATGCGCCAAAGTCACCCGAAAAATGCAAATGCTCGCGGGTATGACAGCAATCTATACCAACAATCCATTTAGCCGTTTTGTAAATGACACCAACGTGGTGACCCAGCATGCCTTTATGGGCGATGCGACCTTACAAAATGCAGGCTCAATCAGTTTCGGGTTAAAGCCAACCCCAGGTTATTTATAAGTTTTAATTTTTAAAAAAGGATATTGAGATGGAAGCTAAAAAATCATTACGCGTTTTGTTCTGCATGGGTATTAACCAAAACTTTTTTGATGCAGAACCTGCTGAAGCAAAAGCAGTTTGGGCAGCATTTGGTGAAATGTGGAATGGCATTCATGACTTACCGGGCGTGCATGTTTTTGGAAATCTTGATGATGATCAAAGCATGGTTGGCCCAAGTGCGGGCTGGCCTTGGACGACGTATTTGCTTGCAGATGTTCCGGATATTGAAACCGTACATGCCGCTTGTAACTTGTTTAGAACAACGGTGGTGGGTGAAGGTCCATACAAACTTTGGAAATATTGCAAAGTTGAAGCTCGTGTTGGGCGCGAATTGATTATCCAACGTTAAGGCGACCGTAATGACTGACAAAGTGAATATGGCAGAAATTATAGAGCGGCTAGAGCAGTTAGAAGCGCATAACGCCATTCGCAACTGCCTGAACCGTTATATGGAAATCTGCGACGAGCTTAATGCAAATACAGACCTTGATGAGCTGATGAATCTTTTTGATCGAGACTGTATTTGGGAAGGTGTTGGTGAGAAATATGCCAAATCCTTTGGTCGTTATGATTCTTGGCAGTCGATTTACGACATGTTTAAAAGCTATACCCAAAAAGAATCTCACTTTGTCATGAATGCACACTTTGTAAATTCAGAACAAATTTATGTAAACCAAGGCTATGCAAATGCTTCATGGCTGATGTTGCAGACTTCAACCTTTAAAGATGGTCGTAGTCATTTAAATACAGCAAAACTCAATGTGAAGTTTCAAAAGCAAGCAGATGGAACATGGAAAATTAAACATTTCCAAACACAGAATATTTTCAGTCGTCCCGTATCGCATTGGCACAGTGAAGCCGAATTGCCGGTACCTTCCCAGGAATGACCCAGGACATATTTAAAAGGACTATTGATATGAACAGTATTATCCCAACGCATAACATTGGCATTGATTACGATGCTTTGGTTCAAAGTGACCGTGCTCATACTTCTCTTTATAAAGATGAACGCATTTTTGATGAAGAAATGGAAAAAATCTTTTATAGCACTTGGGTGTGGGTTGCACATGCGAGCGAAATTCCGGAAGGCGGAAGCTATAAAACGATTAATATTGGTAAACAGCCTGTGGTTGTGGTGCGTGACCGTAAAAAGAAAGTCCATGTACTTTTAAACCGTTGCCGTCATCGTGCAGCAACTGTATGTGAACATAAAAAAGGAAAAACCAACAGTTTTGTATGTCCGTATCATGGTTGGAGTTATGCACTTGATGGTAGTTTACGTGGTGTACCATCTCCGGAAAGTTATGGTGATTGTTTAGATAAGTCTGAATTACCGTTGGTGAGCCTACGCGTAGAAGAATATAACGGCATGATCTTCGCTTCATTTAAAGAAGACATTCAACCGCTTGAAGAGTTCCTTGGGCCAGCAAAAAAATGGATTGACCTGTTTATGAAACAAGGTGCGGGTTATCCAATTAAGGTATTGGGTGAACACCGTTTCCGTTTTCCGGGTAACTGGAAAATCCAGCTTGAAAATACCACCGATGCATATCACTTCCCGTTGGTACACAAGTCATTCTTAAGTTCTGTCGATGAAAAGACAGAAGAACTCTTTAACTTCGAAAACCAACCGGGTTTTGTTGAAGATTTAGGAAATGGTCACAGTGTGATGGTGATGATTCCTGATCTAGTCGATTTAGAAGAAGACTTAATGGAGCGACCAATTCAAGAGCGTTTTGAAGACTTGGCTCAAGCACTGCGTGATGAAGGTCATGAAGAATTAGAAGTACGCCGTATTGTTCGTGCAGTCGGTGGTTCTGGCTTTAACTTAAATTTATTCCCGAATATTGCATGTTCGATGGCGTTCTTTCGTGTGTTACAGCCAATTTCAGTTGCTGAAACAGAAATTCATCACTCGGTAATTACGATGGATGGTGGTCCGCAAATTGCCAACCAATATCGCTTACGTTTGCATGAACATTTCCAAGGCCCATTTGGCTTTGGTACGCCAGATGACTCAGAAGCTTGGGAGCGCGTACAACACGGCGCCAATGCTGGTAATAATTTATGGATCATGTTGAACCGTGGTTTACCAGGTGAAGTCAAAACCGAAGATGGTTTAAAAAGTGATGTCAGTGCTGAAACAGGTATGCGTGCTGCCTATCAGCAGTGGAAAAAGATGATGACGGCTTAAGGAGAGAGCAATGAATATGAATCTGCAATTATTAAATGAAGTCACTGCTTTCATCTGGGCTGAAGCTGACATGTTAGACCACAGCGAATACCGTGAATGGCTCAATTTATGGAATGAAAAGGGTGTTTATATTATTCCTATTGACCCAAATCTTACGGACTACGAAAACAACTTAAATTATGCCTATGACGATAATCATATGCGTACTTTACGTGTAGAACGTCTAGAAAATGGTGAAGCGATTTCTACAGCACCGAAAGCAAATACTGTGCGTAGTGTCTCTCGTGTACGCATTGTTCAAGACCAAGATGATGAAATCATTTTACGTTGTGCTCAAAACTTACGTGAATTCCGTAAAGAAAACCTCAAGCATTACACCGCAGATATTACTTACCATTTGACTCGTGATGCGACTACAGGTTTTAAGATTAACCGTAAAATCATTAATTTGGTTAATTCGACCGATACCTTAGCCGGTATTAGCTACATTCTTTAGGAGCAGTAACATGATACAGGTTGTTTTAGTGACAGGGGCTGCTTCTGGACTCGGTAATGTCATTGCAGAATATTTTGCGAGCCAAGGCCATCAAGTGATTTTGTCAGCCAGTACGCTGGAAAAAGCCGAAAATGCCAAGGCACAAAGTCAGTATGCCCAAAATATGTTTCCCTTGAAATTAGATATTTCTGTCGAAGCAGATTTTCATGCGGCGGTGCAGTGGATTGAAGAGAAGTTTTCTAAACTTGATGTGTTGATTAACAATGCCACCGTCACCAAAGCAACGCCAGTATTAGAAATTACCGCAGCGGACTTTGATTGGGTGACCCAAGTCAACCAACGCGGTACCTTTCAAGCTTGTCAAATTATTGGCCAATATATGGCTAAAAAGGGCTATGGACGCATCATTAATATGGCGTCTTTAGCGGGACAAAATGGTGGTACTGCAACGGGTGCGCACTATGCAGCAACCAAAGGTGCCATTGTGACGTTAACCAAAATCTTTGCCAAAGAGTTTGCGGCAAAAGGGGTAACGGTCAATGCGGTTGCACCGGGACCGATGGAGTCACCGATTGTTCATAGTGTAGTGCCAGACGAAAAAATGGAACAGTTCATCCAAAATATTCCGGTTAAAGCCTTAGGAAGTATGCATTTTATTGCCGAAACGTGTGGCTTACTTGCGAGTCCAAATGCGGGGTTTGTGACTGGTGCAACATGGGATATTAACGGTGGTTTATTCATGCGTTAAGCCATGAGCTTACGCATGAAAAGGGAGTTAAATCATGACTACACTTTATGATGTTGTCGTTAAAAATCGCCATGTGGAAGGTGGAAATATTGCAGTCATGGAATTTGAATCTGCAACTTCTGCTGCATTGCCAAAGGTTGAAGCGGGTGCGCATATTGATGTGCACCTACCAAATGGTATGGTGCGCCAATACTCACTTTGCCAAAATCCAAATGACGAAGGTAAGTTTCGGCTGGGAATTTTGCGTGACCCTGAATCACGTGGTGGCTCAGTCTCGGCTTTTGATGAAATTAAAGATGGCATGCAAATTCAGGTCAGTGAACCAAAAAACTTATTTCCACTTTTAAAAGCCAAGCACAGTGTGTTGATTGGCGGTGGAATCGGGATTACGCCATTAATCACGATGGCCTATCAACTTGCACATGAAGGGTCATCATTTGAGCTTCATTACTGCGGCGCTAGCCCTGAACACTGTGCTTTTGTTGATGAAATTAAAAATGGTGAGTTAGCAAAATATACAACTTTCCATTTTAAATCTGAAGGTGCAAGCCACAGAGCGTTTTTTGAATCTGCCATTAAAAATATTGATCTTGAAAGCCATATTTACACGTGTGGACCTATCGGTTTTATGGACTGGGTGATTAATCTTGCCACGACTCACAATTTTCCTGAGCAGCAAATCCACAAAGAATATTTCCAAGTTGAAACTGATACTTCTGGAGATTCATTTGAGGTGGTGGCTGAGCGTAGCGGAAAAATTATTCTGGTTGAAGCAGGCGAAACCATTTTGCAGGCTTTGGCTAAAGAAGGCATCGACATTGAAATGTCTTGTGAGCAAGGCGTATGCGGAACTTGCATGTGCGATGTGATTGAAGGTGAACCTGATCATCGAGATGTTTATTTTACTGATGAAGAAAAAGCCAGCAATGAACAAATATTGGTGTGCTGTTCGCGTTCTAAAACACCGAGATTAGTTTTAGATATCTAATGTTCTCGCGATTTATATGGATGTAAGAGAAGGTTTAGGAGAAAGATGATGAATGTATTACAACAAATAGATGAGTTTACGGTCGATCCACTACAGTTCCGACGAGCATTAGGAAATTTTGCAACAGGCGTTACCATTGTTACTGCACAAAATGCACAAGGTGAGAAAGTCGGTGTAACCGCAAATAGTTTTAACTCGGTGTCGCTCGACCCACCGCTTATTTTGTGGAGTATTGATAAAAAATCTTCAAGTTTTTCAGTATTTGAGCAAGCAACACATTTTGCAGTCAATATTTTATCAGGCACGCAAATTGAGCTATCTAATAAGTTCTCTAGACGCAATATTGATAAATTTGCAGACACCAATTTTCAACTTGGTGCAGGAAGCACGCCCATTTTAGAAAATTGTTCTGCGGTGTTTGAGTGCGAACGTTATCAAGTGATTGAAGGTGGTGACCACTGGATTATTATTGGTAAAGTGGTTCGTTTCCATGACCAAGGTCGAAGCCCGTTGGTTTATCATCAAGGTGCATATTCTTGTGTCATGCCGCATCCAAGTCTTCAAGTTAAACAAACTGAAGAAAACGGCGTAGACCAAACACATTATGGGCATTTATATAACAATGTCTGCTACTTGATGAGCCGTGCTTTTAAAGCTTATCAAACCGACTATATTCCTAAACAAATGGCTTCTGGGTTCCGTACCAGTGAATCACGTCTCTTGCTCGTTTTGGCCAGTGGTACCGCTTCAAGTAAAGAAGATTTACCTCGAGATATTGCGATGCCAATGCAGGAAGTTGAAAGATCGGCTGAAATTTTAAAATTTGAAGGCTTATTGGTCGATCACGATAATTTGTATGCACTGACCGAAAAAGGTAAACAAACGGCGCAGTATTTATTTGATATTGCCGACAGCCACCAAAATGAAGTCTTTAAAAAATATTCTGATGAGCAAAAGGATATTTTTATTACCATGCTGCGAGACTTTGCTGGTGTAGCATAAGCCCCATTAAGCTGATAAATTAAATTGATTTATCAGCTTTTTTACATCTAGCTGACTATCATCAAAAGAATTCCATGGACAAGGGATTTTTGGCACACAATTTGTTTATCAATAAAACATGATTGCAAATAAGCCAAGACAGTGAACCACAGCAAAAGAGAAGTCTTGAGCAGTGGGACGCGTATAGAGAGGTAAGGGATGAACCAATATGTAAGTGATGCATTACTCACATGGACGCACCATATTAAAAGTGTGTGTGGCAATTTTGAAACCGATTTTGACGGAACCCGTAATTTATTCATTGGTGAAGTTCAGTGCTTTTTATTGGGTGATACCGAAATTGCTTTTATCAAAAACAATGCCAATAAAATTGTCCGAAAAGCCGATGAAATCGACCGAGTGAATAATCGTTTTTGTTTTTTGATTTTGCAGTATTCGGGGAAAATGCTGCTTGAGTATAAAAATGAAACTCTAAGCTTGAATGAAGGTGATATTGTTTTGGTCGATCCGGTCGAAACCATTTCGATGTATCCGCAAGGCTTAGTCAGCCAGATTTCAGTACATCTATCGCGTGAAAAATTACTGAAAGAAAATATCAGTACCGAATACTTTGGAAAACTTATTACGCAAAATATGAGTGGTTTTTTACTTAAAAATATTTTGAAAAATATGTCTCCTGAAAACATCAAACTTTGGTATGCCACCGAAGATGGTAATGCTTTTGAAGATGCACTAATTGCCTTAATCAAACCGACTATTAATTATAAAAATATTAATAGCTCAAATAACCTAATGGAAAAGGCTGAGCGATATATTATTGAAAACTTAGCAAAACCAGATTTAACCCCTAAATTAATTGCAGAGCATATTGGTGTATCACTACGACATCTCTACCGGTTATTTCTGCAAGAAAACTTATCAATTAACAAATATATCCAGCTCAAACGTTTAGAAAAAGTCAAAGCAGATTTACTCGATAAAAGAAACAAACAAAGCTCAATTACCCAGATTGCCTTGAAGTGGGGTTTTTGGGACGGCGCTCATTTTTCAAAAATCTTCAAAAAGACTTACGGTATTTCTCCTAAAGAATTTAGAGAGGGTATATCGGTGTAAATCTTTATTCTTTTGATGTCATTTTTAGACAAGTTCTAGGTCATTCTTGAACAAGCTAGCCCCATGCAAGTGTGTTGAAATTAAATTAATTAGAACAGGTTAGATAAGCTTAATAATCACAAAATAATTAAGTTGATCTAAGAAATTTCACACATCGGAAAGTGCATTTTAACTGTCTGATTCAGATAGTTCAGGGATAGATGAAAAGGATGAAAACCATGCGTAAACAACGATTATTGAATGATATACAAAAAATATTGGCGCTTAATTTATCAATCGCTGCGAGCTTTTGGGGGCTCAATACTCAAGCTTATGCGCATGGTGGACATGCCGAAATGGTATCGCTTTATCAAAACATGAATGAGCAGGGTGCCAAAGTTGTCAAAGATGATTTTACCAACACTTATATGATTACCAAGGGTTCTATGGTGGTACGAGCCAAACCTAATTCAGGTCAGGTTTTAGTGAATGGCAAACCTTTCAAGCTCAGCGTGCCTTTATTAATGAAAGACGGTAAACCTGTTATTGGAAAAGATTTTTTTAATGAAGTATTCCAGTCCGGTTTAGATCAAACTTTTAAAGTTGAAAATACGTTTCATCCACTCAACAGTTTAAATTCTGACGAAATCAAAAAGACATTTGATGTGATTAATCGCTCAAAATACGCTTATAAAAATATGCGTTTTGCCGAGTTAAAACTTAAAGAACCAGAAAAAGCCAAGGTTTGGGATTTCTTTATTAACCATAAAGAATTTAAAGAAGACCGCATCGCCTCTTTTATTTTGTTAAAAGGCAATCAGGCGATTGAAGGTGAAGTGAATCTTAACACTCAACAAGTCACAAAATGGAATGTACTTAAAGATACCCATGGAATGGTACTGCTAGATAACTTCGAAACCGTACAACGTGTAGTTGAGACGAGTAAAGAATATCAAGATGCATTACGCAAACGTGGCATTACTGACGTGAAAAAAGTGATTGCGACACCACTAACTGTTGGATATTTTGGCGGTAAAGATGGTTTAGATAAACAACTCAATATACTAAAAGTTGTAGCGTATCTCGATGTTGGGGATGGTAACTACTGGGCACATCCTATTGAAAACTTGGTGGCTGTAGTCGATTTAGATAAAGAAAAAATTATTAAGATTGAAGAAGGCGCGCTCATTCCTGTACCAATGGCAAATCGACCTTATATGTCGGATAAGCCAGTAGCAAACAAGACAAAACCACTCAATATTACTGAACCCGAAGGTAAGAACTTTACCATTACAGGTCAAACCGTACACTGGGGTAATTGGTGTTTCCATGTCGCGTTAGACTCTCGTGTTGGTCTACAGCTTTCAACCGTGACTTATAAAGACAAAGGTGTGAAACGCAAAGTCATGTATGAGGGTAACCTAGGTGGAATGGTGGTGCCATATGGCGACCCTGACATTGGTTGGTACTTTAAGTCTTATTTAGATTCTGGCGAATATGGTATGGGTACGCTGACCTCATCCATTCAATCAGGCACCGATGCACCTGAAAATGCAGTTTTACTTGATGCCGTGATCGCAGATTATAAAGGCCAACCACAAGTCATTCCAAATGCGATTGCCATTTTTGAGCGGTATGCTGGACCTGAATATAAACATCACGAAATTTTTGGCAATCAAGATGCCAGTGAAGCCCGCCGTGAACTTGTGGTGCGCTGGATTAGTACAGTCGGTAACTATGATTATATGTTTGACTGGGTATTTGCCCAAAATGGTGTAATTGGAATTAATGCCGGTGCAACGGGTATTGAAGCTGTTAAAGGCGTTAAATCACGCACCATGCATGACAGTACCGCCAAAGAAGACACCAAATATGGAACTTTAATTGACCATAATATTGTTGGGACAACCCATCAACACATTTATAACTTCCGCCTAGATATGGATATAGATGGGGAAAACAACAGCTTTATGCATATGGACCCTGTGGTGAAAACCAGTGATAAAGGCGGTGTGCGTACAAGCTCGATGCAGATTGACAATAAAGTCATTACCAATGAGCAAAATGCAGCTGAAAAATTCGATCCTTCCACCATTCGGTTACTCACTAACTTTAACAAGGAAAATAAACTAGGTAATCCGGTTTCTTATCAAATTATTCCGTTTGCTGGTGGAACACACCCAGTGGCGAAGGGTGCCAATTTTGCAAAAGATGAATGGTTATTTAAACGTTTGAACTTTATGGATAAGCAAATTTGGGTGACGCAGTACAATCCAGATGAGCGCTATCCTGAAGGGAAGTATTCAAACCGTTCGACTCATGATACAGGCTTGGGTCAGTTCATTAGCAATAATGAAAATATTGAAAATAAAGACCTTGTGGTCTGGATGACAACAGGCACAACGCATGTGGCACGTGCTGAAGAATGGCCAATCATGCCAACAGAATGGGTCTACACCTTAATCAAACCGTGGAACTTCTTTGACAACACTCCGACTTTAAACTTGGGTGAAGAAGAGCAAAAACCGCAGCATGACCATCACTAAAGACGCACATTAACTAGAATGGGTAACGAGCAAGTTCCCCATTCTTGAGCGCCTGGTAGACCATTCACAAAAAAGGATTTTGTATGAAAACTCTACTTTCTCAAGTTATGAGAGGGACTCTCTTTGTCTCATTTTTTTCAACTGGACATGCAGGCGAGTTTGAAATTAACCCAACTCTTGAAGCAACTTTTGGAGCTTTTAGTAGCGGTAAAAGCTATAACGGTGAAAACCTAGCTAATGAAAGAGTCAATTGGCAAGAAGGTCATCTTAAATATGGTGCTAAAGGGCAATACACCTTTCAAAACAGTCAACTATATGCAAGCTTGAGCGGTATTAGCTCGGCAACATTTGGCGATGGTGATGCTGGCCAAAATACTAATGGCAAAGAACATAAAACCGATGTGAATGAATGGATCATTGGCTTTAAAGACGGTACCCATAAAGATGAGTTAACGACTTATGATTTAAGTATTGGTCGACAAAATATCATGATTGGCGATGGTTTTTTTATTGCAGGTGATGCACTAAATCTTGGTAAAGCTCCTGTGGATGGCACACTCGATCGCGGCGGGGCATATTATCTGGCAGCGCGTCGAAGCTTTGATTTTACTAGTCTGCTTCAATACAAACTTCAAAAAAATACAACGCTAAAACTGGCTTATTTAAAGTCAGACAATAAAGCACAATTTTCACCTGAGCTTTTTGTGACTGATCTGATGTATCAGCTTAAAGATAAGGGCGTTGGGTTTACCTATTTAAATGTATTAGACCTTGAAGATTCTGAACATATTTCAGGACGACAAGATCTTAAAAATTATGCTTTACGTTTGAACTATCAACCCTTACCGGAACTACAAATAAAGTCTGAGTTTGTTGTTCAAGACAAAAAAGATAGTCAAGAAAATGCGGGCTATTTAGGGCTGAACTATAACTTTTTATCTTCAAAATATACGCCTTCATTAGGCTACCGCTTTAGTCACTTTTCAGACCAATATGACCCGATGTTTTATGGAAATACGGTCGGGTTTGGCACATGGTTTCAAGGAGAAGTCGCCGGAAACTATGCTGGTCCATTCAATAAAAATGCAGATATTCATCAAGTCTCTTACAGTATGAACTTGAAGGAAAATTTTATGTTGGGCGCTTTGGCCTATAAGTTTAAAACAGTCAATAAGTCTTTAGCTAATCTAGATGGACATGAGCTGGACGTTTTTTCGGTTTGGTCGCTCAATAAAAAGCTCAACATTATTCCCTTAGTCGGACTCTATAAACCGAAACACGATATCCATAGTGACGGTACTCAAAACTACGATGACAAAACCAATGTGTATGGGCAGTTGATTCTGCAATACATCTATTAAATTGGCGCGAAGGAGACCGTATTTATTGGCGGTGCATTCACAAAAATAAAGTGAGGATAAAATCAGATGGATAAACAATATGACTATATCGTGATTGGCGCAGGCTCTGCGGGTTGTGTAGTTGCAACTCGGCTGTTACAGGCCAAGGCAGGACGAGTTCTTGTATTAGAAGCAGGAAGCCGAGATAGCAGTATGTTTCATACCATACCTGCAACGGTGGTTAAAGTATTCCAGCAAAAATCATGGCAATACATGACCGTTCCGCAAAAATATTGTAATCATCGTGAAATGATCCTTGCACAAGGAAAAGTGTTGGGTGGTGGCAGCTCGGTTAACGGGATGATCTATTGCCGAGGTCAACGTCAGGATTATGATTTATGGGCTTCAGAATGGGGATGCAATCAGTGGTCTTATCAACATGTACTGCCATTTTTTAAAAAGTCAGAAAAAAATGAAAGCCTTGCTGGTGAGTATCACGGACAAGATGGCATTTTACCTGTCAGTGAAAATCGCTATCGCCATCCTTTAACCCTAGCTTGTATTCAGGCGGGTCAGCAAATGGGGATGAACTATGTTAACGATATTAATGGTTGGGATCAGGCAGGCGTAGGGTTTTATCAAACTACCACTCAAAATGGTTCACGTGCCAGTACATCAAAAACCTATTTAAAGTCAGTCGAAAACCATCCAGATCTCACAGTGATTACTGATGCATTGGTTCATAAAATTGAAACCCAAGGTGATCAAGTCACTGGGGTGACTTATAGCGTTGGCGAAAAATCACCGATTACTGTACAGGTTCAAAAAGAAGTCATTCTCAGTGCTGGTGCAATTGGTAGCCCTAAGGTTTTATTACTTTCGGGAATTGGGCCAAAACAGCATTTAGATGAACTCGGCATTGAATGTATTCGTGATTTACCTGTAGGGGAAAACTTTCATGATCATTTGCACATGTCAGTCAATGCAACAGTAACAACCAATAATAGCTTGCTCGGTGAAGACCAAGGTTTAAAAGCAGTAAGGCACTTTTTACAATGGCGTTTTACTCGTTCAGGGTTGCTAACCACCAATATTTTAGAGGGTGGTGGTTTTATTGACACCAACAACAATGGTCGCCCCGATGTTCAGTTTCATTTTTTACCTGTACTGGATAATTTTGATAATACGCCAGGTGAAAAAGCAGTGGCTCAGGCACATGGACTTACCATTAAAGTTGGACATGTACAGCCAAAAGCACGCGGAACTTTACGTTTAAGTAGTAAAGATCCAAAAGCTTTACCTATCATTGACCCTAATTATTTAGGTCATCAAGAAGATATTGACGCCAATATCCGTGCAGTACAAGCCGGACTTCGCCTATTACAACAACCGGCATTGAAAGCAATTGTTAAAGAAGTGATTGAACCTGCAAATACTGCCCCCGATGACATTGAAGCGATTGATAAATGGATGCGTCAGAACATTAAAACGGTCTATCACCCCGCAGGTAGCTGCAAAATGGGCAATGCTCCGCAAGATTCGGTCACAGATCAGACCCTAAAAGTCCATGGTTTTAAAAACTTGCGTGTGGTGGATTGTTCTATTTGCCCACAAGTTCCAAGCGGGAACACCAACGCAATTGCCATCATGATTGGTGAACGTGGTGCAGACTTTATTTTGAATCAGGTTGCCTAGTTGCTGTCATATCAATATTTAGAAATGAAAAGAGGAAAAGAAAATGAGTGAAGTTCAGATTTTAGAAAGCGTACAGCAATTTATGGCGCGTCAACATGGACATTTTATTGATGGAAAGTTAGTTGCTGCCGAGCATTTAGATAAAGTCGATATTGTAAATCCATCCACTGAACAAGTTGTTGCTCAAATTAGTATGGGCAATCAACAAGATGTCGAAAATGCGGTGAAAAGTGCTGAATATGCTTTTCAAAATGCTTGGGCTGAAACGACGCCGTATGAACGTGGCGTTAAACTGAACAAGCTAGCAGACCTAATTGAGCAATATGGTGAAGAACTTGCACAGCTTGAGTCGTTGTCTACCGGAAAACTCATTAATATTTCTCGTCATCTTGAAGTCGCACAATCTGTTATTTTCTTAAGATATTTTGCTGGTTGGGCAACCAAAATTAATGGTCAAACCATGCAACCCTCTATTCCTTCTATGCAAGGTGAAAAATATACGGCCTTTACTTTAAGACAACCGATTGGTGTGGTTGCAGGGATTGTGCCTTGGAATTTTTCACTCATGATTGGAGTTTGGAAAATCGGCTCAGCTTTAACAACTGGCTGTACCATTGTGCTTAAACCAAGTGAGTTTGCCAGCTTATCTTTATTACGTTTAGCTGAACTTGCCATTGAGGCAGGTATCCCAGCCGGTGTAATTAATGTCGTTACGGGTAAGGGCGATACAGGACAATATTTAATTGAGTCGCCACACGTTAAGAAAGTCTCGTTTACAGGTTCCGTACCAACAGGTATTGCGATTGGTAAACTCGCGATGAACAGCAATTTAACCCGTGTAAGTCTGGAGCTCGGTGGTAAAAATGCCATAGCTGTTTTGGCTGATGCAAATATTGATGAGATATTACCGACTTTACTACAAGCAACTTTTGTGCATCAAGGTCAAGTTTGCGCATCGCCAGAACGGTTTTTTGTACACCACACAAAATACGATGAATTAGTCGAGAAACTTTCTAAAGCACTTTCGCAGTTCAAAATTGGATCGGCTATGGATGAGGGAAGTATGTTCGGACCACTTTCTAATCAACCACATTTTCATAAAGTAAAACATTATTTAGATATGGCAAAAGCCAATAACCAGATTATTGCTGGTGGTGAGGCTTTAGATCAGACTGGGTATTTTGTACAGCCGACTTTAATTTCCTTTAAAAATACGGATGATCCTTTATTTTCAGAAGAAACCTTTGGTCCAGTGGTGGGGGTAATGTCATTTGAAACTGATGAAGAGTTTATTCAGCTTATGAACCAGTCACGCTTTGGTTTAACCGCAAGTATTTGGACAAATGACTTGTCTAAAGCCTTGCGGTTAATTCCTAAAATTGAAGCAGGAACCTTGTGGGTCAATATGCATACATTCTTGGACCCATCTGTTCCTTTTGGTGGTGTGAAAGCTTCGGGAATTGGCAGAGAATTTTCAGATGCATTTATTGAAGATTACACCGAATTAAAATCAGTCATGATTCGGTATTAACTTTAAAATCCAGATATAAAAAATGGCCTTTATAGGCCATTTCTTTTGAATTATTAAATTAACCTAATAAAAAATCTTTTAAAATTTTATTAAAAGCTTCTGGTTGCTCTACATTTGAAATATGAGATGCATCTATTTCTGCAAGTTTTGATTGCGGAATACGTTGCTGCATAAACTCACCATCTGCAATCGTGGTTACAGGGTCTTGGGTTCCAGCAATCACTAATACAGAAATTTTGATGTCTTTTAACTGCTCACGAACATCCGCTTTAGCCAAAGCCTCACAACAATTGGCATAACCCATTGCGCTGCCAGCACTTAAGTCGTTACACAGGTTGTTGACAATTGAAGCATGACTTTGGATAAAGGGATCTGTAAACCATCGCGAAGCTGCTGTAGCTGCGATCGGTTGTAAACCTTGCTCACGTACTAATTTTGCACGGTCAAGCCATGCTTGTTCTTGTCCGATTTTAGCGGCAGTATTTGCCACAACCACATGACTAAAACGGTCTGGGTAGTGAATCGCCAGCCATTGGCCTGTTAAACCTCCCATGGAAATTCCACAAAAAGCAGCTTTGCTAATATGCAGGTGGTCGAGTAAACGGACAACATCTTCACCTAGTTGCTCTACCGTATATGGGCCGTCAGGCGTAGAGGATGAACCGTGACCACGGGTGTCATAGCAGATCACAAAAAATTGATCTTTTAACTCATTAAACTGTTTTTGCCACATGCCATAATTGGTGCCCAAAGAATTGGAAAACACCAGAGCAGGGGAAGATGGCTCGCCAAAGGTTTGATAGTTAATTTGTGCATCGGCAGATTGAAAAGATGGCATTTGTTTTTCCTTAAAGTGCTTCAACACGTTCAATAATCAGTGCAATTCCTTGACCTACACCAATACACATCGAACATAAGGCATAACGACCACCTATTTGTTCAAGCTGGTTTAAGGCTGTGGTGACTAGGCGTGCACCTGATGCACCAAGTGGATGACCCAAAGCAATCGCACCACCATTTGGATTTACCTTGTTGCTATCGTCTGGCAACCCTAAATCACGAGTCACGGCCAAAGCCTGTGCAGCAAATGCTTCATTGAGCTCAATTACATCCATCTGATCTAAAGTCAGATTGGCTTGTTTAAATAATTTTTTAATGGCTGGTGCCGGAGCAAAGCCCATAATGCGCGGTTCTACACCCACAGCTGTTGAAGCAATGATCTTGGCACGTGGTTTTAAGTTGTAGCTTTGCACGGCTTCATCAGAAGCAATAAGCAATGCTGCTGCACCATCGTTAATACCTGAAGCATTACCCGCAGTGACTGTTCCCTCTGCTTTTACAACTGGTTTCAGTTTGCTTAAACCTTCGAGGGTCGTTGATGCACGTGGATGCTCATCAGTATCAATTACAACAGCGTCACCCTTACGCTGAGGGATTTCAACTGCCACAATTTCTTTAGAAAAAAAGCCTTTGGCTTGCGCGCTTGCGGTGCGTTGTTGGCTCACCAAGGCAAACTGGTCCTGATCTGCACGATTAACGTTAAACTGTTCAGCCACGTTTTCGGCAGTCTGGGGCATGGTGTCTACACCATACAATTCTTTAAGTTTAGGGTTAATGAAACGCCATCCCATGGTGGTGTCTTCAATCTTCTGGCTACGACCAAAAGCGGTGTCTGACTTACCCATTACATAAGGTGCACGGCTCATACTTTCCACACCGCCTGCAATTACCAAATTGGCTTCACCGGCTTTAATAGCACGGGCAGCAATGGCAATGGCATCGAGTGAAGAACCACACAAACGGTTAATGGTGGTTGCCGGCACCTGATACGGTAAACCTGCAAGCAGTGCCGACATACGACCGACATTGCGGTTGTCTTCACCGGCTTGGTTGGCACAGCCATAGATCACATCATCGACCTGTTCCCAATCTACACTCGGATTACGCTGCATAAGTGCTTTAATCGGCACAGCACCAAGGTCATCGGCACGGACAGGAGCAAGGCCACCGGCATAACGGCCGAATGGGGTACGGATGGCATCGATGATATAAGCGTTTTTCATTCTTACATTTCCATTTTGAGATCTGTTGCTGTCATTGCTACATCGTTAGACTTTTCAGCATTTGCTAGTGCTGATCATGGTTACTAAATTCAAAGTAGTCATGACGGAGTCTTATCGTGTTGAGTCAAATGCCAGTAGCTAATTCTTGTCACTTTTTTAAAAAAGTAACCAAAAACCTTTGTTGAACAGAGGAGGCTTCCATGCCTCCCTGTCCAACGGGCGACATCCATGTCGCCTGTCACGATAGTAAATTACGGTAAAATCTAAATTAATAAGCAAGAACCGTATTCAAAGAGTTCCATTCAGTGTTTCGCGTTGGCGACATGGATGTCGCCTCATTGCTCAGCACAACAGGGAAGTTGTGTCTGAGTAACAAAGGTTTTTGTTACTTTTGACCTTTCAAAAGTAAGGTATTGCCTATACAAAGGGCTTTCGAAGATCACTATCATTTACAGGCAATGATGGTAGTAGCACTGGCTATTAGGGCTTTGCTATTCAAACCTTACCCTTGAGTCGCATCAATCAAAGTTGCACCCGTTAAAGCCTGTAACTCATCAAAACTAAGACCTTCAACTTTCTCAATCACCTTTAAACCATCTTTAGTCACGTCAATCACACAAAGGTCGGTGTAAATACGATCAACACAGTGTTTACCTGTAACCGGATAAGTGAGCTCAGCCACAATCTTCGGTTCACCTTGTTTGGTCACATGATCGGTAGTGATAAATACTTTTTTAGCACCTACAGCTAAATCCATTGCACCACCAACAGCAGGAATCGCATCCGGTGCACCTGTGTGCCAGTTCGCCAAGTCACCATTTGAAGCAACCTGAAATGCGCCAAGCACGGCAATGTCGAGGTGACCACCACGCATCATCGCAAATGAATCACCATGGTGGAAAAAGCTGCCGCCTTTGAGCATGGTCACAAACTCTTTACCTGCATTAATCAGTTCAGGGTCTTCTTCACCTGCCGCTGGCGGTGGGCCGAAAGCCAACAGGCCATTTTCAGAATGAAGAAAAATATCTTTGTCATTCGGTAAATAGCTTGCAATCTTGGTCGGTAAACCGATGCCCAAATTCACATAGGCACCATCTGGAATATCTTGTGCCACACGTTTTGCAATCTGGTCACGGCTGAGTTTCTGGTAGCTCATGTTATTTCTCCTTATTGCTTACTGTGCAGGCGCTACTTGTACAACGTGCTGTACAAAGATACCTGGGGTGATGATGTGCTCTGGGTCTAATCCACCTAGCTCCACAACTTCTGAAACCTGAGCAATCGTGACATCAGCAGCCATCGCCATAATCGGACCAAAGTTACGTGCAGATTTACGGTAAACCAGATTGCCCCAGCGGTCGCCCTTGTAGGCTTTAATCAAGGCAAAGTCAGCCTTGATTGGATATTCAAGTACGTAGTCTTTACCATCAATCTCGCGGGTTTCCTTACCTTCAGCTAGAAGTGTTCCAAAGCCTGTTGGGGTAAATACAGCACCTAATCCCATACCAGCAGCTTGGATACGGCAAGCCAGATTGCCTTGTGGCACGACTTCAAGCTCAACCTTTCCGGCACGGTACAATTCATCAAACACGTAAGAGTCGGACTGACGTGGGAAAGAACAAATCACTTTTTTAACCGAACCGGCTTTAAGCAGTTTCGCCAGACCGTAATCGCCATTACCGGCATTGTTGCTGACAATAGTTAAATCTTTAACACCGAGTTCAATTAGTCCATCAATGAGTTCAGCGGGTTGTCCTGCGGTACCAAAACCACCAATCAGAATGGTTGCACCATCTTTAATCTGCGATAGAACCTCGCTTAGTGAGGACTTACTTTTGTCAATCATGTGAGAAACCTTAGAGCATGAGGTAACGTGATGTATTACTACCGCTAAAAATTTATTTAAATTCTTAAGGGTAGTAATAAATAGAATAAATTTTGTGAGTCAAAAGCGAACTTTTAACTCACATACACTTTCAATTAAGCGCTAGCGCGACGGCGTTCAACTTCAGTTGACGGTGCAGCAGCAGCATCTTTAACAAGTTCGATGTTAAATGTGATGTGTTTGAAAGCGTGATCTAAACCACGGCGTTGAATTTCAGCTGGGTCAGTCACATCAACTGCTGTTGCAACTAAACCATCACGAGTAGCGAAGGCAAAGTCATCCCATAGGTACTCATCACCCTCAATGTTGAATTGAGTAGTCAGCTTGCGATAACCCGGTGCTGATACAAAGTAGTGAACGTGAGATGGACGGTTACCATGACGGCCTAATTTGTTAAGAAGAGCCTGAGTTGTGCCTTCTGGTGGGCAACCATAGCCTACTGGCATAGTCGTTAATGCAACATATTTACCATCTGCATCAGTCAAAATACTACGGCGTAAGTTAAAGTCAGATTGAGACTTATCAAAGAAAGAGTAGTTCCCCAAACTGTTAGCATGCCATACTTCAACTTTAGCGTTTTCAATGATATTGCCATCAGTATCAGTTACTTTACCTTCAATAATTAAGGTATCGATTTTGCCAGATTCAGTGCCATCATCCATACGGGCAAAACCAACAGATTCAGGCGCACCAGCGACATAAAGTGGACCTTCAATGGTACGAGGTGTGCCACCAGTAACACCAGCTTTGGCATCAGCTTCATCTGCACGTAAATCAAGATAGTGCTCTAAACCTAAACCAGCAGCCAAAAGTCCAAGTTCGTTTGCTTGACCTGCATCTGTGAAATATTCGAGACCCTTCCATACTTCTGACGGTTGGATATCTAAATCTTCGATCGCTTGAAATAAATCCCCGAGAAGGCGCACCACAATTTGTTGAACACGTGCATCGACTTGACCTTTTGCAGTGTCGACATTCATTTGTTTTACAAGCGCATCAATTTGTTGACGGTTCATACTAAAACTCCTTAAGTATGCAATACGGTTTTGGGTGGCAGCGCTGCGGGCATTTTGTTTTGCTAGCGAATAGTTGCTACCACGTTCCTTGTTACCTTCTGAATAAATATGCTTAGTTTTAAATGGACTTCAGAAATCACATTTAAAAAATTATTTTGGTTTACGAATCATCATCACGAACAGAAGAAGGGTGGCGATTGAGTGCCATCACTTCGATGTTCATGTAAGGATAAAGTGGTAAACCCTGTAAAATGTTGTGCAATTCTTCATTGCTCTCGACATCAAAAATACTGATGTTTGAGTACTGGCCTGTAATACGCCAGATGTGGCGCCATTTACCTTGACGCTGTAAGTCTTGCGAATAGGCTTTTTCAACAGCCTTAATTTCATTTGCTTTGTCTGCTGGCATATCAAGTGGAATATGCACATCCATACGTACATGAAATAACATGGGAAACTCCTTATCCTGTTGCCTTAACGACGTAACTTTTCAACTTTATCTTCATCAATTTCAATGCCTAAGCCCGGAGCCGTTGGCAAGTGCAATTCAAAGTTTTCATAACGCAGCGGTTCTTTTAAAATTTCTTCGGTAAGTAATAACGGACCAAATAATTCTGTGCCAAACGCTAATGTTTCAAAGGTCGCAAACGCATGAGCAGAAGCGATACTACCTACAGGGCCTTCAAGCATGGTGCCACCATAAAGATCGATACCCGCTAAACCTGCAATCTTGGCAACTTCACATGCTTCGATCAGACCACCTGATTGTTCAATTTTCACCGCAAATACATCTGCACCATGATTTTTTGCAATACGGTATGCGCTGTCAGGGCCTGTTAAAGCTTCATCTGCCATAATTGCAACATCAAAACGGCGTGTTAAACGAGCAAGTGCTTCGGTATTTTGAATAGCACAAGGCTGTTCAATTAAATCAATTCCACCATCTTGGAGTTGCTGAATACCTTGAATACATTCAAGCTCTGACCATGCACGATTTACATCAACACGTACACTAATATCTGCACCGAGTGCTTTTTTAATTGCAATCACATGGTCAACATCGTGTTGCAATGGGCGTGAGCCGATTTTGAGTTTGAACGTGTTATGACGTTTTAACTCAATCATTTTTCGAGCTTCAGCAATATCTTTTTCTGTGTCGCCAGACGCGAGTGTCCAAAGTACAGGTAAACTATTACGCAGACGTCCACCTAAAACTTCGCTTAATGGCACGCCGAGTCGTTTTGCCTGAATATCAAGTAGGGCAGTCTGAATGGCACATTTCGCAAAACGGTTACCATTAATATTCTTACGGATCAATTTGAGTGTTTGTGCAACGTTTAAATCTTTAACTGATGTGAGTAATGGTGCAAAGTAAGTATCAATATTAGTTTTGACACTTTCAGGACTTTCTTCACCATAGTTCAGTCCACCAATGGTGGTGGCTTCACCCCAACCGACAATACCATCCATGGTCGTAATTTTAACGAGCACCAAAGTCTGAGTACGCATGGTCGTTACAGACAACTGGTGAGGACGGATAGTTGGAATATCCACAAGTATGGTTTCTATGGTTCTATACATGAAGTTTCAACTATTTCAAACTTGTTTACATACCATAGAAGAATGTAATAGCCTAAAATAGATATAGAACGGTATTTTAAGATACTAAAAAGGTATATTAATGGAATTAAGACATCTACGTTATTTTGTTACCGTTGTTGAAGAACAAAGCCTGACGAAAGCTGCGGAAAAGCTTTTTATTGCTCAGCCACCTTTAACACGTCAAATCAAAAAACTAGAAGAAGAGCTAGGCATTGATTTGTTTGTGAAAGGCTCACGTCCATTAAAAGTGACCGAAGCAGGTTTGTTTTTTTACCAACATGCCGTTCAAATTTTAACGCATACCGCTCAAGCTGCTTCGATGGCTAAAAAAATGAAGCTAGTCGAGAACGTGGTTAAAGTGGGTTATGTAAGTTCACTTCTTTATGGGCGATTACCGCAGGTCATTTATCTATTTAGACAAAAAAATCCTGACATTCATGTCGAGCTTATTGAATGTGGCACACGAGATCAGGTCGAAGCTTTAAAGTTAGGAAAAATCGATTTAGGTTTTGGCCGATTGCCAATTAGTGACCCAGCAATCAAACGACTTTTACTCAGAAAAGAAAAGTTAAAACTCGCGATTCATAAGAAGCACCCATTAAGTGAATTCCAAGAGTCAGGAATCTATTTATCCCAAATTATTAATGAGACTATTTTTTCTTATCCAACCACACCTAAACCAAATTTTTCGACCACTATTCAAGCTTTATTTACCAAGTTAGGGCTTGTTCCCGCTAAGTTTACTGAAGTGCGAGAAATTCATATGGCACTGGGGTTAGTGGCATCCGGCGAAGGTATTTGTATTATTCCAGAAAGCGCCTGTGATATCGGCATGAAAAATTTAACTTACTTAAATATCTTAGATTTAGAAGCCTATAGTCCAATCTCTCTATCCATGCGCAACATGGATCAAAGTTCTTATATTCCCAAAATTTTAGATTGTATTGAAGAGATCTATAGCGAAGAAGATGTGTCTAGAAATTTGAATTTATAACTTTTTAATACGACTTAAATTGACATATCATGTTATTTTTAAACTTTAAACCTATAGGTAATATTTAAAAGGAATTATTGGATGAGAAAAATTTTAGGTTTAGCTTCACTTATTATTTCTACTAGCGTTGTACATGCAGAACAATTAAAAGAACAAGAAAAAACCTCTCCTTATAGCGCGAATGTTACTTTTGCTAGTCAATATATTTCACGTGGTTTCCAACAAACTTGGGGCAAACCTGCCTTGCAAGGTGGCCTAGATTATATTAATCCGAATGGCTTTTTTGTTGGGACTTGGGCATCGAGTGTGAGTTCTAACTATCTTCGGGATGCTTCTGTTGAGTGGGATGTTTATACAGGCTATTTAAAAACAATCGATAAATTTTCATTAGGAATGTCGGTTTTTTACTATTACTATCCAGGCGCAAAAAGTATGCCTGAAACGGGCAGTACATCTTATAACTATGGTGAAATCGTACCTCAAATTGGTTATGGTCCTTTAAGTCTTAAATATTTTATTACCTATACGCCAGATTATGCCGGTTATAACTCTAAAACCATGGGTGGACCCGCTGGTAAGCGTTCTAGAGGTTCAAGTTATTTAGATCTTAACTTCACCCAACCTATTAATGACACTTGGACTTTTGGGGCTCATTATGGCTATGAGCGAATCAAAAATTTTTCAGAGTCTAATTTTCAGGATGTTAAAGCCGAACTCATTAAAGATTTAGGCGATGGTTGGAGTACAGGACTGGCTTATACAAAAGCATGGGATAAAAATAGCTACTATAAAAAGTATAGTAATGGTGAGGCAGGTGCACCTGTTTCAAATCCGATTGATTCGACTTTTACAGTGTCTGTAAAAAAGGTCTTTTAATTTAAATTGATTAAGCAAAAATAAGACCAGTTAATACTAGTCTTATTTTTTATTTTCAGTTGTTATTTCTTGATGATTAAAGCTAACTTACCTACATGTTGCCCTTGATCTAGGAACTCATGAGCTTGGCGAGCTTCTTCAAGATCGAATGTTTTGTATAATAAGGGTTTTATCTGTCCTTTTGAAATTAAAGGCCATACCTTTTCTTGAAGTGCTGCCATCACTTCAGCTTTAGCTTCTGCAGATTGAGAGCGTAGGGTAGCGCCTGTATGAGTTAGGCGTTTAGCTAACATTGGAAAAATATTGACTTTATCCGCTAACCCTTTAAGCACACCTATTTGCAATATTGTCCCGTTCATTGCAGCGACTTCATAATTTCGCTGGATGTAATCTCCGGCAATAATATCCAAGACAAAATCCACACCTTTACCATCAGTATGTTTTTTTACAACTTCAACAAAGTCATCTTCATTATAATTTATGGCTACATCAGCACCAATTTTTAAACTCGCCTCTTGATGTTCTTTACTTGATACGGTTGTAAAAATTTGGGTTGCTCCAAAAGCTCGAGTTAACATCGTTGCGGTAGTACCAATTCCTGAAGTACCACCATGTATTAAAATTGAACTGTTTGGGCGGAATTTGGCATGTTGGAAAAGGTGTGACCAAACTGTCATGAAGGTTTCTAGTAAAATTCCACCTTCAATTAATGTTAGACCTTCAGGAATAAAGAGTACGTTGTCTTGATGGGCAACAACATATTCAGCATAGCCACCACCCGGAACTAATGCACAGACTTCATCTCCAGCTTTAAACTTAGTGACTTGCTTGCCCACTTGTTTAACAATTCCGGAAACTTCTAGACCAGGAATGTCAGTCACACCCGGCGGTGGTGCATACAAACCTTTGCGTTGCATTACATCTGGACCGTTAATACCTGCTGCAATAACTTCAATTAATATCCCATCATCTGTTAATTCAGGCATAGGTCTTTCACTAACTGTAATAACTTCAGGGCCGCCAGCACCGTTAAAAGTGATACATTTCATAAAGTTGTTTCCTTATTAGATATTGTTTGTTAAATAAGCGGAATTTAGACTTAATGCTCAATGCCGCTTAGGATGAAAAATAATTAAGATTGAGCTTTTTTCTTACCCAAGGTGATGGCAAGTGCTAACTCCATGAATTTTCCAAAAGGAGCATGTAAGAAGCTTGGTAAATTCCAGCGGCCCTGATCAAAGATACCTTTTGCATGGCTCATAGAAAGAAAACCTTCAATTCCATGATAAGCCCCCATACCACTTGGGCCGATGCCTCCAAACGGTAGATCGTCTTGTGCCACATGAATTATGGTGTTGTTAATACCAACGTTACCTGAAGTCGTACGTCGTAGCAGTTTTTTGCAATCCGCATCTTTTTCGCCAAAATAATAAAGAGCAAGCGGTCGGTCTCGTTCATTGATGTAGTTAATCACTTCATCAATATCACGGTAGGTACGCACGGGTAGAATTGGGCCAAAGATTTCTTCTCTCATAATTGCATCATCATCTTTTGCTCCCACAACAAGTGTTGGAACAAGCGTACGAGCGCGATTCTTTGCCGATTCAGGTTTGATTCCTAGTTCAATGATTCGTGCGCCATTTTGTTTTGCACTATCAAGTAAGCCTTGTAAACGAGCATAATGATGTTCATTAACAATTGAAGTGTAATCATCACAGTCTGGCCCGTTTGGATAGAACCGAGAGACTGTCGCGTTGTATTCTTCAATAAATGCTTCTAAATCATCTTCATGAACAAGAGCATAATCTGGAGCAACACATGTTTGTCCACCATTAGATAATTTTCCATAGGCAATACTGGTCATGGTTCTCGAGTTTACGTGGCCTCGACCTACAATAGCTGGACTTTTACCACCTAATTCAAGAGTGAGCGGAACGAGGTTATCACTTGCTGCTTTCATGACTTTACGGCCTACAGGTGTGCTTCCTGTAAACAATAGATGATCGAAAGGTAGTGCACTAAATTCAGCACCAACTTCAGGTCCACCTAAAACAACCGCAACTTCTTCTATAGAAAAGTTCGCCGCAAGCATGCGTGAGATCACTTCACTTGTTCGAGGGGTGAGTTCCGATGGTTTAAGCATTGCTCTGTTACCGGCAGCAATCGCTGTAGCAAGAGGAATAAGCGTAAGAGAAATAGGGTAGTTCCAAGGAGCCATGACCCCAATAACCCCTTTAGGCTGATATTCTATATGAGCACTAGCCGAGCGATAAAATAAGCTGACATGACGCTTTTCTGGCTTCATGAAACGGCGTAAATTACGCGTTAAATAATCGATGGACTGAACAATACCCACAAGTTCCATGACATCTGTTTCATGATATGAACGGTGTCCAAAATCTTCACTTGCAGCAACTTGTAATTCACTACGATATTCAATGACAGCAGCACGAAGCTTTGCAAGATTTGCTTTACGCTGTTGAAGTGTTGGTGGTTCAGCTTTCAAAAAAGCTTTGCGTTGTCGAGAGAGTATCTCTGATGCATTTAAAGTGCTGCTTACTTCATTGAGAGTATTCATCTTAAACCTCAAAACATAGCTTAACGATCCTAAGCTAACTGACTGATGATTAAAGTTTAGTCGGTAGATTTAATACGACCTGAGCATCTTCAATAACATCGAGACGAAGAATAGTAGATGCGCCCAACTGATCTAGAAGCTGGCTCACATGGCCGCCATGGCGTGTCACTTTTACCTTGCGCGGGAAAAGTTTTTCACCAAACGAGAGAACATTGGTTTGCACTAGAGTTTGATGCCATTCACCATCGACTGAATGCAACATCGTGGCTTTACCCATGCGGGATTCAGACTTAACTCTTTTTAATGACGGAGTTGCGGTTGTTAGGCTGATATCTAATTTGTTGTAAGTTGAAAGTGTTGCTTCAACTTTTTTCTTATCAATCTTTACATCAATTTCAGCTAGCCATTTTGGAAGTTGATAACCATATACGCCACGTACACGTGCTATTTCAGTGTCGACAGGTAAAGCTAATACGTGCGCATAAAAATGACGTTTACGAATCGAGTTAATCAGCTCTAAAGCATGCGGACCATGAGCTTTAGGTTTACGCACGACAATAGCGACAGACGCTTCATTGTATGGATCATTATCACAAACTGAATAAGTGAAGAAGGTGAGCGCAACTAGTCCATAACCTGGAAAAGCTTCCAAGGGTACTAGAGGCGAAGGTAATTTTTTCTTTAACAGCTTAATTGGAGCAAGCATCAAAACTTGCACATTGCCGCTACGATAATAAAAGTTGGGAGCCCACACAGGTCCCACTCTTGATTCAACTAATTTTTTAGGAATGCTACGGAAAAAATCTATATTTCCAGCTGCAGGATCTTTTGCAACTTCATCTAAATCAGGATTCATTCTAAAGCGGTCATAGTAACCACCTTTTGGAACTTTAACTTTCTGTTGACCAAATTCAACTTCAGTGAACGCTTTATTTGTATTCATAATTGGTTAACCTTTAAATTGATCGGCTGAGTAGCTGATAATCTTTAAAAGCAGATATCAACTTTCTACCTGTAGGTTTACTATAAGTTTAAAGCTCACTTGAATGTCAATATGCTATTTTCTAAGAATTAAAAACTGGTTGTAACGAATTTAAAATAACTTTTGATAAGAATAGATAGAGCTGATTATTTTCAAGATTGTCTAAAGAAAATCCTTAGTTTTTAGTATTGTAGAAATTATTTTTTTACACTTTTTAAACGTTGTTTTTACTAAAATCTATTGACCTTAAAGTGAACTTTAACCTTACTATGTTATGACTATCCATGAGGGTAGGATTGAAAATTTACATGTACTTATTACGAATTAATTAGAGCATACATAGTAAATCGATAGTGTAACTTTTACACAGGAGAAACAAAAATGGGATATGTCACAACAAAAGACGGCGTAGATATTTTTTATAAAGATTGGGGCCCGCGCGATGCTCCTGTAATTTTCTTCCACCATGGTTGGCCGCTCAGTTCAGATGACTGGGATGCGCAAATGCTTTTTTTCCTTAAAGAAGGTTTTCGTGTAGTTGCTCATGACCGCCGTGGTCATGGTCGTTCAACTCAAGTCTGGGATGGTCATGATATGGACCATTATGCAGATGACGTTGCTGCTGTTGTTGAGCATTTAGGTGTGCAAGGCGCGGTGCATGTAGGGCATTCAACAGGTGGTGGTGAAGTAGCGCATTATGTTGCTCGTTATCCTAATGACCCTGTAGCTAAAGCCGTTTTAATTAGTGCTGTTCCTCCACTCATGGTAAAAACTGAAAGTAATCCAGATGGTTTACCAAAAGAAGTTTTTGATGACCTTCAAAATCAACTTTTTAAAAATCGTTCACAATTTTATCATGACGTACCAGCTGGTCCATTCTATGGATATAACCGACCAGGAGCGAAAGTATCAGAGCCTGTGGTGTTAAATTGGTGGCGTCAGGGCATGATGGGCGGAGCAAAAGCTCATTACGATGGAATTGTTGCCTTCTCTCAAACAGATTTTACTGAAGATCTCAAAAAGATCGAAGTTCCAGTTCTTATCTTACATGGTGAAGATGATCAGGTGGTTCCTTTTGAAATTTCTGGTAAAAAATCTGCAGAACTCGTTAAAAACGGTAAATTAATTAGTTACCCAGGATTCCCTCATGGAATGCCAACTACAGAAGCAGAAACAATTAACAAAGATCTTTTAGCATTTATTAGAAGTTAAGTTTAAAAAAAAGGGCAGCCAAAATTGACTGTCCTTTTTTTGCACCAAGTAATCTGGTTCCAGGCATTAGCGCTTCACCAGACCGTATGCTACAGGCCCGTTTATTTAACTATGCGGATGCTGATTTCTGGAACTATCGTGAAGATGATAACGATTATTTCAATTAACCTCTCCAGAAGCGTTAAGACGAGATTTTTGAGAGCGATTGATGATTAAAGCTGAGGCCAAAGGTACCGCTACACCAATTGATGAGCCGAATATTGGTGGAAACCCAACTAAATTTAACTATCCTGTGAGCAGTATTGTGATTGGCTCCAAGATGAAAATTTTACTGGGACGAGCAAAAGGTACAGTGATGGTATATTCACGTATTGCAGAAGATGGAAGTTTGAAGAGTTTAACGCTTTCTAATTTTTCAATTGATTATGTTCATCAATATGTTTTAGCAGATGCAACATATGGTAAAGATAAAAGTAACTTACAATTACCAATTTTTACTTTTAATATTGAAAAACCTTTGAAATTTCATTATCAATTTCCAATTGGTTTTAAAAGCGATGAAAAGCTTAATCATTTATATTTAACACCTCAAGCAAGGACCGCTTATAAAGAGGCTTTAGCTTTACCTGAAGCAGTCATACCTTTATTAGATTTAGATTTTGGTACATTAACTCAAAATTCATCTTCAAAGATTCGGTTTAACTAATATTATTTAAAAGAGAATAGAACTTTATTGTTTTCAGATAATATATTTAAAGTAACCAGAATTTTTATAAATAAATTAAAATATAAAAATATTATTGTATATAAAAGAAATAATCGTAGCCCTTTCTTCTCATAATAAGTAGAAAGGGCTCTTTAAAATTATTTTTTAGCTGTCGATTTATCGAGTGATGGATATGGAACAGGCATATTTAATGCCAATTGTGCATCTTTCACTACATCAAAACGTAGAACTTTATTGGCTCCTAATTCATCAAGTAATTTACTCAGTGGTCCACCGCTTTTTACAATTTGAACATTCTTTGGAAAAAGCTTTTGTCCAAATGCCAAAGTATTAGACTCTACAGAAGTGCTGTGCCATTTCCCATCTACCAATTGATACATAGTTTTTGTTTCAATACGAGATTGTGGTTTCACGGTTTTAATTTCTGGCAACGGTGCAGCTATACTTAAATCAGGTTTACCATCAGTATTATAAATATGAGCTTGAACTGATTTATCATCAATTTTCATATCAATAGGTGTTAACCATTTTGGTAATTGGTAACCATACACACCACGAACACGAGCAATTTCTGTATTTACTGGTAATGCGAGTACATGGCCATAATATTTATGATTACGCATTGAACTTAATAATTCTGTGGTATTGAAGTGATGAGCACCAGGTTGGCGCACGACCACAGCAACAGAAACTTCATCATATGGGTCGACATCACCCACTGCATAAGAGAAGAATGTTAATGAAACCAAACCATAGCCTGGAATAGGTTGTAATGGTTCAAGTGGAGCAGGGAGTTTTGCCTTTACTTTAGAAATCGGAGCAAGTATCAAGAGTTGGATATTACTCGTACGGTAATAAAAATTCGGAGACCATACTTTACCAACTCTGGTATCTACAAGTTTTTTGGGAATAGTACGGAAATAGTCAATATTTCCAGCGGCAGGATCTTTTGCAACTTCGTCTAGATTTGGGTTCATACGAAAACGATCGTAATAGCCACCTTTTGGAACATTAACTTTATAGGGCCCAAACTCTACAACTGTTGTTTCCTGTGAAGTGCTTGAGTTTGAGGGTTGTTGTACAGAACTTGAATTAGTCTCAACCGCTTGAGCTGAGAAACTCAATAATAAACTTACGGATAATGCAGTAACTGTTTGAGGTAGATTAAGCTTGTTGAACATTGATATGTTCCTCCTATAGACCATATATTAATGCTAAGATTAAAGTAAGGTTGAAGGTCAAGCATTTTTATCGATATTTTAAACTTTATTTAAAAAGAAAATTAGAATATTAAAAAATAAAAGATATGATTTTTTATGAATTAAAAAAGAGAACCAGAATATAAAATTCTGGTTCTCTTTTTTTAACTATTTTAATAAATTACTTAAGGGTACTTAAGCGTTTAACAACGGCTTCGGCAATTTCTTTACTAGATTGAGGGTTTTGTCCAGTAATGATTCTGTCATCCGATACTACATATGACGTAAATGGAAGAAAGCCTTGTTTATATTTAGCACCATGGTTAATTAAGCTATTTTGTAAGGAAAATGGAACTTGAGATTTAATTCCAGATAAAGTTTCTTCTTTATTAGCAAAACCAGTAACAGTTCTACCTGAAATGAGTGGTTTCCCATCTTCACCTACCAGAGGTAATAAGCCTCCCACACCATGACAAACCGCTGAAACGATACCGCCTTGGCGATAAATGCTTTCACTAATATTTTTTAGTTCTTTATTATCTGGGAAGTCCCACATTGTTCCATGTCCACCCGTATAATAAATTGCTTTATAGCGTGTTGGATTGATATTGCTTGGTGCCAAAGTGTGGTTTAAGCGATACATAAACTGGCGGTCAGCTAAAAGTTTTCGAGCTGATTTATCAACGTAAATAGGTTTCATACTACGTTCATCAAGTGGTACGACTCCACCTTGAGGGCTGACAAAATCCATGTCATAGCCAGCAGCTTTAGCGACATCATAAAAATGAGTTAATTCAGTAAGCCATAAGCCAGTTTTATCTGAACGAGTCGGATAGGCTGAATGATTTGTCATGACGACTAAAATTTTACCTTTGCTTTTAGCCGTTTCTTGATTTTGTACTTGATCAGATGCATTTGCATAGCTTACTGATAGAAAAGCCATAAAAATGGCAATGAACCAACGCTGAAAACTCCAAACTTTAGGCATTGTAGGCTCCTCATGTTTACCTATTGAGCATCCTATGCTTAAAGTAAGGTTTAAGGTCAAGGTTTTTTCAAAAACCGCCGATGAATGGCAAGATAATGAGTTCTAGAATAAGAAATTTCAAATATGAAATAGATTTCATATTTGAAACAATGGTTGGTTTTCAAGTTATTGAATTTAAATGTAAAAATAGTGGCATGTAATTTGCTCCAGTAGGATTAGCTACAAGGAGTAAATAATGAATGCAAATCATATCCTGCAATTGAGTGCAATATTGCAGCAGAATCTAGGGCTAATCCCTCATGAAATTCAGTTAAAAAAAATGAGTGGTGGAGCTATCCAAGAAAATTGGCTAGTTCAATTTGAAGATTTTGCATTAGTACTGCGTAAAAACGCTGAATCTAGTGTAGAGGCTAGTTCAGATCGGGAGCAGGAATTTTTACTTTTAGATCGGTTATATCACTTTGGCATTAAAGTACCAGAGCCACTTTATTTTGAGAAGTCACCTAACTTTTTAAATAGTGATTTCTTCATTATGAAAAAAATCGACGGCGTAACAGAAGGCCATAAATTAGTTCGAATTACAGAAGAAGAAAAACGTAAAAAGATTACTCAAGACATTGGCAAGCAACTTGCCTTAATTCATACCATTCAATCAGATGAAGTATTAGAGAAACTACTTCCTAAGCCAGATAAAGATCAGTATTTAGAAAAAAAGCTTACAGGTTTTCTAGAGCAACTGGATCACTTAAAAAGACAGCGTCCTATCCTTGAGTACGCTATTCAATGGATGTTTAACAATCTTCCAAAAGTCGATGATTTGGTCTTAGTCCATGGTGATTACCGCATTGGTAACATCATGGTTAATGACGATCAGATTTCAGGAATCCTAGATTGGGAATTTACTCAATGGGGCGATCGGAGAGAAGACCTAGGGTGGTTTACTTCTAAATGTTGGCGTTTTGGTCAAGATGAAAATATAGCTGGGGGAATAGGTTCATATAAAGACTTTGCGAAAGCTTACGCTGAAATTTCCGATATTTATATCCCTGAATTTGAAATGAAGTTTTGGCATGTACTGTCTCATGTTCGATGGGCAATTATTGCGATGCAGCAGTCTGACCGAAACAACGAGATGGATACTCCATCACTGGAACTCGCCTTAACAGAATTTTTAGTTCCCCGCCTTGAAAAAAATATTCTGGAAATATTGGGAGAAAAAGAATGAACGAGCAAAAAATAATTGACCTGATTAAAGCCAGTCAGGCTGTCATTAAGAATGAGCTTTTACCGCAATCGGACAGTCAGAAATATAACTTGTTAATGCTCATGAGAAGTTTAGAAATTTTGCAGGCTTATATTTTGCAAAAGGATATTTCTACATTGCATCGTTCAGGCATTGTGCAAGATTATTTTTCTTTTCCAATCAAAGATGTTGATGAGGCAATTCAATTGTTTATTAGCGATATCCGTGAAGGTAAACAATTGGATCAAACATTTGAGATATTAAAAGCACTTAATTCGGAAGAGTTAAAAATTACTGAACCAAAGGCAGCTCAACATGGATAAATATCGGCTACGAATTTATTTGGTTCGACATGGGCACGTTTCATATTTTGATGCAGATAAGAACCCGATTAATCCTAAGTTTGCGCAGTTATCCGAACGAGGAATAGAGCAAATACAACAGCTTGCTCATCAACTACAAGATGTTAGTTTTGAAAAAATTTACTCATCTACCATGCCTCGTTCCATACAGACCGCAGAGATTTTGAATAGCTATCAAAACGAGCCTAAAGACATTCAGTCATTTGATGACATTCGGGAAATTAAAGCGGGGCGTTTAAGAGAAATTTCGTTGGATCGCGCTGAGCTTGAAATCAAAAAGGCCTATCAGTTCCATAAAAATAACCTTGAATTATTTGTACAAGGCGAAAGTTGGTCGCTCTTTATTACTCGTGTACTGACATGGTTTGAAAACATGATTTTAACAGCAGAAAAAGACCAAAATATCCTGATTTCTTCACACGATATTGTAAATCGAATACTCATTAATTGGGTATATGGACATGACTTCAAAGATGTTTATTCGCAGGAACAAGATTATGGCTGCTTAAATATTCTTGATCTAACGATTGAAAATCAAAAGGTAATAAGCAAACGAATCAAGCTTCAAAATTTCACGCCGTACAATCTGATTAAAAATGAGCTATTTAATAGCGCTATGGATGATGTGTATGAAACTTATATCGCGACGCAAGGTTTTAAATTAAAGGAGCTCAGCTCATGATCACATTATCTAGTGAATTATTAGAACTACAGCAGAAAGTTAGAGAATTTATTCAACAAGAGGTGATTCCATTAGAAAGTGATCCTCGTCAAGATAGCCATGGCCCTAGTGAAGCTTTACGCCAAGAATTGGTGAGTCGCGCGCGTCGTCGGGGACTGCTCACTCCCCATGCAACTCAAGAAATGGGAGGGCTTGGATGGTCGCATCTGCAAAAGGCTGTAGCTTTCGAAGAAGCAGGATATTCTGCTTTAGGTCCAATCGCTTTAAATATTCATGCGCCAGATGAAGGAAATATTCATCTATTAGATGCTGTCGCAAACGATGCACAAAAAGAAAGATGGTTAAGAAAACTGGTAGCTGGAGAAATTAGATCTTGCTTTGCCATGACGGAACCGGCGCCGGGAGCTGGCTCGGATCCATCCATGCTTCAAACAACAGCAATTGAAGATGGCGATGATTATATTATTAATGGTCGTAAATGGTTAATTACAGGAGCTGATGGAGCGAGCGTTGCAATTATTATGGCAAAAATGGAAGATGGCTCCGCTTCAATGTTTTTAACCGACACTAATGTTGAAGGTTTTATATTAGAAAAAAATATGAATGCTATGGACTCATGCTTTTCAGGGGGACACGGCATTTTACGCTTTGAGAACTTACGTATACCTAAAGAAAATGTTTTGGGTGAAATTGGTAAAGGCTTTAAATATGCTCAAGTTCGCCTTGCACCAGCACGTTTAACACATTGCATGAGATGGCTGGGACAAGCTAGGAGAGCACATGATATTGCTACTCAATATGCGCGAGAACGGCAATCTTTTGGTAAGAGATTAGGCGACCATCAAGGTGTGGGTTTTATGCTTGCCGACAATGAAATGGATATCTTAACGACTCGATTAGCCGTTCATTATTGTGCGCAGGTTTTAGATTTGGGTGAGAAAGGAAATTATGAGTCAAGCTTGGTTAAAGTGATTAGCTCTGAAGGTATCTGGCGTGTGGTGGATCGGTCAGTTCAGATTTTAGGTGGTCAGGCCATGACGGATGAATCAATAGTCTGCAAGATTTTTAAAGATGCACGTGGTTTTAGAATTTATGATGGTGCAAATGAAGTTCACCGCATGAGCATTGCTAAAAAACTATTAGGGAAGCAGGCATAATAAAACAGGGATAAGAGAATGAATATTTTTGATGTAAAAGATAAATATATTTTAATTACGGGTGCTTCAAGTGGTCTAGGGCATCACATAGCTGAATTATTTGCAAAAGAAGGTGCCAATATCGTTATTTGTGCTAGACGGTTAGAGCGATTGAAAGAATTAGAATCGCATATAAAAAATGAATTTGGCGTACAAGTTTATACCTTTGCATTAGACGTAAATGATCGTTCCGCTGTGAAAGATATGCTTAGTTCTTTAGAAACTGAAGGAGTCACAGTAGATGTGTTAATTAATAATGCTGGGGTGAGTGATACAAAGCGTTTCTTAGACTATAACGATGAAGATTGGGATAAGATTGTAGATACTAACCTTAAAGCCCCTTGGCAATGTGCACAAGAAGTTGTGCAGCATATGATTAAGGCTGATCGTAAAGGATCGATCATCAACATTACGTCAATTCTGTCTCAGTCTACCAACCTTGGTGTTAGCCCATACTGTGCATCGAAGGCTGGATTACGCCATTTAACAGAAGTTATGGCAGTAGAACTGGCTAGATTTGGTATAAATGTAAATGCTATCGCGCCAGGCTATATGATTACTGAAATTAATGAAGAATATTTAACTGGCGAATCTGGACAACAGCTTTTAAAGAAAATTCCAACAAGGAAGTTTGTAGAATTTGATGACTTAAATGGACCTTTACTGTTACTTGCTTCGCAAGCAGGTCAGGGCATAACAGGTATCGAAATTAAAGTCGATGGCGGTCATAGCGCTGCGCCTATATAAAACGTTTTTTAATGGAGTAAAAAATGCTTAATCGAAAACCAATTAATATTTTGGTCACCTATATTAAAAAACCTAATATTAATGGTTTTCGATCTTTGGTTGAGCAGGCGATTAGTGAAGTAGAGTCGAACGAAATCGATTTGGTGGAATGCCATATTTCCGATGTCCAAGATGTTGCTCAAAGCTTAGTGGAAAATGGCTGTCAGGTTCTTCTATGTACTGGAGCAACCGCAAGTTTTCTACAAAAGAAATTAAACATTGATATACAGGTTATTCGAACTGGTACTTTTGATGTCATTCAGGCCATATCAAACTTAAAACAATATAAGCGCATTGCTTTGGTGGGTAATACATCTACAGTTGACCTTGAGAACTACTCAGATATTTTTGCTTTAGATATACAACAGTTTAACTATGACTCATATTTAGATGCTAAAAAAACAATTCATTTAATTAAAAATCAAGGTCTTGATGCGATTATTGGTTCACCTGTTGCAGTAGAGTTAGCTCTGAATGAAAACCTAGTCGGGCATTTGGCGATTAGTGTGCCGTCTTTAAAAGACCTGCTGCAAAATGCCTTACGTACGCTTGAAAAAATTCGCAGAGAACAATATTCAACCTTACGTTTAACCGAGATCTTTAATCACTTAAATGAAGGCATTTGTTTTATTACAAAGCAAAAAAAGATTTCTTTAATTAATAATTCAATGAGTTCGTTACTTGAAAAAGACTCTTCAGATGTTTTAAACAAATCAGCATTAGAAATTTTTGAAGGTTTAAACTTTGATATAGACAAAGAAAACAGTCATCAACTCGTTCAATTTAAAAATTTAAAACTTGCTGTATATATTTCCAAACTAAAAAATGACTACATAGATGGTTATATCTTAAGAGTGCAGGAACTAAACGCATTAGAGCAGTCTAATAGTCAGTTTAGAAAGGTTTCATCAAAGAACTTCAATACAAGATATACCTTTGATCAGATTTTGACGCAAAACGCAAACTTCCAACAAATCATCAAGTTATCCAAAGCATATGCAAAAACCGATAGTACCATTCTCATTACGGGTGAAAGTGGTACGGGTAAAGAAGTTTTAGCACAAAGTATTCATAATCATAGCAGTCGTTATAAAGCACCATTTGTTGCAATCAACTGTGCATCTTTTCCGGAAAGCTTGTTAGAAAGCGAATTATTTGGTTATGAAGAAGGTGCTTTTACTGGAGCGAAAAAAAATGGGCGTATTGGTCTCATTGAAGCGGCTCATACAGGTACGCTTTTTTTAGATGAAATTGGTGATATGCCATTACATCTACAAACTAGATTTTTACGAGTCTTACAAGAAAGACAAATTAACCGCTTAGGCTCAGTGGTGAGTCATCATTTAGATATACGTGTGATTGCTGCAACTCATGCGAACTTAGAAGAGTTAGTACGAAATGGAACCTTTCGGGCAGATCTCTACTATCGTTTAAATATTTTAAGAGTGTATACGCCGTCTTTAAAAGAGCGAAAAGAAGATATCTTGTATTTAGCAAATTCCTTTCTAGAGAAATATAGAAAAACACTGGATGATTTGCCGAATATTTTACAGAAGGCTTTTTTACACTATTCTTGGCCTGGCAATATCCGCGAACTTGAAAATATTATTGAAAGAATCAATGTTCTGTTACAGCTTGATCATGAAATTTTAACTCCAGAATTTTTAAAGCAACAATTACCCGAGCTATTTCAATCTCAAAGTCACCATACGGCGCAACCTTTATTAAAAGAGGTAAAGGTTAATCAAGAATTGAATCTAATTGAGCAAACGCTTGCAGAAGTAGATGGCGATTTAGACCTTGCTGCACAAAAGCTTGGGATTAGTCGAACGACCTTATGGCGTAGAATGAAACTCATAAATCATTAATTTCAAAATTGAAATTTTTTCAAAAAAGAAAAATAGAAAAATTGAGTAAGTTGTTGAAAATAATAATAAAATAATTTGGCATCATAGTTGCATTGACTCATATAAGCATCTGAATCAGTTGCTAAATTGTGTGAGGAAATAAGAATGACGAATGGATTAATGATGCATTGTAATTTAAACATTACTTCAATAATGCAGCATGCTTTGACAGTTTACGCAGATCAAGAAATTGTGACTTTGAAAGCAGATGGGATAAGTAAACACCGATATACATATAAAGATGCTTTCGAACGTGTAGCTCAGTTTGCTAATGCGCTAGACCGATTAAATATAAGTTCTGATGCTAAAGTCGGAACCATGGCATGGAACTCATATCAGCATTTTGAATTGCATTATGCCATTCCATGTACAGGAAGAATTTACCATACAATTAACCCTAAATTGGCACCTGAACAACTCATTCAAATTATCAATTCTGCTCAAGATGAAGTGCTCATTATTGAACCTGATTGTTTAGCATTAGTTGATTCTATGTATGACAATATAAAGCAAGTCATTAAACATTTTATTGTGCTTGGTGATCCGAATAAAAATCTAAAAGCACAATTTGATTTTATTTTTTATGAAGAACTCATTGCTCCAGAGCAGTCTTATTATGATTGGCCAGATATTCCTGAAGAACGTGCAAGTGGTCTTTGCTATACCTCGGGGACAACGGGTGATCCTAAAGGTGTTCTTTACTCCCATCGTAGTACCGTATTGCATGCATTAATGCTCGCTATGCCCAATGCGATTGGCTTGACACATGCTAGCTGTATTATGCCTTTGGTTCCTCTTTATCATATTAGTGCATGGGGAATGCCATTTAACGCCGTTTTATCGGGGGCAAAAATTGTTTGGCCTCATTCATTTGCGGGTCAAACCGAGAAAATTTTTAATTTGATCCAATCAGAGCACGTCGATATTTCTATGGCTGTTCCGACCATCTGGAATTCTTTTAAAAATTATCTTGAAGAACACCATATTTCGTCAGTCAGTTTAAAACGGGCGATATCTGGTGGTTCAGCGGCGCCATATTCGCTTATTGAGTCTTTGAGCCATTATGGAATTTCTGTTGAAAATGCTTGGGGAATGACTGAAACAAGTTCAATGGCAGTCTGTAATCGAGTAGATCAAATCAAAAATAATATCGAAACCCAATCAATTAAATGCGGCAAACCTATCTTTGGTATTCAAATGAGATTGCGTGATGAGAATCATCAATTGCTTCCTCACGATGGGATGCATGAAGGCATTTTAGAAGTACGTGGTCATACAATTGCCAAACAATATATCAATCAAACCAAAGCAGTAGAAGAAGAGGACAAATGGTTCGATACAGGAGATATCGCGTGCATAGATGAATATGGATATATGCATATTACAGACCGTGCTAAAGATATGATTAAGTCAGGAGGAGAATGGGTCAGTAGTGTTGAAGTTGAAAATGCCGCGATGGGATATGAAAAAGTTGCAGAAGCCGCTGTTATTGCTGCCAATCATCCCAAATGGGGAGAACGCCCACTTTTAATATTGGTGCCGAAGTCTCCACAAGAAAAAATTGAACATTCAGAAATTGTCGTTTTTCTATCATCCAAATTACATAAATGGGCCATTCCGTCAGCAACCATATTGGTTGAAGAAATACCGCATACGCCTACTGGAAAAATCAGTAAAAAAATATTGAGAGAACGTTATCACGACTATTTTATCAATAGTGCTTTTGCTGAATGTAAATAATGATCTACATAAAAAAGGATTTTTTATATGAACTACTCTCAGGAAGCAAACATTGTCTTAGATACTAAATTTAAAAAAATGGTGAAGCGAAGAAACCGATTCGCTGTTTTTTTAAGTTTAATAGTACTTAGCATTTATTTTATTTTTATAGGAACAGCCACATTTCGACCTGAGTTGCTGGCAATGCCATTAGAAGCAAGCAAGATCACAATTGGTTTGCCTATCGCTGCAATTGTTATTGTATCAAGCTGGGTCATAACGGGCTTATATATATTTATTACAAATCAATATTTTGACAAACAAAAAGAAAAATTAAGAAAGGAATACCATTATGAATAAATATATTACTTTTACTCTTCTGACTTTACTCAGTCCTGCTGTTTGGGCTGCCCAAAGTGAGCCAAGAAATTGGACCGCAATTATCATGTTTGCGTGTGTAGTCGGCCTTTCATTATTTATTACTTTTAAAGCTGCAAAGAAAACAGTATCGAAAGAAGACTTTTATACAGCAGGCAATGCCATTTCAGCAAAGCAAAATGGTTTGGCGATTGCTGGGGACTATATGTCGGCATCAACCTTACTTGGTATTTCAAGTATGGTTTTCTTCAAAGGTTATGATGGTTTTATCTATGTAACGGGCTTTTTTGTTTGCTGGCCGATTTTAACTTTCTTAATGGCTGAAAGACTAAGAAACCTTGGTAAATATACTTTTGCGGATATTGTTTCGTATCGCTTAGATCCGCAGCGAACCCGTATTTTGGCAACGTGTGGTTCACTTATTGTTGTGTGTTGCTATTTAATTTTGCAAATGGTGGGCGCAGGTCAGCTCATTAAATTATTGTTTGGTCTAGATTATAAAATTGCCGTCATGCTAGTCGGTTGTTTAATGTTGGTGTATGTCATTTTTGGAGGAATGCTTGCAACCACATGGATACAAATAGTTAAAGCTATTCTTTTGCTCTTTGGTGGAACAGTTCTAGTCTTTCTCGCATTTAAAGCATTTGGTTTTAGTTTAAATAATATGGCTGAGGCCGCCGTAAATGCACATAAATTAGGACAAAAGGTCCTAGAACCGGGTCCAATGTTATCCAATCCGATTAATACACTCTCTATGTCTATTGGATTGATCTTTGGTTTAGCAGGTTTACCACATATCCTTATGCGTTTTTTTACGGTTCCAAATGCTGCTGAAGCACGCCGTTCAGTCTTTTATGCTTCTGGTTATATTGGTTACTTCTTTATTGTGGTTTGTATTTTAGGTTTAGCTTCAATCGCCATAGTTGGCACTAATCCTCAATATTTTGTAGATGGACAACTCGGTGGAGATTTAATTGGCGGCAGTAACATGGTTGCCATGCACCTAGCAAAAGCTCTTGGTGGAAATTTGTTGCTCGGTTTCTTATCTGCTGTAGCGTTTGCAACAATTTTAGCTGTAGTGGCTGGCTTAGCTCTGGCGGGAGCTTCTGCGATTTCCCATGATTTATTTCAAAAAGTGATTAAAAAAGGCAAGGCAACTGAAAAGCAGGAAATGGTTGTATCTCGACTTTCAGTGGTGATTCTAGGTGTGATTGCCATTGCATGTGGAATCTTATTTGAAAAAATGAACATCGCTTTCTTAATGGGGCTTACTTTCGGTATTGCTGCTTCCGCTAACTTTCCTGTGCTTATTCTTTCTATGTATTGGAAAGATTTAACCACCCGCGGCGCCATATTTGGTGGGTTTGTCGGAATCATTTCGGCAATTACTTTTGTGGTTTTATCACCGACAGTTTGGGTTGGTGTACTAGGCCATGAAAAAGCAATCTTCCCATTTGATAACCCAGCTTTATTTTCTATGCCACTCGCATTTTTGGTGAGTATCGTTGTTTCTTTGACTGATAAAAGTAAAAGAGCCGAATTAGACAGACAGGGCTTTGAGTTACAGGTGGTACGTTCAGAGCTTGGTGCTCAACAAGGTTCATTTGAAAAAATGCCTTTGCATTAAGTTTGTTCAAGAACCCAAAAAGTAAGAAAGCATGATTTTTAATCATGTTTTCTTTATTAGACTTACGTTACTAGTACTTTCTTAAAGCATTATTTCAAATGCTTTTGAAGTTCAGATCCAGCTTGTGATAATGCAGTTTTTACAGATGGTTCGTTGCTTAACGGATTTAACAGGCCATAGTCATGAATCAAACCGTTATAACGAGTTACAGTCACGGGAACACCAGCTTTATCTAAGTTACGGCCAAAAGCTTCACCTTCATCACGTAATACATCTAATTCAGCTGTTTGAATTAATGTAGGTGGGAAGTCTTTTAGCTGTTCGCTTGTAGCACGAAGTGGTGATGCCAAAATATTGTTGCGATCATTGGCATTGGTTGTGTAGTTGTCCCAGAACCATTTCATCATGTTCTTAGTCAGGAAGTATCCTTTTTCGTACTGGTTGTAAGAAGCATCGTCGAAACCAGCATTGGTAACCGGCCATAACATTACGTTGTAACGCACTTTTGGACCACCAGATTGTTTAATCTGAAGGGCAACAGCAGCAACCATGTTGCCACCAACGCTATTACCTACTAAAGCTAAACGGCTACCATCAACACCAATTTCTTTACCATGTTTAGCGACCCATTTGGTTGCTTCATATGACTGATTAATTGCTACAGGGAAGTGAGCTTCTGGAGAAGGCGTATAGTTAACGTATACAGCCGCCGCACCAGACTCACGAACTAAATCACGAATTAAGCGTTCATGAGTAGCAAAGTCGCCCAACACCCAACCGCCACCATGGAAGAACATAAATACAGGAAGAACGCCTTTAGCATTTTCTGGTTTAACAATTTTTAGTTGAATGCTTTGACCATTTATTTGAATAGTTTTCTCTGAAACTTGCGCTGGTGGAAGTTTCGCTCCCTTTTGTGCGCCGATTAAAACTTGACGAGCTTCATTTGGAGTCATCAACTCCATTGGTTTGCCGTTACCCGAATTGAGTACGTTTAAGAATGCTTGTACACCCGCAGTCGGAGCAGGAGTATTGATAGCTTCAGCTGAAACAGCTGTAGTGAAAAGAGCAGATGTTAATAAAGCTGTTGCGATTTTCATGATGAAAACTCACTTTAAGTTAGAAATTTTAAATACAACTTTGAGCCAAGGCTTTGTGTCCAATATGGAGTTGGTTCTATCGAAAGCTCAGTTCGGCATTTATCTTGTACATATAATACTTGCACGCAAGATACTTATGGTCAAGAATTATTTATAATTATTTTTAGATAATTTTGAATTTTGGTTTAAAGATGAAAGAAAACAATATATTAGAGGGTCAACTCTGTTTTTCACTCTATTCCGTTGCTAATGCACTTACGCGCCAGTATCGTCCATTACTTAAAGATTTCGATTTAACTTATCCTCAGTTCATTGTTCTTTTAGCTTTGTACGAAGAGGATGACATTTCTCTCAAAGAACTCGGTGAAAAGACGTTATTTGACTCAGGCACTTTAACGCCATTGGTTCAAAAACTTGAAGCAAAAGAGTTTCTGAAGAGGGTATCAATCAAAGAAGATGAGCGGGTGAAAAAAGTAATATTGACGGATAAAGCTTTAGAGATAAAAGAAAAAGTGATTGATCTACCCAATCAGTTGCGATGCTCAATGCATATGAATGACGAGGAGTTGACTATGCTTAGAAGGCTGTCTTTAAAGTTATTGGAAGATTTATAAAGTTTTCTTTAACTAAAAATAATTTTTATCTGCGAATAATTTGAAGCTTTAAACTTTAAAAAAGAGGCATTTGAAAGCCTCTTTTTTATATAAAAAATTAATGAATACAACTGATTAAATATAGAAGTAATAAAAGGTGTTGACATTAAAGTTGGCTTTAACCTTAAAGTAAAGCCATACTGAATGAGGTCATTCCAATGAAAGTGTTCGAAAAATTAGTATTCCCAAATGGCTCATATGTTCCTAACCGTATTGCTAAAGCAGCAATGGAAGAAAACATGGCCGATTTAAACCATGCACCATCAGAAGAATTAATGCGTTTATATCAAGCTTGGGCAAATGGTGGCGTCGGTCTAATCATTACCGGAAATGTGATGGTAGACCGCCGAGCAATGACTGGACCGGGTGGTGTCGTGCTAGAAGATGAAAAACATCTAGATACTTTTAAAAAATGGGCAAAAATTAGCCGTTCAAAAGGCGCTCAGGTTTGGCTGCAAATTAATCATCCCGGTCGTCAAATGCAGTCAAATTTAGGGCAACAAACATGGGCACCTTCTGCTGTTGCTTTAGATTTAGGAAAAATGTCAGACCGCTTTAATACACCAATTGAAATGACTGAATCTATGATTGCAGAAGTGATTCAGCGTTTTGCAAACACAGCGCGTCTAGGTGAAAAAGCTGGGTTTACTGGTGTAGAAATTCATGCAGCACATGGTTACTTACTAAGCCAGTTTCTTTCTCCACTCAGCAATAAACGCCAAGATCAATGGGGTGGTTCTTTAGAAAATCGCGCTCGTATTTTAATTGAGATTGTGGAAGCAGTTCGTAAAGTCGTTTCGCCTACGTTTACTGTAGCGGTAAAACTCAATTCAGCCGATTTCCAACGTGGCGGATTTAGTGCTGAAGACGCTCAACAAGTGGTTAAAATGTTAAATGAGCATGCAGTCGATTTGGTTGAACTTTCAGGTGGTAGTTATGAAGCACCAGCCATGCAAGGGCAATCGCGTGATGGCCGTACACTTGCTCGCGAAGCTTACTTTTTAGAATTTGCACAAGAAATTCGTAAAGTTGCCAAAATGCCTGTTATGGTGACAGGTGGTATACGCCGTAAACAAGTGGCAGAAAAAGTAGTTGAAAGTGGTGTAGATATGGTCGGTATTGCCACAGCTTTAGCAATTGAACCTAATTTGCCAAATGCTTGGAAACAAGGGCACAATGTTACACCAGAGTTAAAACCAATTACTTGGAAAAACAAGACACTTGCTTCACTTGCCAATATGGCTGTAGTGAAATTCCAGTTACGTAATTTAAGCGCTGGTAAAAAAACAAAACCAAATGTTTCACCAGCTTGGGCTTTAATTTTGCAACAATCAGCGATGTCATGCCGTACCCGCCAATACAAAAAGGGCATGCGTGACTATACATTTGCTTCTTAATAAGTGAGTTGTGTTATGACAAATCCGAATGATTCAAACTGGATAATTTATGGAGCAAATGGCTACACGGGCGAGTTAATCGCTCGTGAAGCTGTACGCCAAGGTCTAAAACCAACTTTGGCTGGTCGTAACAAAGCTAAGGTTGAATCACTTGCTCAAGAGTTGGGACTCGACTATAAAGCTTTTGGGCTTGATAACGTAAATGCGGTCAGTGAGCAACTGCAAGGCTTTAAATTGGTCATGCACTGTGCAGGGCCATTTTCAGCAACATCAAAACCCATGATGGAAGCGTGTATAAATGCAGGTGCTCACTATCTAGATATTACGGGTGAAATCGCTGTATTTGAGTTGGCACAGTCACTTAACAGCCAAGCTGAAAAAGCCGATATTGTGCTTTGTCCGGGTGTTGGCTTCGATGTGATTCCGACAGATTGTGTTGCCGCTGCTCTCAAAGAAGCATTGCCAGATGCAACCCATTTAGCACTTGGTTTTGACTCTCGAACAGGGTTTTCGCCGGGTACAGCCAAAACAAGTACAGAAGGCATGGCTGAAGGCGGAAAAATTCGTAAAAACGGAAAAATTACTACTGTTCCATTAGCACATTATGTTCGGACCATTGATTTTGGTGACGGTAAAAAAAGTGCCATGAGTGTTCCTTGGGGAGACGTATCTACAGCGTTCAATACAACTGGTATTCCAAACATTGAAGTATTTGTACCCGCATTTCCTAAAATGATTTTTGGTGCGAAAATGCTGAACTATGTACGCCCAATATTAAAACTAAAAGCAGTACAGAAGTTTATTAAGTCACGTATTGAAAAAACGGTTGTGGGTCCAAATGAAGAGCTTCGTGCGAAAGTACCTACCTATGTTTGGGGTGAAGCAAGAAATGCACGTGGGGAAATCAAAACTGCCCGTATCCAAACAGAAAATGCATATAGCCTTACCGTAAATGGCTCACTGACTGTGGTGAATTATTTACTCAAAAATACCGTGAAAGGCGGTACATATACGCCAGCAAAACTGATGGGTTATAAGCTAGTGACCGAGCTGCCAGGTTCTGGTCCATTGGTCATTACATAACAAGCCTTGTTCAAATCCCGAATAAGGAGTTATTCTTGTTCGGGTAATTTATAAATATTTCAAGTAAATACAGCTTTATATAGATAAAAAGAAAAACAGAAAACAAAACACTCCATAAGAAATAACTCAAATTGAATATACTAAAAAGCGATAAATTTTTTTCATAACAAAGGAATCAGAATAATGAGAAAACTCATATTATTTCTACATGCATCGCTTGATAGTTTTGTGGAAGGTCCAAATGGAGCAATGGACATCGGATGGATTGCTTACGACGCCGATTTGGCTAACCATGCCAAAGAAATTTTGAGTACTGCTGACACGGTCATTTGGGGACGTGCGACTTATCAGATGATGCATAATTACTGGCCAACTATGCTTTCAAACCCAGAAGCTTCGGAGCATGAGCGAAACCACGCGAAATGGATTGAAAAGACAGAAAAAATTGTTTTTTCAACCACTCTAGATAAAGTTGAATGGAATAATTCTAGACTTGTAAAAGACCATGTTGAAGAAGAAATTAATAAGCTCAAACAGCAACCGGGCAAGGATATGGTGATTTTGGGGAGTCCACGGTTTGCACACTATCTAATGCAACTTGATTTAATTGATGAATATAAAATTACGGTATCACCCGTGCTGATTGGTAGTGGCTTACCACTATTCCAAGGTATTCAAGAAAAGACTAATCTTAAACTTATTGAAAATAAAACTTTTGCTTCGGGTGCAATTGGTCTTCACTATCAAAAGATTGGCTGATTTTTTTCTATAGTATCTGTAGGAAAAAGACGAATTACAAAATGGGGCTGTAATTCGTCTTTTTAAATTCATGAGGTGCTACTTACACGCTTAGTAGATACCAATACATATTTTATATACAACATGAGAGCAGTTAACTCTATTTGAACTTAAAAACTATGGTGTTTTTACTTTGTCAAAATAAAGATTCATGAGGCGTTCTGCATTTTGTTCACACGTAATTTCATCGGGTTTATTATTGATCGCATTAATCATGGTATGTAAGTTTTGCTTACTTACTTTAAGTTTCTGTTCTAAAAGTTCTATTTCCTGAATTTTGGTTTCAATCGTTTGAATGAGTGCATCATGATCCCAAACGGCAACTTTCGATGGCAAAAAAGATTTAATTTCTGCTAAAGAAAAGCCGACTTGCTGGGCTTGCTGGATTAAAGAAAGCTGTTTTAAATCGTTATCGGTATATTCTCGATAGCCATTCGATTTTCTTTTTGCTTTAGGCAAGAGTTTGATTTGCTCATAGTAACGAATTGTAGGGGTACTTAAACCACTTAGTTTAGATAACTCGCTAATATTCATAGCCACATACTCTCTTGACATTCAAGCTAACTTTAGACTTATAGTAACATAAAAGCAAGGTTCATAACTTTACCAAGCACACACTTTCAGTAACAATTTTCTATGCTTTGATAGACGAAAGAATAGAATTATAAATATGAAAAATGAGGTGAGAAAATGTCTAAACGCATATTACACGTCGTGACCAATGTTTCACGCTATAAGGATGTAGATCAACAAACCGGGCTGTGGTTAGGTGAGCTCACTCATGCCTATGATGAATTTGAAAAGCAAGGTTACGTGCAAGACATTGTCAGTCCAAATGGTGGCAAAACCCCGATTGAACCTAAATCGCTTGTGCCTTTAGTGGCTGATAAATCTGTTAAAGACCGAGAAAAAGATCAAGCATTTATTACGCTGTTAGCAAATACTTTTAAGCCTTCAGATATTAATTGGCAAGATTATGATGTGATCTATTACACAGGCGGTCATGGTGTTATGTGGGACTTTTTAGATAATCCTGAACTGCAAGAAATCACCAAAAATATTTATGAAAAGGGTGGCATTGTTTCAAGCGTTTGCCACGGTTATTGCGGCTTGCTCAATGTCAGGCTTTCAAATGGTAAACGACTTATAGACGGGAAAAAGTTAACTGGCTTTGCATGGAGTGAAGAGGTTTTGGCTGGGGTTGCAAAAAAAGTCCCATACAATGCCGAAGAGCTCGCTAAAGAAAATGGCGCTCGTTATGAAAAAGCTTTCATTCCATTTGCACCGTATGTGGTTCAGGACGGCAACTTAATTACGGGACAAAACCCGTTTTCTGCTAAAAAAACGGCTCTAGCGATTATAGAAGAGTTAGAAAAGTCATAACTTAATGACTCAAAAAACCTAAAAGCAAAACCAGCGACGGCTTTGCTTTTAGGGTGTTTAAATAAAATGATCTGGTTTCGCAAAACCAATTTTAAGGAACAATTACGAAATCAGGATTTGCTATAGCAAAAACAGCTTCACGGTCTGCAACTGGTGGATAAATCCAAACCGTATTAATTTCTTGTTTAATTTTTTTCGCCTCATGACGTACAAATTGAACTTTTCTATCCCATCCTTCAGTATAAAGTGCGCCCCATGGGCCTAAGTCGACACAAGTCACATACTTTGGTTGGCTATAGGCATGAAGTGGTAAATCAACCAATTCCGCCGCAGCATTGTAACCCGCTACACGGCCTAAGCTCATCGCGTGCTGACATGACATCACGTTAAAATTACCTACATCGTCGGTTGGAACTTTTACCGTATCACCCGTCACAAAAATATTTTTTGCTTCAGGTGCATGTAAATAAGCATCCCCTAAAATACGGCCTAAATTATCTTTTTCACCTGCAATTTGAGAGGTAAGTGAGTTTGCTCGCATGCCCGCAGTCCAAATAACCGTTTCTGCTTCAATTTTTTCGCCGTTAGAAAGGGTTACACCAGAAGCATCAAGTGCAGTAACGCGTAGCCCAGCTTTACCTTCAACACCAAGTTCCTCGAGAGCTTCACGAATGACAGCCGCAGCTTCGTCACCCAATGCTGCACCAATTTCTTCAGATGAATCGACTAAAACCACACGAATATCAGTTTCACCTAAAATGCTACGCAGACGCTCAGGCATTTCGGTCACTGTTTCAATCCCAGTCAGGCCGCCACCAGCGACAACTACAGTATTACGAGCTGCATTTGCAGGTTTATTGGCTAGGTTTTTAAGATGCTGGTCTAATTTTTCCGCATCCTCTAATGTACTTACGCTAAAACCATATTCGGTAAGTCCCGGTATAGGTGGCATAAATGTCGTACTTCCAGTTGCCAGAATAAAACGGTCATAGCTTAAAGTCTGTTTATCGCCCTGAGTTGTGGTAATCACAAGATTTTGGGCAGTAGCATCAATTTCATTTACCCAGCCAGCCACATATTTAACGTCAACTACACTTAATAACTCTGAAATATCAGGGTACATATTTTCAAGTACAGCTTCATAAAGACGAGGACGAATATCTACATTTGGACTAGGGGAAACCATCACTACTTCAATGTTTTGATCTTGCGATGCTAAGTGAATTGCCCGTTGTGCAGCAAGGGCAGCCCATAAACCAGCAAAGCCAGAACCTGCAATAATAATACGCTTACTCATTTGATTATCCTTTTGATAAGTTTTCGGACAACATATTCCAGCTCATCACAAAATTTTGGGTGAGCGAATCCATTCTCTGATTGTCCGAAAAAATCTGAGAAGGCGTTTAAAAAGGATGAGGGGAGTTTACTTTAGGGGTGAGGCCCTATCAGTTTATTAGTCGGGCGTATCCCGTGATATTTTACTTTTTCGCATTTTTGCTGTTCTTCCTTCAATGCGTTCACTGATCCAACCATTTACATCACTAAAAAACACATCGGGAGCATAACGGCCAAAACGGTCTGCAATATCGCCAAGTGTATGAGTACCTAAAGCATCTCGCATGGCTTTTTCAGCCTGTAGCATGACCGCATGTACTGCGCACACACCACTGGTTGCCCAATCGGGAGGGGCATTGTTAAAGACTGCACATTTACCACGAACTTCTTGGCACTCAAAAAGCGGTTTTTCACCCTCAATTGCATTCACAATATCCAAAAAACTGATTTCGTGAGCAGATTGAGCCAGTAAATAGCCGCCTCGAACACCTTCTTGTGCTACAACAAGTCCAGCCTTTTCAAGTTTAGGAAAAATCTTGGCCATAAAACTCGGAGATACTCCTTGTAATTCGGCAAGATCTTTACTACTCAAAGGTTTATCTTCATTGTTCACAAGAAAAAGAAGACAGTGAATCGCATACTCGACGCTACTAGTGATATAAGCCATTTAATTTCATAATTGATCAATTACAAACACAGACTAATGCAGTCTGTGTTTTAAGTCAACAATAAAACTAAGACAAATTTAGTCTTAGTTTTATTTGAAAGTATTATAAAGAGGAGGAGTAGGTGGTATGTATCTGATTTTAAATACCTTTAAAGTAAAATTGAACGATATAAATAATTTAAAAAAATTATCGAAAAACTTACGAACGCCACCAATAATTTTTGACATTTGGGTTATTTAGATCTAAAACTTCACCCATCTGGGGCGTGCTAATCGCTAACTTATGTTCATGTGCCAAACCGACAATACGTTCAAATGGGTCATCCCAAGCATGGAGCGCCAAGTCAAAAGTACCATTGTGCACAGGCAACAAATGACGTCCTTTTAAATCGATATGTGCTTGTAAAGTTTGCTCTGGTTGCATGTGAACATCGGGCCATTCAGGGTCATAAGCGCCAGTTTCTAACATGGTCAAATCAAAGGGGCCATAGCGGTGTCCAATCTCTTTAAACCCGTCAAAATAGCCAGTGTCACCGCTAAAAAATACACGTAAGTCATTATCAATAATTACCCACGAAGCCCAAAGGGTTGCATTGCTATCGCTCATACCGCGGCCTGAAAAGTGATGGGCAGGGGTAGCAACCAGTTCAAGCCCCTCTACATGGGTGGTATCCCACCAGTCGAGTTGTTGAATTTTTTCTGCTGGAATTCCCCATTTAATAAGGGTGTCACCCACACCAAGCGGCGTTAAGAAATGCTCAACTTTATCGTTAAGTTGCATGACTGCATGGTAGTCGAGGTGGTCGTAGTGATTATGCGACAAAATCACACCTTTAATCGGTGGTAAGTCAGCAATACTAATTGGTGGTTGGTGAAAACGTTTTGGGCCAATCCACTGAAAAGGTGAAGCACGCTCTGAAAAAACGGGGTCGGTTAACCAAAATTCATTACGCAGTTTTAACAAAATGGTTGAATGCCCTAAACGAAATAAAGAGCGATCAGGTGCACTTAAAAGTTGTTCTTTTGACAAACTTAAAACTGGAATCTCTTTATTAGGTACGGTGTCTTTTGGCTTGTTAAATAGAAACTTCCACATAAGTTGAAGCGTTTTGCCAAAAGAAGGCTTGTGTTGATTCGGACGCGTATTTCTAAATTTGCCATTATGCTGTTGTGATGGCATTAAGGGAGAAGGAAACTCTGTAGTGTTTGAAATAGTCATCTTGTTTTTCCTTTATTGGAACAAACCTATATGTGCAAATAAGAACTTGGGCTAAGTACTTATTTTAATTTAGTTAAATGAGTATTTACTCACTCATTAATTGATTTAAAAATAAAGACGCCATGCATCCTTATTCTTTTATCTATATTGAAACAGCATGCCAAAACGCTTCAAAGCCAGATTCGCGATAACGCTCGGCTTGAGAAGGGGCTTGGGCAATAAAATTAAGTGTAACTTCGGCAATCGCACCTAAAATTGAAGCAATAAATAACGGCGGGTAATCACGTAGTTTTCCATCGTTAATACGTTCTTGAATGTTTTGGGTGAGATCACAAAAGGTTTGCATGCCAATTTGTTTGCTTTGCTCAGTAATTTGTTCCGAGGTTGAAAGCTGCGCCATCACTTTACGCTTAAGGGGAGCTTCTAAACTCCAGTCCAAATAGCTTTGCCAGATATGTGACATTTGCGTTTGTAAGTCAGAATCAGCAGGGTAACTAAGCATCATGACCTGACGCAGTTCGGCCTTGAGTGAAAGATATAACTGGTTGAGTAGTTCTTCTTTATTACTAAAATAGGTAAATAAAGTACCTTCTGCCACGCCAGCAACTTTAGCAATTTTTGAGGTAGACGCACGTTCGCCAAGCTCAGCTAATGTTTCAATAGCAGCACTTAAAATTGCATTACGTTTATCTTCACTGCGAGGACGAGCCATATACAAATAGTTTAATTGAGTGATTACTCAATCATACATAAAAATTTGAGAAGTGCAAGTAAAGAAAAATTAGGAGGGTACAATGTTAGAAACTTTTCTTTCAATATAGCTGGAAGTGTAAAAACAGCTCCTTTTTTGCTGAATAACCAAGGAGATGCGATATTCACTTAATTTTATTCAACTCCTCAAATAATTTATATTGTTCTTCAAATATATTTTTATGACCCTCAACTGTTTGTAAATACTTAACACATTCAGGGCACTGGTCTAAAATTAGTGACTGTTCAAGCCTTGCTATAATCTCTTTATTGAGGGAACGGTCATTCTTTTTAGCATTACTTTTAAGCTTATCCCGCAGTTCATTAGATAAACGTAAACTATATTGCGTAAATATAGGTTCACTATCATTGATGCTTTTCATAATTAATCTATTTCCGTAATATTTTATTAGTTTTTAAAATAAGATAACTGAATGGTAGGACAATTTTAGTTAAAAAGCAGTATATAATTGTTTTTACTAAATAAGAAATTAATCACATAGTATATTTTTAACTTAAATATTTGAAATTGGAATTTGTGGCTATAAACCAGCTTATCACGAATAAAAAAGATTGAAGTGGAGAAAGGATGTAATCATGATCGCATGAGGGTGAGATTATTCTTGCATATCTCATCTTAAAATATTGCCCAAACTTAAGCTGCCAATTCAATAAAAATAAATGACAGCATAAATTTGAGCCTACAACTTTTACTCAACTTAATGAGCGTATTATTGATGGCTTACTCGCCAGATTATATTTCCGACATCATCTGCAACCAATAAAGCCCCTGAGCGATCTTCTGTAAGGCCTACAGGCGCACCGTATAAACTCTTTTGATCTTGAGAGTAAAAACCACTCACTACAGTTTTAGGAATTCCTGTTGGTTTACCATTTATAAATGGGATAAACACGACGTTGTAACCATTTAAAGGAGTTCGATTCCAACTACCATGATTACTAACAAAAGCACCTTTTTTAAATTGATCACCAAGATTTGTTTTGTCTGATGCAAACCATAAACCTAACGGCGCAACATGAGAGCCTAATGAATAGTCTGGCTTAATTGCTTTTTTAACCAAATCTGGACGTTGTTGTTTTACACGCGTATCAAGGTGCTGACCAAAATAGCTATATGGCCAACCATAGAAACCTTTATCTTGTACAGCAGTTAAGTAGTCAGGAACTAAGCTTCCACCAATTTCATCTCGCTCATTTACGATGGCGAAAAGTTGATTGGTTTCAGGTTCTATTTGTAAACCTGTTGGATTTCGTATTCCACTTGCATAGATCCGACTAGCGCCGCTAAGTACATCCACTTCAAGTACAGTTGCTCGGCGATACTCAACAGCTAAACCTTTTTCACCAATATTACTATTTGAACCTACACCCACATAGAGTTTAGTTCCGTCTTTACTGGCGACTAGAGATTTTGTCCAATGGTGATTAATCGTGTCTGGTAAATCTGCTAGAACCGTTCCCGTTTCATTAATGGAAGTTGAGCCGTCTACATAATGATATTTAGTAATGTTGTTTGTATTAGCAACGTATAAAGAGTCACCAATGAGCTGTACACCAAAAGGAGAGTAGAGGTTTTTGAGGAAAACATATCGTTTCCACTCACCAGTTTCAGTCGGGCGTAGTAGGGTTATTTGGTTGCCCCCTTTTCCACCTTTGCCCGAAAGGCCTTTAACTTTATTTGCGATAAGCTGTTTTGGTGTTGTAGTCGGTGCTTCACCTGGGCTATTCGCTTCAACCACTAAAACATCGCCATTTGGAAGTGTGTAAAGTTGTCTTGGGTGTAGTAAGTTATCGGCAATTTTTTCAATTTTTAATCCTTGAGCCACAACTGGTTTTTGATTTTCTGCCCAACCCACTCCTCGTGGAACTTTCATAGGAGGAACTAAATAATTTTGGGCTTCTGGTAACTCAGGATTTGCGCCATACTGTTTATCCAGATCAACAACGTTTTCTTTACTACATCCAAATAGTGCTAAGTTCATTAAAAAAAATAATGTGGTTTTATAGATAGTTTTCATATTCCCTTCCTATTAATCTTTTACATCATTTCTAGCAGTCGACTCATATATGTAATAAATACAAATTAATAAAACAGTGATGAAAGAAAGAATTACGTTAGCAGGAACAATCCCATACGCATCTCGACTATGTATAAAAGCATTAAAGATTCCGCTCACTATGGCAAAACCATAAAGAAAAAAACCAGCTATTTCAGCTTTCCTAATATTTTGTATTGGTCTAAACCACACATAAAATAAATTAATTAAACGAGGAATAATGGCAAAAATTAGCCCCAGCACAACGAGCCAACTCGCTGCATTGGCCCATAATATTTCACCTGTATTTTTATAAGTAATATCAAAAATTAAAGCTCCAACAAAAAAACCAAATGGAATAGGATTTAATAATGAATAAAGGGTGAAAAGCACTCCAGTTCTTGATCTTACTATTTTCATAATCCATCCTTTTTTATAAAAAGAGTATTATTTTTATATATTCATATAAATATTTTGGATGTTTGTTTTTTGTAATGTTAATTGGGTGAGTTACTTTAGTTTATTATTTTGTTTGGATGTCGGTTTATATAGGAAATAAAGTTTTATATAATATTTTATGGTTATAATTTAATGAATTTTTGACTTAAATTTATATTATTGATATATGGATTTAAAAATTTTTCTTTATTTATTATTGATTTAAATATTTTTATTGATATGTTTTATAGAGGGTTAACCCTTTGTAAAAGAAATTTTGATAATTTATGTTTTATACTTTTAGACATATTATACAATAATATTTTAAATGCTTATTAAATTACTTCATTTGAAACAAAAAATAATTGTTTTAAAAATATTGTTTCAGGTTTTGTTGTTTTTTATTTCCTTAAATAATTTAAAAATAAAACCCTGTTTTAACAGTTTTGTTATATTTGATTCATATCAAGAAGAATTGGAAAATATTTTAGTCAGGATGTGTATATAGCTAATTTAAAAGCAGATATGTCAAAAGAAGAAGCCTTTATGTTTTTGTGTGTAGATCAGAATCAGCAGGGTAACCCAGCATCATGACTTGACGCAGTTCGGGCTTGAGTGAAAGATATAACTGATTAAGCAATTTTTCTTTATTACTAAAATAGGTAAATAAAGTACCTTTTGCCACGCCAGTAACTTTAGCAATTTTTGAGGTAGACGCACGTTCACCAAGCTCAGCTAATGTTTCAATAGCTGAGCTTAAAATTGCATTCTATTTATCTTCACTACGAGGACGAGCCATATACAAATATTTTAAATGAGTGATTACTCAGTCATACATAAAAATATAAGAAGTACAAGTGAAAAAAAGCCCTCAAAGAAGGGCTTTAGGATTGAGTAATACGACTGAGTAAGAGCTTACTCAGGATCTAAGTAAACTTTACCTAGATCAATTTTTTTATAATTTTCAAAATTAGCTTTTTCTTCTGGAACTTGTTCATTAAACTTTTCTGAGTAATCTAATGTTTTATTTTGATAATTTTTAAAGCTAATATAAATTAATGGTGGAAGATTTTTATAATCCTCCAAACTAGGTTCAATGAAAAAGTATTCTTTTGTTAGTGGTTTAATAGTAAAACTACCATCGTTACTTACTTTTATTGTTGCTGATTTCTCATCTGGTAAATAGAAACCAATATATCCATTTACATTGTGTAGAGGCTTTTTAGTTTTACTGTCATAAAGATATCCAGTTGCTTCAGGAGTTAAATATAATATTTTTTTTGTACAGCCCGAAGCAATTGAACACGAGAGTATAAGGAAAAAGAATATTAAATATTTTTTCATTTTTTAGAAATCCCTAAAATATGCTTACTCAGGATCTAAGTAAACTTTACCTAGGTCAATTTTTTTATAATGACTAAAACTAGATATATCTTCTGGAACTTGTTGGTTATATGTCTCTGAATAATCAATAATTTTAGGCTGATAATTCTTAAAACTTATAAAAATTTCTGAAGGAAAGTTTGTGTATTGCTTGACATCAGGTTTTATAAAGTAATACGTTGCTGTAACAGCAGGAATGGTAAAGCTACCATCTGACTTCAAATTAATTTTGGCATTATCACTATCAGTTCGACCATTAAAACCCATATCTCCATTTTGATTACTTAATGGTTTATGAGTTTTACTGTCATAAATATAACCAGTTACTTCTGGAGTAAAATATAAAGTATTTTTAGTACAAGCTGGTAAAGCTAGTAAAGATAAAAGGATATAGATAAACAAAATATATTTTTTCATTGTTTAGAAATTCCTGAAATAAATAACAATCCCATAGTGTCTTTTTCGTTCGCAACCATTCGAGTATTCCAATTTGGTATCAAACTTAGCTCTTCTTCTGCATATTTCATTAAATCTATTTCGCCTGTTCGAGGGTATGTCGTACCTGATTTTGGATTTTGATCGTATCTTGATGATCCATGATGTGTAACTGAGTCATTGAAACCTGCATATGTTTCAACAATTGCATGACCTGTTTCATGAGCTATCGTTTCTTTAAATTTTTTATCAGAATAATCATATGAATAGAAACCCCAGCCACGATCAAATTTTAAATATCCTGTTATATAAGCTGTTTTTCGGGAAAGTGCCCAATTGGAACTACGGAACATTAGATCATTTGGGTTTACATTAGTTATAAAAGTTAGCTTCATCTCAGGCATTGCTTGTGTTTTCGATAGCTTTGCTTTGACGAAAACCTCATACTTATCTCCATTAATATTTATATTTTTTCCTGTCGGATGCGTATGATTTCTACTCCAATAATAATTGATACCATTGAATGCTAGTTGCAAAAGTTGATCAAATGATTTTGTTTGTGTTGTATAAGGAGTCGTTCTATATAATGAAATTTGTGTTATTGGGACCGACTGACTATTAAATAGTCCAGCAGCTCCTCCATCGACAAAATTTACACGTAAATCTATTAAGACATGTTTTGTCTTTCGATTAATAACAATATCCATCCAATCTTTATTAAAGTATTTAAAGTTAAAGATTTTCTCATCCGAGCATTGGATTGAGCCACTTGAATGACCTTTAACTTTAAATTTAACTCCTGATGGTTTTGTCATAAATTTACTATTATAGAAATCATTAATAAAGCCATCCCAAGTGAGTGAAACTTGCTGACCAGGAGAAAAAGCTTTTTGTATTTTCTTTACTTCTACAAAAGTTCCATCTTGCTCAACTTCTAGGCTTATAGCATCACATATTCCTTTTTTTATTTTTATAAAAAATGAATGTTCTTTATTTGATGGTTTACCGTCAGAGGTAGGGACGCCAAGGGGAATGAAAGGTGTAACTTTTAAATCAACTAGTTCAATCTCAAAGTCTTTCTTTTCAACAAAATTTTCTTGTGTAGATTGTTGAGTATTTTTAAAGGAACTACTACTACCAGCACCGCCACTATTATTTTGAACAACTAAATTTTGTTGTGGAAGTAATTTGCAACCACATGAAAGTGAGTCGTTCACTCGGGCTGCAGATTTCCCCAAAATTTGCATGTATGGGTCGCCAGATACTATGGTTGCAAGAACTTTATGTGTGGGACATGTAGCTTTATCACCAACACAAGCAACGGGAACACCATCAATTAGAAACTTACTGTTCCCAGAAATGACTTTGCCACCCCCAGATGTTGGGCAGCCTATAGTTATATATGGGGTCGCCATATTACTCCTTGTTATTGTCATGAATTGGGCCGAATGATAACAAAGAGGGGTATACAGAACTGTATAGTTTTTATTGTGAAAATTCTTATGGTAATAATTGAGTTAGAAAATTAACTATTTGAACTGTTTTCTTATTTTAATTAGTTTTTTATTTTAATTCAGTATAAATCTATCTATTGGTACGGTTTACACTTAAGGTTTTACTTAAATATTTAATCGAATGAAAACAGTAAATAATGAAATATTTCCTAGCTAATTTCACATTGATAATTTTTAAATATTAATCATTTAAATAGTTTGAATTAATAGTAGATTAGACAAATAAAAAGCCTCATTTCGAGGCTTTTTATATCAGCTTTAAACAATTGAGGCTGTGCCTGATTACGTTGTTGAGCTTGGCCTGCCAAATGCTTAATAGTCAGCTATATTTAATACCACTTTTCCTTTTGATCGGCCAGTATTCACATATTGAAGCGCTTCTTTGATTTGAACAAAGCCATAGGTCTGGTCAACCACAAGTTTAATTTTTCCAGCTTCTACCAGTTCAGTAATTTTTGAGAGCTGTTGACCATTCGGCTGCATAAATAAAAATGTATAAGTAATGCCACGTTTCTTTGCTTTATGTCGAATTGACCAGCTTAACATCGGGATAACACATTTTAGGAACCAGTTCGGATTAATTGCCTCTGCAAAAGCATGGTCAGGTGGTCCTGAAATACTAATAAGACGTCCACCGCGTTTAAGAACGTTTAGTGATTTTTCTAAGGTTTTCCCGCCTTGTGTATCTAAAACTACGTCGTAGTCTTTAAGCTCCTGCTCAAAGTCCATTGTTTTATAGTCAATAATAATGTCGGCGCCTAGCTCTTTCACCCAACCACTATTTTTGTCACTGGTTGTGGTTGCAACCGTAGCGCCAAGTGATTTGGCAAGTTGAATTGCAATTGAACCCACACCACCTGAACCTGCATGAATAAGTACTTTTTGACCAGCTTTAACTTTTGCGATTTCAACCAGTGCTTGCCATGAAGTCAAAGCAACTAACGGTAGGGCTGCTGCTTGTTCCATCGAAATATTTTGTGGTTTAAGTGCAAGTGAAGATTGTTGAACGACCGTATATTCGGCAAAAGCGCCGTTTAAATCGGTCTTGGCATAGACCTCATCACCGACTTTAAACTGGGTAACGTTTGGGCCTACTTCTACAACTGTACCTGCAAAATCATTACCCAAAATAAAAGGAAATGATACGGGCAGAATTGCCTTAAATTCACCCTCTAAAACTCTTAAGTCCAAAGGGTTAATACTGGCTGCATGTACTTTAACCAGTACTGCATTTTCGGTTAGAGAGGGTTTGGGTTGTTCATTGATTTGTACATCATCAATCTTGCCGTAGCGGGTTATATAAGCTGCTTTCATTTGGAACCTCTATTCTTTTTGAAATTTTTTAATGTTTTAGTTTTGATTCTGCACTACACCTTCATGCTTCGCTGAATTAACTTGTCAAAGACTTTTACAGGAGCAAATCGTCGTAACGCTTTTAAGCTCTTTGCAGTTTTACCTGCTGTGTAGCGAGGCACAATGTTTTGACGCTCGATGACATTTAAAATGGTATGCGCAACTACGCTCGGGTCATCTGACTTATTAATTGAATGAATCATTTGTTTGTGTAGCTTTTCACGTGTTTGATCGTAAAAAGAAACTTTATTATCTGCTTCGAGTAAGTTTATTCCTAAAGAAGTATTGGTATAAGCAGGTTCAATCAAAGACACTCGAATACTTTGTGATCTAAGCTCGTGGTCTAAAGATTCAGAATAACCTTCAAGTGCATGTTTGGACGCAGAATAAAGAGCGCCAAAAGGCATAGGCACAAGTCCAAGAATTGAACTGATATTTAAAATAAGCCCTGATTTTTTCTGACGCATGTGCGGAATAACTGCGCGAGTCATTCGAACGGCACCAAAGAAGTTAGTATCAAAAATAGCCTGTGCTTGTTGCATTGAGCTTTCTTCAGCACCAGCGGGCGATATTGCAAACCCAGCATTGTTAATTAAGACATCAATTCGGCCTTCATTTGTTATTACTTTTTCAATGGCTTGAGTGACCGAGTCATCTTGATTTACATCTAACTCAATCAGATGAAATTTATAGTTTGATGAGTTTTTTGCTTGTCGGCTTGTGCCATAAACAACAAACCCTGCCTCATGTAAAAGGTCTGCGGTTGCTAACCCAATACCCGAAGATGCACCTGTAATGAGAACTACTTTGCTGGTCATATCATGTTCCTTACTTAAACTTTGTCGCCTGAACCAAATCAATTTCGGCTTGATTTTTTCATCATAATCTAAAAATAAAATAGTTACTACTAAAAAGATAGTGACAATATATTTTTGCCTGTGTATAGTGAGTATTAAATCGATACTTACTCTGTTTTTTATCTTTTCTCCCTTTGAAAGATCACTCATAAAAAACAGATAAATCAGATCAATGAATTAAATTTGAGGATCAGAGAAATGAATTTTTTATTAAATACAGTGGCGATGAGTTTGACGGCGTTATCTGTTTTTAGCGCTCCCTTAACTCAGGCAGAGGTTGTGCCATCGGTTTCTTTTAATGAACCATCAATTCAGGCATATAAAGTGTCATCAAGTGCTGTTAGCAATCTGCAAGCAGGGCAACAAGCCGAGCAAGATACAAATTGGAAGAATGTACCAACTCAATTTATTAATGCAGGTGGCGTTAACTTCGCTTACCGAGAATATGGTCAACAAAACGGTGGAACGCCAGTCATTTTCTTAAATCACTTGGCGGCTGTTCTAGATAATTGGGACCCACGAATTATTGATGGAATTGCAGCTAAACATCATGTGGTGGTGTTTGATAATCGTGGTGTTGGTGCTTCTACAGGTAAACCAGCCCAGTCGATTGAGCAAATGGCAGACGATGCGATTGCTTTCATACAAGCAAAAGGCTTTAAGCAAGTTGATTTATTTGGCTTCTCGATGGGTGGCATGATTTCACAAGAGATTGTTTTGAAGCAGCCAAATTTAGTTCGAAAAATGATTTTGTCGGGAACTGGCCCTGCGGGTGGTACAGGCATTAGTACCGTAGGGCGAATTTCGAATTCGGATTTAGTCCGTGGAATGGTGACTGGTCAAGATCCTAAAGTTTATCTTTTCTTCACACGTACAGAAAATGGTAAAGCTGCCGCTAAACAGTTTATTCAACGTATTAACGAACGTACCGAAAACCGCGATAAAGAAATCACCATTTCTGCCTACCGTGCCCAGCTTAAAGCACTCAAAAAATGGGGAAGTAAGAAACCTTCCGACCTTTCTGTGATTCAACAACCTGTGTTAGTTGCTAATGGCGATCATGACCGAATGGTTCCAACCGTGAACACCTATGATTTGGCAAAACGTTTGCCCAATAGTTCTCTCGTAATCTACCCAGATGCTGGCCATGGTGGAATTTTCCAGTTCCATGAAGATTTTGTAAAACAATCACTTACATTCTTAGCGAAATAAGAATTTAAATTTAGGACAATGACGATGACAACAATTACACACCAAACAGCCGAGACCCAATTCATTGAAGTAGATGGAGCAAAATTTGCCTATCGTCGATGGGGTAACTCAAACACAGGACAACCACCGCTATTTTTTCTTCAACACTTTCGAGGTGGTTTAGACAACTGGGACCCAATCATTACCAATGGTTTGGCACAAGGGCGTGAAGTCATTTTATTTAATGGTCGAGGCATTGCTTCATCTACAGGGCAGCCTCGTACCCGTATTGAAGATATGGCAGATGATGCAGCCGCAGCCATCCGTGCATTGGGCCTAAAACAAGTTGATTTATTAGGCTTTTCACTCGGCGGATTTCAGGCACAAGATTTAGTACGCCGTCATCCTGAACTTGTAAGAAAGCTGATGCTTTTAGGTACAGGCCCAAGAGGGGGTAAACCAAGTGTTGATGACCCACAAGTGGCTGCATTGGTATTGAAACATGCAACAACTGCTGTGCCATCTGAAGAAGACTTTCTCTTTTTATTTTTTGGCCGATCTGACACTGCTATTCAAGCAGGCCGTGACTTTTGGCAACGTCGACATGAGCGCAAAGATCAAGATACACCAAGCTCAGTTGAAGTCATGCAGGCACAGATCGAAGCCAATATGCATTTCTTACCACCACTTGATGAACAAGATCCATTTGCGCATTTACGTGAGATTAAACAGCCTACTTTCATTTTAAATGGTGTGGATGATGTGATGATTCCAACCATCAATGCCTATCACATGGCACTTAACATTCCAAACGCGCAGCTATTTATCTATCCAGACGCAGGACATGGTGCTCAATTTCAATACCCTGAGCGCTTTGTAAAGCATGCAATCCAGTTTTTAGATGAATAAATGCAACTGTGTGAGATAAAATCATGACTCAACCGCAATTAAAAACCAATCTTTTGAATCAGCCATTAACGTTGCCAAATGGCTTTAGTATTCCAAACCGACTAGCGAAGGCTTCAACCAGTGAAACCTTAGCCACCTATTCAAATAATCCAACCGAAAAACATGTGCGGTTATATCAGCGTTGGGCTGGATCAGGCATTGGGATGATCATTAGTGGCAACATTATGATTGACCGACGTGCCTTGGGTGAGGCAGGTAATGTCGTTGTTGAAGATGAACGTGATTTTGCGATTTTACAAAAATGGGCAAAATCGGTGACCGAGCACGGTTCTCAGTTGTGGGCACAGTTAAATCATCCGGGCAAGCAGTCAACCAAAGGGTTAAATGTCCGTACTATTTCTGCATCGGCCGTGCCGTTTGGGCCAGAAATGCAATCTTTATTTGCAACGCCTGATGAAGCCACACATGCAGAGATTATTGACATTATTCAGCGTTTTGGCCGTAGTGCAGCAATCTGTAAAAAGGCAGGATTTAGTGGCGTTGAGATTCATGCTGCACATGGTTATCTGATTAATCAGTTCTTGTCGCCTTTACACAATTTAAGAAATGATGAGTGGGGCGGTACACCTGAAAAACGCCGTCGGTTTTTAATGGAAGTGTATGCAGAAATCCGCAAACAAGTCGGTAAAGAGTTTCCGATTGCGATTAAGCTTAACTCGGCAGACTTTCAAAAAGGCGGCTTTACTGAACAGGACTCCTTAGAAACCATTCAGGCTTTAGCAGATGCAGGCATTGACCTTATAGAAATATCAGGCGGTACTTATGAATCTGGTGTAGCCAAAGCGCCTCAAAAAGCATCGACTATTGCCCGTGAAGCTTTCTTTATTGATTTTGCCGAAAAAGTAAGAAAACTCGTAAAAACACCACTTATGGTTACAGGTGGTTTTCGGACTGTAGAAGGCATGAATCAAGCTTTGCAGTCTCAAGCATGTGATGTTATTGGGATTGCGAGAATTATGGCGATTGAACCTGATGTACCTAAATATCTGCTGGCAGGCAAAAACGGTCTTCAGTCGGTGCATCCAATTAAAACAGGCATTAAGAAGGTCGATAGTCTGGGTGTTATGGAAGTACTTTGGTACACCCAACAACTAAAACGTATAGGGAAAGGTCGGGAGCCAAAACCTCATGAAAGTGGTTTATGGGCATTTATTAAATCAATTTTACGCAGTGGTTGGGGAATGTATGCCACCCAACGGGCACGGGCAAAATAACCGATTTACTTTACATGAAGCCAATAAAAAGCACTCCAATTGAGTGCTTTTTATTTAACATCGTATTCGTTATTTTTGGCGAATAGGGCGAGTACCAATTTTAGCGCCAGTCATTTGATCAATCACAACAGGCTTAATTTCAGTACCTTGTTCTGCATCAATGAAAGTCACCATTTTCTCAGGTTGTTCATAGGGTTTATATTTTCTGCCCCATGCGCCAATCACAAATAAAACAGGTAGAAAATCTATACCAGCTTGAGTTAGCACATATTCTTCACGCGGTGGATGTTCAGAATATTGTCTTTTTTCGAGTAAGCCTTCCTCTACCAAAACAGACAAGCGTTTAGTCAGCATGGTTGGCGCAATACCTAAACTTTTACGGAACTGATCAAAACGAGTGAAACCCGCATGAGCATCACGTAATATCAGCATGCTCCACGCATCGCCTAGTACTGAGAGGCTTCGGGCAATGGGGCAAACTTCAAGATTGATATTTTTACTCATAGGAAATGAATTAACTTAATAGTTACTACTAAAAAAATACTAACATAAAATGGCGAGTTAAGCCAGTTTGAATATTTAATATAAGATAATACTTTTATTTCTCGCGTTAATTTTGAACTGTTTCTGGACTAGGCTGATTTTCTAATAAATTGGATATATTATTTTCAAGCCAAGTTGTTAAATCAAAAAGTCTTTCGGAAGCTTCTCGTCCGAAGTCTGTGAGTTGATAATCTACACGAGGTGGTATTTCTGCATAATCTTGGCGAATAATAAAACCTTCATTTTCAAGTGTTTTTAAGGTTTGTGCTAACATCTTCTCGCTAATGCCATCAATTATTTTCTTTAACTCATTAAAGCGCAGACGTTGATCTCGAAGTGCAACTAAAATCAAGATACTCCAACGACTCGTCAGCGTTAACAAAATTTTTCGAGAGGGACAATCTGCTGCAAAAACGTATCCTTTCATCGCTCACTACCTTAACTACAAAACTTTACATTTGTTCCTAAGCTTACTTTTAGGTAAGTACTTACTTTTAGTAAGTTAAGGTACTACGATCATTGGAATACATCAATGACATCAAGTGGAGATTATTATGCGTATTGCAGTTACTGGGGCATCGGGTCAACTCGGCCAATTTGTTATTTCTCAATTACTCGAACGTACTGAGGCAAAAAATATTGTCGCATTAGTCCGCAATCCAGAAAAGGTATCAGGTTTAAGCTCAAAAGGAATCGAAGTTCGTGCTTTTGATTATAGTCATGACGGAGATAAACTTTCGGCTCAATTGTCAGGTATTGATAAGCTTTTATTAATCTCATCGAGTGAGGTTGGTCAACGTACAGTACAACACCAAAATGTGATTAATGCAGCAAAACTTGCAAACGTAAAATTTATTGTTTACACAAGCTTATTAAAAGCAGATACATCACCGCTTCTATTGGCACAAGAACATGTTGAGACCGAGCAATATTTAAAAACATCAAATATTGCCTATACATTATTACGTAATAGCTGGTACAACGAAAACTATGCAATGGGACTTGCACAAGCAGTAGAGCAAGGCAAAATTTTCGGGGCAACACATCATGGCAAAATTGCTTCTGCTTCACGCTTAGATTATGCAACTGCTGCCGCTGTGGTATTAACTCAAGAAGGGCATGAAAAGAAAGTTTATGAACTTGCTGGTGATACAAGTTATACCCTTGATGACGTAGCAAAATGGGCAAGTGAAATCAGTAAAAAAGAAGTAATTTACCAAGATTTATCAAAAGAGGAATATCAAGCACTCTTGATACAAGTGGGTTTACCAGAAGGCTTTGCAAGTGTCTTGGCAGATTCAGATGAAGGCGTATCTAAAAACGCTTTATATAGTGATAGTAAAGACTTGCACCAGTTAATTGGTCGTGCCACTACAAGTATGCAAGAAACGATTAAAGAATTTTTATCTTAAGTCGATGCTGTGATGTAAGAACTATAAAGTTCATTTAATAACTTTTATGTATGAAAAAGGCTTAAATTTTTAGAGTTTAAGCCTTTTTATAAAAGATATTTTTAGTGAAATATATAAATTTAATCAGTAATACCATTAACTTTACGCAGTGTATTATCCATAAGATTTTCTTGCATATAGAAACAGACTTAATCCTGCCAATAAGGTGTTTCACCGTAGACTTCAGCAAAATAATCAATAATTACCCGAATATTTAAAGGCGGATGACGCACATTTGGATAAATTGCGGCGATGTGCTGAGGCTGCGATTTTATAGAGGCTTCATATTGCGGCAAAAGTTTGATTAATTTGCCATCCTTTAAAGCCTCACCAATTAACCAGTCTGGAAATAAAACAATGCCCATCCCATTGAGTGCAGCCATCATTAAGCTTTCCGCATTATTTGAAGCAAGTAAGGGCACAATTGGATAATGTATCCATTCCTCATTGGGTTTTCTCACTAACCAACGGTTAGGGCCTTCAAAGCCTTTATAGACTAAACATTTATGGTCATTGAGTTGTTTGGGATGATCAAGCGCGCCGTATTTAGCAATGTAGCTAGGCGAGGCCGCCAAATGATATTTTTGTGTACCGAAAATACGTGCATGAAATGACGAGTCTGTCAGGGTTCCAATACGAAAAATTAAATCTGTACTATCCCGAAGAGGGTCTATAAATTCGTCTGTCTGAATGAGTTCTATTAAAAGCCGTGGATAACGTTCTGATAAACCCGCTAACCAAGGCGCAATATGCCGTTGACCAAAAAATACAGGTGCATTAATTCTGACCAGTCCAGAGGGTTCTATGGTTTTATCTTGCAATGCCTTTTGGGCTTCATCAAATTGCTCGGTAATTCTTTTGGCATATTCAAAAAATAATTTACCCGATTCGGTCGGTGTGATTGCTCGCGTATTTCGATAGAAAAGTTGCTGCCCCAACGCATCTTCTAACTGTTGAATGGTTCGAGAAATCATCGATGCCGACACATCTTCTTTTCTCGCCACCACAGAGAAATTTTGAGCATTATATACACTGATAAAAAAGCGAAGGGTACGAATATCAATCGAATTGGTTAAATTCATCTGTGCAATTTCTGCAAAAGTGATTCATGAATTATGCTGTTTTTATAATGAATTGACTACTCTAAGATTCGTTGTCTAAATAAAATGAGGCAATGTTTTATGCAAATTCTATTACTGTTCCTGACCATTTTGGGTGGAATGGGGCTCTCAGTAGAGGCAGGGCTTTTAGGGCCATTAGGTACAGAAGTTGGGGAGTTGTGGGCCACTTTTAGTATTTTTGGTGTCGGGGCAGCTCTTACTTTTTTATTAATGCTGTTTTTTAGCCCACGGAACAGCCCTTCATTTTTTACCCTTCCAGCTTGGCAGTTATTGGGAGGTGTTATTGGCCCAATCTACGTCATTATTCTCACCATTACCGCACCGATTATTGGCATTGCCATGACCATGATTGGGATTTTGGCGGGTCAAGTTTTTAAGAGCCTTATTATTGATCACTATGGACTACTCGGAACTCCGCATAGAAAAGTAGATCGTAAACGTGTGCTTGCGCTTGTTTTTATTGTGGTTGCACTTTCATTAGTTGCAAAAGCATAAGAGGGTAATATGACAATATTCATGATTTTATTGGCTGTCATCGGCGGCGCTCTTTTAAGTGTTCAAGCCGCAATTAATGGTCAGCTTGGCAGTAAAGTAGGCGTATTTCGTAGTGCATTTTTGACGTTTTCGGTCGGTGCTTTAATTACGGCATTGCTTATTTTTTATTTTGAACCCAAACAAACATTAACACTGCTAGATGTCCCTAAATGGCAACTGCTTGGCGCAATGTGTGGTGTTCCCTATATTGTGATTATGGTCTTAGCGGTACAAAGAATAGGAGCGGCAGTTGCTACGGTTGCGGTGATTTTTGGGCAACTTTTAATGAGTATGTTAATTGATAATTTTGGATGGTTTGGCAATGAAATTTTACCCTTTTCAACGTATCGATTAGGCGCACTCATCTGTTTAGCAATTGCCCTTTATTTTATCTATTCGAGTAGTAAAACGACTCAAATTGAAACCTAAAAAACCAATGCCAACATGGTTTTAAACCTAAATGATGGCTTGATTTTGCAGATTTTAATTATTATCTATCGCCATTTTTCCAAGCGGACTGCACCTGATTGGCAATCGCGGGATAGTCCATAACGAAACGTACATGAGTCTCAACACCTGTTTTTAAGGTCGTATCATCTACAATAAATTCTGGACTATGGTTTGGAGCAGCTTTACTCATGTCTTGGTCTTTAGGGGTTGCACCGAGTGAGATATAAAGAGCGGGCATAAGCTTGCCATAATGTGCAAAGTCATCACTTGCACTGGCATTGGTGTCCATTCGATGCAAATGACTTTTACCTACTGTATTTTCTAAAGTAGGTAAAATTAATTGAGTGAGCATCTTATTGTTATAAGTGACAGGCGCATAGGGCGAAAGTTCAATGTCTGCTTTAACATTATTTGCCAGCGCAGTATGAGTGATCATGTCAGGTAATTGCTTAAGAATATTTTGACGGATGTCTTCGCTATTGGTACGAATCGTTCCTTCCATATCAACTTCTTTGGGAATAATGTTGGCAGCAGTTCCACCAGAAATATGACCTACTGTCACCACGGCCATGCCTTTAGTCAGATCAGAGCGGCGACTCACCATGGTTTGAATATTGTTTATGATAGCAGCAGAAGCAACAATCGGATCTCGACCAGCCCATGGCATAGAAGCATGTACTTGTTGGCCAGTCAGTTTAATCCGAAATTCATCGGCACTATTGAGCATAGCTGCATCTTTATAGAAAATACTGCCACTTGGAATACCTGAAACGACATGAATACCAAACATAACTTCAGGCTTTGGATTTTTGAAACCACCATCTGCAATCATCTTTCTTGAACCAATTTGGTCACCCTGACTAAACCCTGCCAAATCAGCGGCTCCTTCTTCAGAAGGTTGGAAAACAAAAACGACCGTACCTGCAAGTTTATTTTTATTTTCTGCCAATATTTTTGCTGCACCTAGTAGCATGGCTGTATGTGCATCATGACCACATGCATGCATGACAGGTTGTAGCTCTCCTTGATATTGTGCTTTTACTTTACTTGCATAAGTTAAATTTGTTTTTTCTTCTATAGGTAGAGCATCCATATCCGCTCTTAAAGCCATGACGGGGCCAGGGAGATTACCTTTTAAAATGCCAATCACGCCTGTTTTGGCAAATCCTTTTCGGACTTCAATGCCATAAGACTTCAATTCACTTTGCACTAATTTTGAAGTATTAAACTCCATGTTGCCAAGCTCAGGATTTTCATGAATATGATGGCGAATTTGAATAATTTTTGATTCATTTTTAGAAGCCGAATCTTTAATCCAATCGGCAAAACTTGCTTGAGTAGCAATAATTAAGGGCGTAGCAAACACCAGTTTATAAAATCCTTTCACCGTTCCTTCAAAATATTTATTTAATAAACAATCCATGTTTTGCCTCAGTCATTATTAATTGGGGTTCCTGTTTTTCAACAGTAAATTTGCGATAAAGCGTAGTTACGACATAGCTTGTCATGATCTGAATACAACATTTAATACATACATTAAATGTATAATCATAAGCTTACATGTATATACAACTTTGTGATTGTAAAATAGCTTATTTGCTAAAAAGAAAGCAATATTTATCTCATCCTTGTTCGTATTTTATTAAGTTAAACTTATAAAAATATATAGGAGCTAATGCCTAAAACATGTAAATGGGGTAAATATTTTCTTATATTCCATAAGCTCTATTTATTTGAATAAAAAATTAAACGGCCTTCGTTATTACTTATTTTATTGGCTCTAATGACGCTTCACAAAAATGCCAAATTAAAACGATAGCTAACCGTTATGATCTTTTAGTGCTTGGCTTTTGGAAAATGAAATGAAAATTTTTGCGGTTGACCCAAATGGTGCTTTAACGCACTGCGTAGGACAAAGTCTGGTTATTCAATTTAATGATGGGAAAATACTAGAGATCAATGAAAGTTCAGAACCTTTTCCTGCTTCTATTCCGGAAGGACTGATGGTCTGGGGTGGCCGAGCTTTAGCCCAAGAAACTATAGACGACTTGCCATATTCACAACTGAACATTACACCAGTCGCTAGCAATGGAATTATTATTGCGCCATGTCGAGAAGAAACAGCCACACCTCTTCGTGTGACTATGTTTATGACCAATGAAAGAGGTGGATCAGGAAATTTGAACAACACTTATAAGTGATATTTTGCTCCCCAAATGATGTTATAAACATCAATATATGGAGTATTTTATGGCACGTAGACCAAGAAGAAATCATTCAAATGATTTTAAAGCTAAGGTAGCACTTGCTGCGATTAAAGCAGAAAAAACACTTGCTGAATTGAGTGCTGAATTTGATGTTCATCAAAACCAAATTATCGACTGGAAAAATCAACTGATTTCAGCTTCCTCGCAAGCTTTCGATCAATCAAAAGCTCCAACAGAACCACCCATCGATCTAAAAAAACTACATGCAAAAATCGGTGAGCAGGCATTAGAAATTGATTTTTTAGAAGGTGTGTTGAAGAAACTGGGCCGCTTCAACCACAAAAGTTAATCGATGACTCACTTCAGATTTCAGTATCTAAGCAAGCTCAGCTGCTGAAAGTCTCCCGTGGTTGTTATTACTATCGCCCAAAACCTGTGAGTGCATCAGATCTGAAGCTGATGCGGTGTATGGATGAGTTACATATGCAATACCCTTTTGCAGGTAGCCGTATGATGCGTGATTTGTTGAATCGTCAAGGACATCATATAGGACGACGTCATACACGTACTTTAATGAAGAAAATGGGCATTAATGCGTTATATTGCAAACCAAATTTAAGCCAGGCTAATCAAGCTCACCGCAAATATCCATATCTGCTCAAAGGATTGGCTATTCAGCGCAGTAATCAAGTGTGGTCTACGGATATAACGTATATCCCTATGGCAAAAGGCTTTGTTTATTTATGTGCTGTGATTGATTGGCATAGCCGCAAGGTACTTGCGCATAGAGTATCGATTAGTATGGAGGTTACATTTTGCATAGAAACATTAAATGAAGCTATTGAAAAATATGGTCGACCTGAAATATTTAATACAGACCAAGGCAGTCAGTTTACCAGTGATGCATTTATTGATGTATTGAAATCAAATGACATCCAAATCAGCATGGATGGTAAAGGTCGATGGGTTGATAATGTGATGGTTGAACGATTATGGCGGAGCGTTAAATATGAAGAGGTGTATCTCAAAGCCTACAGCAATGTTTTGGATGCGAAGAAGCAATTAAACGCATATTTTGAATTTTATAATTTGAAACGACCTCATTCGAGTCTGGACAAAATGACTCCAGATGAGTTTTACTATGACCAGCTACCACAACAAAATAAGGTAGCTTAACTAGAGCAGAGTATCACTTATAAATAAGCTTTTAGTTGTTCAAACATGTGGGACCACCTCTGAAAATGCCGAGTTACAGCCAATTAAAGCAAAAAATGTGGTGCTTGAGCTGAACAACGGCAAAACCATAGAAGTACTTAAAGACTATGCTCAAAAAGGCTTGTTAGTTTGGGGCGGACGTGAACCCATTTCAGGGCTTTCTATAGAACAATTAAAAGAAAGAACCGAAAACGTAGGGATTTACCCTATGAGTAGCAATGTCATTTATGTGTTCCCATTTAAGTTGCCATAAAAGGTTTAAGAAGGGCTAAAGAATTGCTCATTTGGGCAGATCTTTGAGTAGGGGCATGAGTAGCGCGTTTCGTTTTATGCACTTTTATAAATAAAAATTTAACAATAAATTTTAACTATTTATCCTTACTTTTTAATGATCTATTTTAAAGCAAATGTCATTTTGTATGCTTGACTGAAAGCGACTTGGATACTATCCTTTGCGGGCTGGCCTACATTGCCAGTCGGTTTTGACGGACCGAGTTTGTAAGACCACATCAGAGTTATTCCTTCTGAGGAATACTTATATGTGCACACCCCGTTCCCTCCCGTAGCGGTAGGACGGGAGTGGGACACCTTCGGGTGTGCTGGAGTCTTACCCAGTCCGTCAACCTGCTTCCGTTCTGCCACCATAATTTATAATGCTTTGGCAGAACTCCCAAAAGAAGGAGTTGGCTATGCACATTCATAAATTACTGGCAGTCACTGTCAAAATCTATATCGACACCACTTAAATCACTTTAAAGCAGCTTGATCGCCGTAAGTTTTTCTGGCTTTAAATTATTACGTCTAAAACTTAGCAACAATAAAACTTGAGATGTGCCAAGCACCGTCTTGCGGCTTTGCTGTGCCTTTTTTTCTCCCAAAAAGGGCACAGGCTTTTTATCTCATTTAGATACAACAAGAATTTAACGGTAAAACGATGTCAAATTTAGAAAACTCTTCCAAAAAACTACATGTAGTTCAAACTGCCATACGCCTGTTTACCACTTATGGATTTCACACAGCAGGGGTCGACCTCATTGCCAAAGAAGCCAAAATCACCAAAGGCACGCTTTACAAGTATTATCACTCCAAAGAACACCTGATCGAAATGTGCATTGTTTTTCAAAAAAGCCTGCTGAGAGAAGAAGTGCTTGCCATTATTTACTCAAGCCGTTACCGCACTTCAAAAGACAAAATTAAAGAGATTATTGTTTTACATACCAATTTAAACAGCTTGTACAACCTTTTACTTAAAGCCATTTTTGAAATAAAACTAATTCATCCGAAAGCTTACAGCATGGCGGTTGAATACAGAAAGTGGCTGCGCCATGAAATTTTTGACCTGATTTTTAGCGGAGAAATCCGCGAGCCAAAATTTGATGCCAATATGATGGTCAACCTTATAGACGGTTTGCTGCTACAGGCTTTAAGCTCAAACAGTTTGGATGAACGGGATGTGGTGGTGGAGAGGTTGATGTAGTTAAGTCTATTGTTCATGAGCTTTATGCTGATATAAATTCATTAACTGAAGGAAGGTATACTACAAGTATTTGTTTTTACCGTTATGAAATAAAATACAAATGGTTGATTTATTTTTGAAAAAATATTTTAATAGACGGGTATTAAAGGGGCCTAATGAGATGAAAACTCTAGAAATTAAAAAATTCTTAATACTAAACTCTATTGCTGTTGAATATACAGATTTGTTAGTAATTATTGGTCCTCAAGCACAGGGGAAAAGCTTAATTTCTAAACTTTTATATTTTTTTGAAGGATTAGAAAAAGAATTATTTTCAAATATTATATCAAATTCAACTAAACTTGACTTACAAAAGAAACTTCGAGATAAATTCTTGCAAATTTTTAATATGGAAAATTTGCAAAATCATGAAATAGATATTACTTTTAAATGTGATAATTATTCTTGTAATATACAAAAATTACAATCTAGTTCAAAAATTATTATAGATTTTGATGATGCATTTTATAATAAATTAAAACTATTAAAAACATCTTTTAAGAAATGCAAAGTGATTAAAGATAATTTTGACTTTCCAAGTTTTTATGAAATTTTAGGTGAAGAATTTCATGATCGAATTAATTTTCCAGATTTAATAGAAAATTTTGCTAAGTACTTTGTTACAAAGAAAAAGAAAGATAAAAAGATTTATGATATCGATACTATAAAAACAAAATTAACAAAAGCTATTGAGTTCGATAAACTATATATGGGGCAAGCTAAATCAATCTATGTACCAGCTGGTCGTTCTTTTTTTGCGAATTTGCAAAAATCTATTTTTAATTTTTTAACAAATAATTTACCTATTGATTATTTTCTTAAAGAATTTGGTGCTCGTTATGAAAGAATGAAGTTTGGTTGCTCTGAATCAGAACATGAATTTTTTTATTCAGAACTTGGAAAAGAAAATTTTGAAGCAGCTAGTTTATCTATTTTGGGTGGAAGTTATGTGCGATTAAAGGAAAGAGATTATATAAAATCTAAGAGTGGTGCTTTAGTAAATTTAGAATATGCCTCTTCAGGGCAGCAGGAAGCTTTACCCCTACTATTATCAATTGTTTGTACCTCGAAAAATACTACTTTGGTAATTGAGGAACCGGAAGCACATTTATTTCCGTCTGCTCAAGCTGATGTTGTTAAGCTAATTGGCAAAACATACAATTTAACTGAGGAGGCATCAAACTTTATTATTACAACGCATAGCCCCTATATTCTTATGAGTATAAATAACGCGGTCCAAGCATATATTGCAAAGACTAGTAATTTTAATATTCAAAGTAATTCTGCTAAAGAATGGATAAATGCAGCTATTAATCCAAAAAATATATCTGCTTATATTTTAACGAATGGTAAAATTAAATCTATTGTAGATGAAGAAACGGGGTTAATAAATGCTTATGAAATTGATCAAATTTCATCAAAACTAAGTAATGATTTTGAAGAGCTTTTAGGGCTTGGGGATTCAATGTGAGCTGTAGAACATTTTTTGACGCATGTACACAAAAAACAGAAGTCACTTTATCTAATTGTAAAGTAACTGAAAATAGAGCAAGTTTTATGATCTCATCTCGTAATCAGGTCCAATTCGAGAAAATTAAGTTTGATGAGTGCCAGTGCCCAATATCTAAACCATTAGAAAAAAGATGTGATTGGATCATACATTCAATTTCAAATAATACTCTTTATTTCATAGAGCTAAAAGGAGCCGATATAGTTAAAGCATTAGAACAGCTAGAAAATTCAGTTAAGATTGTTAGACCTAAAAAAAAGTTTGAATGCCATATTGTAAAGAGTAGTGGTGCAGGTGGGATTCCTAGTTTTAGTACTAAATTTCAAGTTGTTAAAAAGAAAATAGTGGGACTAGGAGGGGATATTTTCAAGCCTCACTCTAGTACTCATACAATAAATATTTAAGAATGAAGATGTTGTAGAAATATCTTCATTATATATGAGTCAAACATTAAAAGAAAAATAGAAAGATTATTCGAATAATCTTTCTTAATACTATAATAAAAATCATAAGAACCATACCAGACAAGAGATATTTTATTCTTTAAAAAAGTTTCTATATTTTTTTATAAACAAGGATAATCAAAGATTTCCTTATTTTCTTTTTTCAAAGCTTCTTGCCACTCTGGTTGTTGCTCCTTGAGCCATTTATTTAAATCAGGTTCTTGTTCAATACTATGCTTTACAGCTTTTATATAAGTTGGGTTATTAACAAACTTACTCATTAAACATAAAGTATTTAAAGCAACAGGTCTTACAGACTTTTCAAGTTTGAATTCGGCACTAGCTTGGTCATCATATCTTTTTAATAAACCGAGCTTAAATAGAGCATCATCATACAATTGTTTGGTTAAAGCAGTAGGGGCTTCTTTCGGAGCTAAAGCATAAGTACCTGCATCCAGATTGAATACAGTAGGTAAAAATCTAGCTTGAATATCTAGTTCTTCTTGTGGGGTTGGTTTAGCACTACAGGCAGTAGTAAAAATAGGTAAAAGGCAAATTAATAAATATTTCTTCATTCTAGAAGATTCCTTCGATTTCGTCTGGATATAATCCTTGTGCAGCTAAGGTTTTTAACATAGTTGGATTGTAGTCTTGGTTAAAGTTTTGTCGATACATCTTTCTATTAATTTGTGTAGCATGACCATTTTTTCGTGAAATCATATGTGCCCCAGTCATGATATCGTCAATCCTCAAATCATCGATAGCACCTTTCAGGCCTACTAAATCTTCAATCGCAAAAGTTGTTCCAAACCTGGTGGTAAAAGCATTACTTTGAAAAACACCCATTAATACAACAGCATCTTTTTGATAGTGTTTTCTTAAATAGTTTTGAAACTTAACATACATGCCCGTATGGAAACCTGTTGAGATCAAAATGTCCTCATTTAGTTTAGCAATATCGTATTCCATACCAAATCTAACAGCTAATAAAAACTCTAACTTATTTCTTTTTTCTACATATTCCCACTGTTGTGCAGACATCATAAAGGTGTAAGGCATTGCAAGCGGACGATCAAATTGTAAATAGCAAAATGGTTTAGGGACATTACAGCTTTCAACTTTAGAAGGATAACCATCCCAAGCTTTGCTATTAGGGGGAATATTTTTAGTAATTGGCTGATTACCCATAATTCTTACTCCAGAGGTGGCATTGGTTCTGAAAGATCTAAGGTTTCAATTTTGACTTGTTCAGGTTTAACGCCAGTAACTGCAAGTTCAGTCTTTCCAGTTTTATTCGTTTTACCTTGAATTTTTTCACCAGTTGGAAGGGTCAATTCGTATGGAAAATCGGGTAATGGTTTACCAGTTTTAGGGTCATTAAACTGAAAAATTACACTGTTTTCTTTTTCTGTATTTTGAACAAAACTATCGTTTGTTTTAGAGTTTCCAGAGCCACTGGAACTGCCCTGATCACGTACCCATAAACTTTGACTTGGTAAGAAAGTTGCGCCACAGCTGGCTTTATCACCTGCAACAATTATTGCCCGACCATTAATAACTACAAGCGGACTGCTTGAGAGAGCAGTAACCGTAACTTTGCACTTGGGACAGAAGTGAGTCATTCCTTCCAGATGAGCTGCTTTACCATCAATAAGATAAGAATTATCACCAACACTAACGACTCCACCGTGGTCGGTAACATTTCCAATAACAATAGCTGGTTTCAATTATTGTCTCCGTATGTGGTTATTTAAAAATAATTATTAATTTCAAATACTTTGCGGAGGGTTGTATTTCTTTAGCTCAGCAAAAATTTTTGCTTGTAGTGGCCAAATTAAAGGGCTTGTAAGCCAACCAACACCCAAAGATAGTGCGACTATCAAGAAGTAATAGAACACTCCAATCAATTGAGAGTTTTGAAAAGCTGGCGAATATAAAAAACTGAGTAAAAGTGAAATTGCAACATACAGATAAAAAATTAACCAAACTGCTGCAACTGGATAAACCCACCATTTACTTACCCACCAACGTAAGACGTAAACTTCACCAAATTGTTTTAAAAATATTGAAGTTTTAGTATCAGAATATAATCTGAAAGCTCTTTTATTATCTGCACGTGTGAACATATATCTTAATGCAAGTCTGTCTTTCACTTTGCTCTTATAATAATTATTTAAAAGTGCAATCTCTTTATTATGGTATGCAGCCTCTGCATAAGGTTGGTTTGTAAACGAACTAGAATTAAATTTTTCAAACTTTGTGATCTCATCTAAGGCTTTAAGTTCATGTTCAGTAGTATCAGGTTTAATAAAGAATTTAGAGAAAAATTTCAATATTCCAAGTTTTTCTAAGGCTGTAGTAGTCATTGTTAAAAGAGTGAGGACTACAAAAAGATTAATTAAAAAACTTGTTACTTCAGGGGGCAAATTAATTTGATTTAACAATTCTGTATATACAGTAACTTGATTTGTCATGTCTAAAAATTATTAATATTTGAAAACCTTTATTTTGATAAATGATATAAGAGGCAGCAATGGCAAAATGAGACTTATTTCAAGTTTTATGTGTATTTTGTGATGTTTTTAAATAAAAAATAAATAATATTTGAAAAAAAATAATGTTGTACATTTTATTAACGCTTTACATGAATTTATTGAGTATTAATTATTATTGTCATTAAAAACTCCCTAAAAATGTGGGCCTTTTTATTACACATTGCTTAAAATACATACAGAAACCTCTCTTAAACAAGTTGGAAAGCTACAAATCTGAGTGATAATTTAAAATCAACTCTTCCTAAGTAAGTGAGGTGAGCAATGAAATTGTTAGCTTTGATTAGCATGGGAGTTGCAGCAAGTTATTGGTATAAAACTATAAAAAATAGCAAGCTAACTCTTCGAAATTCAAATTTTGATGAAATCGTAAAAAAAATTATATTAGCAGAATTTAAAGTCTAATGCATATTATTAAATTTAGTTAAATAAAAAGCGCATCGGAAGGTGGGCTTTTTACTTTATATGTTAAGCTGATCTTCATAAAATTATGGATTATTACAATGTTCATTTGTATTGGTGGCGATTTAGACGGCGAAGTTGTAAATAACCGTGAAGGAACGTTCTTTAAGGCTAGTGAAATAGATACAAGTAAGGAATCTACTTACAATCGTCAAAGTTACATTATTGGTGAAAACATTTATCGCTTTTGGCTTTGTGCGGAGTTGACCTATGCTGAGACAACAAAAATAGCAAATGATTACTTGGCACAAAAACATCCATATCTTTCATAATTTAGATATTAAAAATAAGCCCGCCAATTTTGGTGGGCTTAATCTATCTTGGATGAATTGGCTAAGTAGTGGTTAAGTAAAAAAAACAATTAAAAAAGCCCCTCATATCTGAGAGACTAGTCATATCAATTTTCTGGAATGAATGGCTGTAATTTCTTAAATAACTAAACAAATAAAATTGATAAAAGTAGTTAATATTATAATAAATCAGTGAACTAATTTATTCTTTGTAATAGCAGAGCCTCAAAACAACTTCCAAGGCACTGTTAATAAGAAATTATTTGTTATTAGGATCAGGTTGTTCACTATTCTCAGGCAGATCTTTTACGGTGCCAGGAACTTCTGATGGTTGAGTTTCAGTAGGGGGTGTTGTTGCATAGTGCTTGTTCATTTGAGCTTTAATGATATTAGCCTGGTTAGTTGTATTTTGAGAAAAACTTTTAAAACCTGACATTTTTATCTTCTTATCTTTACTAGGGAAAGTTCATAGTACGCTTTAAATGTCTTTACATTGCGGTAGTTTTAAGACTTATATGTGTTGATATGTCATAGAAAGGATCTTTATTTCGATGACTTATTTCATAAATAAAATCAATTATATATAAGCTGTTGAGTCTTATCCTTTAAATTTTGAAATTATGCTATTCATATTTCAAGTAGGAGTACATAAAGCATACATATATAAATTTTCTCAAGATATTGGATGAATAAATTTTAAAAATTAATTCAATCTAATTGCCTACAAAATATTGATAGTATAAAAATTTCGTTAAGCATAATATGTCTGATTAAATGGGAGCATATTAATGCTAAAAGACATTACAATTATTGATTATCAAGGAAAAGAAATAAGAGCGCAGGCAAACTTTACTGAGGTAAATCCTAATAAAATCAATCATTCATCTAGATTTCAGAGAACCAAAGTTGAATATATTTTGTTAAAAGGTGAATTTATTTACCCTACTTTAAATATGGTTTTCAATAGTTCCGATGGCAACAGCTATTATATAGAATATAAATGACCCACTTCGGTGGGTTTTTTAATGAGTGATTTTACATAGGGATGTTATAAATAAAAAATGAGACCATTAATTGGTCTCTTTTGATTAAATTTTTTATTTCTAAAAGCTAAACCACTTTTTGAACCTTTTGTGCTTTCGGTAAAGTCGGTTTTCTTCCCAAATACAATGCAATCACGGCGCCAATAAAGGTAAGAATACATAACGGTAGAAGTGAAACAGGGAAACTATCTGAGTAATCTTTCACTATGCCCATAATAGAGTTCATAAGCCCCGTACCAATATGCGCAATGGTATTTACCGCTGCAATACCTACAGCCACTAAAGTAGGCGGTAAGCGCTCAGGAACCAATGCCCAGAAAGGACCTTTAATAGCGTAGTTACCCATTAAAACTAAAGAGAATAAAAGCAAGCTCAAGGTTAAAGATGAGGTAAAAAGAGTAAGAAATAAACCAAAACTCGTTACAAATAGCGGAATAGCTGTGTTTAGGCTCTTATTACCACTTTTATCGGCATGCACACCCCAAACAATCATAAACGCAGCGGCCAAACCGAACGGAATCATATTTAAAAGACCAGTTTGCATGGCAGTTAAATGGAAAGCCTTTAAAATCTGAGGCATCCATAATGATAAAATATTGCTAGTTGCTGAACTTCCTGCATAAATAATCGCAAAGAACCATAAATATTTATTGGTAATCAGAAGCTTAAACTTACTCTTTTTCTGCTCAGCGCTGTCTTGTTTTTCAGTATTTAACTGTTGGTTTTTTTCAAAAGTTAACGTGTTCGACAGCCATTCACTTTCTTCAGAACTTAACCATTTAACTTGATTAGGGTTATTTGGAAGCCAAACTAGACACAATATACCAAGAAGAATTGCAGGTAATGCTTCAAAAATTAAAAGTACTTGCCATCCGCTTAAGCCAACCAAGCCGTGTAGGCTCAATAGTAAGGCAGATAAAGGTGAACCAATAAAGTTAGATAAAGGGATAGCCACCATAAATACGGCAACAATTCGTGCCATATATCGCTTAGGGAACCAGAGCGTTAAATACAGTAATACACCCGGAAAAAATCCGGCTTCGGCGGCACCGAGTAAAAACCGTGAAATTGCATATGAAATAGGACCGGTAATGAAGGCTGTAAAGCAGCCGACAATACCCCACGTAATCATGATTCTGGCAATCCAGATCCGTGCACCTAGCTTTTCCATGGCCATATTACTTGGAATTTCAAATATGACGTATGCAATAAAAAATAAGGTAGCACCAAAACCAAAGGCAGTCGCTGTTAACCCAATTTCTTGGTTCATGGTTAACGCAGCAAAGCCAATATTTACCCGATCAATATATGAGATGAAATAACAAAGAATGAGGAAGGGAAGAATACGAAAAGAAAGTTTACGGATTGTTGACTTTTCTACTTCCGATATAGCGATATCATTTTTCATACATACTCCTTATGTACGTGAGAAACCAAACAGCTCGGTTGGGTTCTGATTTAAAATTAAACATTGCTCGTGTTTATCAAATACAATCTGTTTAAAGGCATGAATCGCATCTTCATAAGTCATATATGACTCATGTTGGGTATGTGGCCAGTCACTTCCCCAAACGAGCTTGTGTAAAAAACCTTTGTCTTTAAAAATGTGATAGGCCTGTTGGGCTGTATTGATATGATTTGGGGCAGTACCCAAACGATAAAAACCAGATACTTTAATCCAGTGCTGTTTTACATTAAGTAAGCTTAAAAACTTCTGATAATCCGGATCATTAATCCCTTTAACACGGTCAACTCGACCAAAATGGTCAATCACCACATTAAAGTTGTATTCACTTAATTGAGGTAAAAGCTGCACCAGATATTTCGGCGGTGCGTGTAATTCAACTTGCCAGTTGAGGTTTTCCACATTGCGTAAAAATTTTTGCCATTCAGGCGTATTGAGCGCAGGAGGGTTAAGACCGAATAGATTTAAGCGAACACCAACGATGCCTTGTGCCTTAAGATTCACTAGCTCATCAAAAGTCGTCGTATGTTGAACAACGGCGATCCCTTTTAAACGCTTAGGGTATTGCTGAATTGCGTTTAACATCGCTTGGTTATTAGTACCCAAAAAGCTGGGTTGAACCAAAACACCATGCGTGAAATTGTGTTCATCAAGATGAGAGATAAAACTTTGTACAGTTGCATCATAATCAGGTGCATAACGTGCTGTTTCGATACTGTGGTCCTGTGTCGAAAAAACATGTGCATGTGTATCTATACAGTTCATTTTCATCTCACATTACAAATTTTAAAGCGAAAATAGCGATTAAAGCGGCAATGACTCCTACAGGAATTGCTTTAAATAACAGTTGATTAAAGAATTTGGTTTTGTCGATGTCTGCTGGTGCTGAAGCCATAATGAGGCTACCGCCAGACGAGAAAGGAGAAATCGCCGTAGACTGAGCACCAACCACAATGCAAATGAAAAGCATTAGTGGATTTAAGCCAGAGCTCAGTGCGAGTGCCGGAACAATGGGGAATAAGGTAGGAGCAACCACGCCTAGAGTGCTTGAAAATACAGACATAATGGCACTGATCAGACATAACAGTACTGGAATAACCCACACAGGAACATTGTTTGCTAACCATTCAGATAGGGTTGTAATAATGCCAAGTTTCACACCTAATGCGATGAGCATACCGACACCGCAAATCATGATGAGTGTTCCCCATGGTACGAGTGCAATCACCTTTTTTTCATCGGCAAGTTTCATAAGTAAACTGATGAGTGAAAAGGTAATGGCAAGGAAGGCAATATCAATTTTGGAGTTTAAAAAGCTGATGGTTTTTGCATCTGGGAAAACAAGGTGCAATATTGGAAAAACTAAAACAATCGACATCATTAAAACTATAAGTAAGATTGACTGTTTCTGTTTTTTGTCGAATGGCTCAGGCTTTTGATCTTCAATAACGATAGAGCTGCTTTTTCTATTCCACAGTGTATAAATTCCCAACACCATAATTGGAATAATCAAAGTGATAATAAAAATTCCGCTGCTATATGAAAAAGCGGTTTGAGAGCTAATGCCAGTATTTTCCATTAAGCTTCGGAAAATAATACCGCTTTGTGATGTCATAAAATTTGCGCCAGCTAAAGCGCCGTAATTTGCAGCCATTCCACCAATAATCATATTCATATTGGTCTTTCTACAAAGCAGCAGCGTAATGGGTGCTATAAAGGCAAGTACGGTATAAAAACCAGCGCCTAGGCCAGCAATAATGGTTGCTGCGAGAAAAATCGCTAAAGGTAGAAATTGAGGAAACTTACGGCATTTATATAAAAGATGGCTAGCAAGCTTCTCTAGGGCGCCATTTGCTAAAGCAAAGTTATAAAACAAAGTGACCGATAAAATAATGAAGAAAATTTTGACAGGCCATAACTCAATAACCTCAGAAGGTTTCAGCCCCATGCCAAAGCAACCAATAAGGTAGGCAAACGCTATCGTAAAAAATCCAATATTGATTTTTGTTTTATAACCTAAACCTATAGATACGGCTAAAGCTATAAGCATCAATGCGGTCATATTATCTTCCTTGATAAATATATAAACATCTAAACATATATATGTTTGGTTTTTTGTATTACATATAACTATGCTAATATTGTCAAATCGATTTCATAATGTTTAACGCAAATGCTTGATGAAACTGCATTTAAAAATTTTAAATTACCACGATATGAAAAGGTCCGTTGGGAGCTTCAGAAACTACTGATTCAGTCAAAATGGACTGTTGAAGAGCCTATTCCCAGTGAACAAGAGCTCGCTCAAATGTATAGCGTATCGGTAGGAACCGTAAGAAAAGCTGTAGAAGGACTGGTCGAAGACGGTTTATTAGTTAAACAGCAGGGCAAAGGAACTTTCCTAAAACAACCTAATTTTGAAAATTCACTTATTCGTTTTTTTAGACTACGTAATAAAAAAGGCGACTTCATTCAGCCACAAGGTCAAATTAAAAAAGTAGAAGTCTGTGATGCCATACCTGAAGTCAATGCAGAGTTAGGGCTTGGTACTAACGAAAAGTTGCTTTATATCGAGCGTGTGCGTAAGCATGAAGACGTGGTTGTGTTAAGCGAACGAATCTGGTTGCCTGAACGCTTATTTAAAAATCTGGAAGAAGTTCCAATCGCTGAGTTTGGGAATCTACTTTATCCTTTTTATTATCAGCACTGCGGCCAGTTTATTTCTTCTGCAACAGAACGGTTAACTTTTGAGAAAAATATTAAAGATAGCCATTTAAATAATAGCCTTGAAGATCCTTTGGTTAAGGTGTGCCGTATTGCAAAAAATCTTGAAGGTATGGCAGTCGAATACCGTGAGTCGTTTGGTCTAGCTCATAATTTTCATTATGAAATATCAATTAACTAATCATTTTTCGTAATCCCTGATTTCAGTTTGTAATTGATTGCTGTAATCAGGATGGTTTCTTCAATGCCTCATTAAATACTGTTTTCGTGGTGTTTTTTCTTAGATTAGAGCTATAGGTGCTCTCAGCTTTGGATGAGCCTAAAGAAAAATGTATTAAATCTAAAGCCCATTAAATTTAGCCGCCAAGATGAACTAAAAAACGTAACTATCTTCTAAACACGGAGCTTTATCTTTTGATGGGATAAAAAATTAAACTGACTTAAAGGTCATCGTGATATGGTATAAAAGCACCTCCAATAATAAGGATTATATATGTCAGACAATTCAACAAAATGGCTTTGTGTGGGCGGTGTTCTAAGTGGTGAATGGCGAGAGCAGCAATTAGAAGCTTTTGATGTTGATCCCAATGATTTAAATACTCATAGTTATGAACCGATGAAACTCATTAATCCTGTTACCAAGGCAGAACAGGATTTCTATGTATATACTGAGCTACAAGAACACGCATATGATAGGGCAATAAATTTTGCCTTATCTAAAAATCAATGAAAACGAGAGAGCACTTAGGTGCTCTTTTTTATTATTGCTGATTTTTGCTTTCTCAAATCCAATTGTTTTTGCTAACGATAAAAATGATTTAAAACCTGAACAGAAATATGCCTATGCTGAAATTTTGACTGAGCTTTATACAGCTCGATAGGAATTTTTCTATTGAGCTGCCATAAAAGATTTTCGATTCGGAATAGTAGTCAAGTTGGTGAAGAGTCTAAGTGTTCAGGTCCTTATTGCTTCAAAGGAAACCAACCAGGCATGCCTTGAATAATGGCCCAAAGCTTCTGTGGGATCTTGAGAGCATCTATCTTGGTCGGATCAAGTTCGATGTTCACTTCCTGTTCTTTTTTAAGATGATCGACCCAGTCTGGATTTATGATAAGCCCTCGTCCAATCGAAACCATAGATAGCCCTGTATCCAGTGCTTGCTGGGCTTGATCGGGTGTCATGATGCCACCAGCGGCCAAAACAGGCACACGGTTGTCGACCCGATTAATGATGTGACTGATAATGGATGGTCCAGTTGGATCGTCGATAGGGCAGTCAGTCAACAGATTCGCCAAAGAGATATGAATATAATCGACTCCGAGGTCCAACAATTGATCAATAAAAGTAAGAGTTTGATCAATACGGTAACCTTCATCGACTGTCTCTTCTGGTGAAAGACGGACACCGATAGCAAATGGGCGGTCAGCATAATTGGCTATGACGCGCTTGATCTCTGCAACGACGGCTAATGGAAACCTCATACGATTTTCTAACGAGCCCCCCCATTCATCGGTGCGTGTATTGGTAGCTGGCGACAGGAAATTTTGTAAAAGAAAACCGTGGGCACCATGCACTTCGATGCCGTCAAAACCAGCCTCAATGCCGCGTTGTGCTGCTTCACCGAATGCCTTGATCATCTGCAAGATTTCATCATTTGTCAGTGCACGAGGTGTCAGCGGTGCCATGAAAGGAGTAGCTTTCGTCAAGATAGCGCTTGAGCTCACCACATCTGCATCGGGAATGAGATGAGGCAATGCCTTGTTGCCTGCATGAAATAGCTGAAGAATGGCTGGTGCACCACCACTCTTGGCAGCGTCAGCAAGTCGCTTAAGGCTTGGAATATAGTTGTCGTCAGCAGCAGAAAACTCATGTGTAAACCCAATACCATTAGCGGTGACTTGGGCACAGCCGCTAATGACCAAGCCCACACCTTTAACGCGAAGACGGTAATAGGCATCCTCTTCATCCGAGATTTGAAAATCATCAGTGCTTGACCAAGTTGTCATTGGCGACATCACAATACGATTGCGAAGAGTGATGCCTGAAGTAAGTTTAAGAGGATGAAAGAAATGATTGAGAGCAGACATCAAATAGACTCTAAAAATGTGTAAGTCTTAATGGTATATATTATAAACCTAGTGTCAATTAGGCACTTTAAGTAGACTAGGTGTACTCGTGTAAACCACTTCACACTTCATTTTCATGGTAACGACCTGCCGTGCTGTTATGATGTGACTCTCAATTAAGATGCCTAAACGAGTGGATTGAGAGCGTGTTGTTCCAACATTTAGATTGGTATAAAATTTACACCTAGTACCACTTTGGTGTGTGGTCATTCGGGGAGAGTCATGGAACATTCGATGTTAGTTGTTGAACCGCAGTGTTTTTCATCAGATTGCCCAAGCAGAGCCTTATTTGATCAAATCGCAGATAAATGGTCAATGATGGTATTGGCCGTTTTAGATGATGGTCCACATCGTTTTAATGCGATAAAGCGTCGGTTGGACGGTGTTACACAAAAGGCTCTAACCCAGTGTCTGCGCCGTTTGGAGCGTAATGGACTTATTTCCCGCCACGTAATTTCGTCTCCACTCGCTGTTCAATATGAAATCACGCCTCTGGGCAATACCTTGCAGCAACCCTTACGACAACTGCATGCATGGACAATTGATAAGCTTCCAATGGTTGAACACGCTCGAAATGCATTTGATCTGCAAAATTCAGTATGAATATATTTTCCAACCGAGCTCATATCTTAAGAAATAAGCTAATTTTTACTGAGAAGGTAGGGGTAATTACTTCTAGATTGTGAATTATCAATGCATTTGTAAAGTACTGACTATTTTTTAGTGATATCTACAGAAACTACAACAGATAAACCAGGACGTAACGATTTAATATCGGGTTGGTTTTCATTAAGTTTAATACGTAACGGTAAACGCTGAACAATTTTAGTAAAGTTACCCGTTGCGTTCGTTGCTGAAATTGGCGAGAAAAATGCACCAGTAGAAGGAGAGAAACTATCTACTACACCTTTTAACTCAACATTATAAGCATCGACATACACAGTGACAGGCTGACCAATTTTAATTTGTTTTAGCTCAATTTCACGGAAGTTGGCTTCGACATAAACTTGATCTAAAGGCACAACCACCATGAGTGGATTACCTGCGCCAACAAAGTTCCCCACATTTGCAGACTTTTGCCCGACTATGCCATCAATTGGCGCTCGAACTTCTGTATAGCTTAAATTTAACTTTGCTTTATCCAATGCGGCTTGGGCTTGTTTCAAAACGGCTTGTTTGGCTTGAACCTGAATTTTGTACTGGTTAAGCTGATATTGCGCGTCAGTGACTTTTTCTTTACTGCTATCTAAGTCAGCATATTGCTCAGTCAAAGTAGTTTTTGACTGCTGCGTAATCAATCTAGACTCTGCACCGAGGGCCTGTAACTGTTCATAGCGGGCGGTATTATCTTTTGTGAGTTTAATTCCTGCTTCTACTTTCCTAAGCTGAGCTTCAGTTTCTCGAATAACCGTTGGTTGTCTTTCTACCGCGAGCATTGCTTCATTTAGGTCGGCTTGGGCTTTGGCATAATTAGATTCAGCCTCAGCCAAAGCTGCTTGATAGTCGCGTGGGTCAATACGCGCCAAAAGCTGGCCTTTTTTTACGGTTTGGTGGTCTTTAATATAAATTTCTTCGATATTGCCAGACACTTTAGGGGCGATGGTGGAGTACTCGACATCCACACGTGCATCGTCGGTTTTAATAATTGAAGAAGGTAAAAATATAAGCTTTAAAATCCATAAAATAGAGGCTAAAACAATAATAAATGCAATAACCATAACCCAGTGTTTTTTAAGATATTGCACCTTTGTCAACTTGGGTGGTTCAGTAATGGTGTTATTTTGGGCTTCGTGAGTACTCATAAAGATTTTCCTGAGTTATGACTATTCATTAACTTAATGAGAGCAATGCGTGGCGGATAAGTTCTAACTGGTAAAATCAGCATAACAATGAATAAAATTGCGGTAAGACCCGCTAAAATCAGATATTGATCGCTAATGACCAACACAGACTGCTGTGCTTGAATGGCAGAATTTAAGGCAGATAAACCACCTGAAACACGCTCAGTACCATTTGCGGTGAGCACAGGCGGAGAAAGAGGGTTAATCACAGGACCTTGAATATTTTGAAAAACATGTTGGGCCGTATTTTCAATCAATCGTGTTGAATGGTATTCACCACGTACACGATTGATCCAGTCCAAAATGCACACACCCAATACGCCGCTAATAGCTCGCGGAGTGTTAATCATCGGTGAGGCGTAAATTGCCATAGTCGGATGTACACTGTTTGTACCCATCATGAGTAATGAAAGCACAACACAGGTTTGGCCTAAGCATGAAATTGCATGCCAAAAGTAAAACTGGTCTTGATTCCACGTGGTATCGAGTTGGCTTGCACCTAAACAACCAGCCATGACCATAAGTAAGCCAAAGCCATGTACATAACGGCTGTCGACCCAAGCTTGATTTAAGACTTTAATAACAATGGGAATATAAATAAATTGTAAGGCCGCAATTTGTAAGCCAATCCACATGGTTTGTGTAGGTTTATAGCCATGTACAGCACTAAGGTAGTTCAGTGGCAATGTACTAGTCGACATACCAATAATCACAAAGCAAAACAGCGCAATAACCGCATAGGCAAAATTTCGTATTTCGAGCATTTGCGGTTTAATTAATGGTGTTGGGTAGCGCCATTCATGTATTAAAAATAAAGGTAAGGTAATGGAACTGATTAAAGCTAACATACTAATCAATTTAGAATGGAACCAGTCTAAATGGTTGCCGTGCAATAACATGGTACTCAAACTTGCCACGCCAATAATGGCTAAAATCGCACCTGTCCAATCGTAAGTTTTGATTCTTGAATAATTTAATGGATCTTGTGGAATACCAAAATAAACCAGCGCAGCACTTAAAGCACAAAAAGGAATGGTTTGAAAAAATATCATTTTCCAGCCAATCACATCTAAATAAAAGGCAGCGAGTGCAGCGCTTAAGTTAGGAAAGAAAGTTGCAGTTAATGCATAACAGGCTAAACCCCAAAGTCGAATATCTGGCCCTAAAAATCGTAGAGCACATGCCATGAGCAAAGGAATAGTTAAACCATTGGCAAGCCCTTGTAAGCCACGTAATAAGTAAAATATTTCAATATTTGGACTAAAAGGAATTAAAACGCTAGAGATGAGGCAAAGTCCTATGGCAAAAAGAAGAACTCTGCGCATAGAAAAAATAACTGCCCAACTCGTGGACAGGATCATTCCAATAATCATAGTACTGGCATAAATACTGCTAACCCAATAACCGGAGTCAACACTAATACCCATCGCACCGCGAATGTCGACCAAAGTAATGCTGGTGATTCGGTTATTAAATTCGACAGTCATTGCTGCAAATATTGCACCTGCTAAACCGATGAGTGGTCGTATATTCATCTTTTACCTTAAATTTTAAAATGAACTCATTGCAAAAAAGCAGATATTGAGCCAAGCTGTACCGATCGGTACTCTACTATCTTATTAAATTTACGTCAATTCTCGATTTTGAACTTTTCATTGGGGTACACTAACTATGAAATTGCTCAAATATTTGTAGGTCCGTATGTCAGATTGCATTAAAACCAATGAAAAAGATCAAAAAATTCTGGATGCAGCAACAAAGTTTTTTCTGATCCACGGTTTTAGTGGCACAACCACAGATATGATTCAAAAAGAGGCAGGGGTTTCAAAAGCAACCATGTATGGTTGTTTTAAAAATAAAGAAGCGATGTTCGCTGCGGTCATTGAACGCCAATGTACCAATATGCAAGAGCAAATTATATTGGTTGAGACAAAAGCCAAAAACTTACGTTCAGCGTTAACCGACATTGGGAAAACTTATCTGTGTTTTATATTATCGCATTCAGGGTTGGCATTTTTTAGGATCTGTATTGCAGAAGCCGTCAGGTTTCCCGAGTTATCTAAAAAATTCTTTGAAGTTGGTCCAAACCGACTTGCCCATATTATTGCCGGTTATCTTGAGAAGTCCGTTCAACAAGGGGAAATTGAACTAAGTTCTTCTGCTGAAGCAACAGCGAATATCTTTCTATCACTTTTGCGAAGTGATGCACATTTGAAATGTCTGACCCATCCTGATTATTTAATATCAGACAGTGAAATTAGTGTTTGGGTGGAATATGTGGTTGATTTATTTTTAAAAAATCTAAACTACCATCTAAGTTAATTTAGTATTTATTCCATACATAAATTCTAAATACAGAAATTAAAAAAGAGACCAATGAATGGTCTCTTTTTTGTTTTTATAGTGTGTCTCTGGTCATCTCACCATTGACTAGTCTTAAAATCTGCAACGGGTTGCTGTCTTTTAAAGCTTCCGGCAGTAAACTTTGCGGGTAGTTTTGATAGCACACTGGACGTAAGTAACGGTCAATAGCCAAAGTACCAACTGAGGTGCCTCGTGCATCTGAGGTTGCTGGGTATGGACCGCCATGTACCATCGCATCACACACTTCAACACCTGTTGGATAACCATTTAGAAGTAAACGGCCTGCTTTTTCTTCTAAAACTGGAACAACTTCTGCAAATTCGTTTAAGTCTGTCTCATCGGCAATTAAAGTCGCAGTCAGTTGACCATTCATACTTTGTAAGGCCTGAATAAGTTGCGCTTTATTTTCAACTTCAATCACAACTGTTGCTGGCCCAAAGATTTCTTCTTGTAGAAGTTGGTCACCCGCCAGTAATAACTCAACATCAGCTTTAAACAGTTGTGGCTGTGCCTGATTGCCTTGCTGGGCTTGACCCGCCAAGTGTTCAATGCCTTGATGCTGGGTTAAATGTTCAAGACCTGCTGTATAGCTTTTTAAGGTTCCCGCATTGAGCATGGTCTGCGCAGGTTTGCCTCCCATGATTTCGGTCAGGTTGTGAATGAGTTGAGTAAATTCAGGTGACTTGATTCCCAAGATTAACCCCGGATTGGTACAAAACTGACCACAGCCGAGCACCACTGAATCTGCTAAGTCCTGTGCAATTTTGTCACCACGGTTTTTTAAGGCTTCCGGTAACATGAGCATGGGGTTAATACTGCTCATTTCAGCAAAAACGGGAATCGGTTGTGGACGAGCTGCTGCCATATCACATAAAGCACGGCCGCCTCGGAGTGAACCTGTAAAACCAACTGCCTGTATTAAAGGATGTTTCACCAGTGGTTCACCAACACCATTACCATAAATCATGTTAAATACGCCTTTGGGCATATTTGATTTTTCGACAGCACGTTCGATTGCTTGAGCCACAAAGTCTGCGGTGGCCATATGTCCGCTATGGGCTTTTACCACCACAGAACAGCCCGCGGCTAAAGCTGAAGCTGTATCGCCACCTGCGGTTGAGAAAGCTAATGGGAAATTACTTGCCCCAAATACCGCAACAGGTCCAACACCAATTTTAATCTGACGTAGGTCTGGACGCGGTAAAGGTTGACGTTCTGGTAAAGCTGTATCAATACGGGCACCTAAAAAGTCACCACGGCGTAGTACTTTAGCAAACAGGCGCATTTGCCCACTGGTACGACCACGTTCACCTTGCAAACGCGCAAGTGGTAAAGCAGTTTCTTGTGAGACGATTTCTAGAAAATCTGTACCCAAGGCATCAAGTTCATCGGCAATGTTTTCTAAAAAACTAGCACGCTGTTCAGGTGATGTGTGGCGGTAAGTCTTAAATGCTTGGCTTGCTGCTTCACAGGCCTGATTTACTTCCTGTTCGGTTGCATGATGAAACTCATAAGGCAGAGCTTCGCCCGTTGTTGCATTTACACTTTTTAATAAAGTTGTACTTTGTGCACTGCGTGAACCGCCAATAAAGTTATGTCCAATAACCATAGTAAATATCCTGAAATTAATATTAATGAGAATGCCGTGGAAGATTATTTGGGTTGACCACACGCATATATAAAGTTGCTGGCTCTAAGCAACCACCAGTTGATAGCTGACCGACCATGTTGCGATACATTTCTTGCCAAGGCGTTTGAGATTTAGAGACCGTCGGTTGCCACTCATGACGACGTTTTTCTAACTCTTCGTCTGAAATGAGAACATTGACCGAGCGATTGTTCAGATCAATACGCAAGCGATCGTTGGTTTTTAATAAGGCAATGCCGCCGCCCACCGCTGCTTCGGGTGACATATTTAAAATAGAAGGACTGGCAGATGTACCACTTTGACGGCCATCGCCTAGACAAGGCAGAGAGTCAATGCCTTTTTTAATTAACTCTGCTGGTGGGGCCATGTTGACGACTTCGGCACTGCCTGGATAACCCACCGTGCCTGCACCCCGAATCACTAAAATACAATGCTCATCAATATCTAAAGCAGGGTCGTTAATTCGGGCGTGGTAGTCTTCAGGACCTTCAAACACAATCGCTCTTGCTTCAAAGCTATTTTCACTATTTGGGTCAGATAAATAGGTTTTCTTAAACGCTTCGCCAACTACAGACATTTTCATAATGGCGCTGTCAAAGAAATTACCACTCAGTACAATAAAGCCCGCACCATGTTTAAGTGGCTGTTCATAGGGAAAAATGACATCTGCATTTGACGTTTTTGCATTTTTAGCAATTTCACCCATCGTTTTACCGCTGACCGATGCACAGTCTTCATGTAAAACACCTGCTTTTTGTAATTCATGCATAACCGCAGGAACGCCACCAGCGCGGTGAAAGCCTTCGCCTAAATATTTACCCGCCGGCATACAGTTCACAATGAGTGGAATATTTTCTCCAACGCGTTGCCAGTCTTCTAAACTCAGCTCAATGCTCATATGGCGAGCAATAGCAATGAGGTGAGGAGGACAGTTACTAGAGGCGCCTAGCGCCGAGGCGACTGCAATGGCATTTTCAAAAGATTGTTTAGTCATGATTTTAGAGGGGCGTAAATCTTCTAAAACCATTTCGCAAATTCTTTTTCCTGTCATATAGGCCATTTGGCCGCGCTCACGATACGGCGCGGGAATGCTTGCACATGTGGGTAAAGACATGCCCAAAGCTTCTGCCAAAGCATTCATAGAAAGTGCTGTACCCATGGTGTTGCAATGCCCAACCGAAGGTGATGCCGAAGTGGTCATTTCCATGAACCCTTCATAATCAATTTCACCCGTGGCCAGTAAATTTCGAGCATGCCAAAGCACTGTGCCAGAGCCAATTAATTCACCTTTAAAGTGACCGTCCAGCATTGGGCCGCCAGATAAAACAATGGCTGGTAAATCGGTTGTCGCGGCTGCCATTAAACAAGCAGGTGTGGTTTTATCACAGCCTGTAGTGAGTACCACGCCATCAAGGGGATAGCCATGTAATATTTCAACTAAACCCAAGTAAGCTAAGTTTCTGTCTAATGCAGCAGTAGGGCGACGAGACTGTTCTGCAATCGGGTGAACAGGAAATTCCATGGGAATACCGCCCGCATCACGAATACCCGCTTTAACCCGTTCAGCTAGTTCTTTGTGATGACGATTACAGGGGGTTAAATCACTACCAGTTTGGGCAATGCCAATAATTGGGCGACCCGACTGTAACTCGGCACGGGTCAACCCATAATTCATATAACGTTCAACATAAAGCGCTGTCATATCAGCATGTGTAGGATCATCAAACCATTCTTGGCTACGTAAAAAAATCCGTTTATCTTGATCATTCATTTTTAGATCCTTCACTCATACTTTTTGAAATTTAATTTTTTTCACGAGATGAATCTTCCGATTCAGCCGCCCCATAATACGTGAAAATTACAATAATTCGCGTTGCTTCAAATTACGAATTAATGCATTTATTCCAAAATTCCACGGGGTTGCTTTGTCGCTAGTCATGACCGTGTTGTATAACGTGCCGAGTTTGGGTGAATGAATACGGACCACATCTCCGACTTTATGGGTAAAGCCTGCGCCAGCTTGTTCTCGATCTTGGGTAGGGGCAAATAAAGTGCCTAAGAACAACACAAAGCCATCTGGATATTGGTGATTTTCATTCAGCGTTTGCTGAATTAAATCTTCAGGGTCGCGGCTAATTTGTGACATAGAGCTAATGCCATTGAGCACAAAGTTATCTGTACCTTCAATTTGCAATTCAACATCGCAAGTGCGGATATCATTTAAACTAAATGTTGAGTCAAAAAGACGAATAAATGGGCCAATTGCACATGAAGCGTTGTTATCTTTTGCTTTACTTAATAGCAAAGCACTACGACCTTCAAAGTCCCTTAAATTCACGTCATTGCCTAAAGTCGCCCCTAAAATTTTACCTTGGCTGTTGGCAACCAATACTACTTCTGGTTCTGGGTTATTCCACTCAGACTTAGGGTGAATACCAATGTTTTGACCCGTTCCTACGGCTGCTAAAACCGGTGCTTTAGTAAAAATTTCAGCGTCGGTGCCAATACCTACTTCAAGGTATTGAGACCACATCTTTTGTTCAATTAAATATTCTTTGAGTTGCAGGGCTTTTTCAGAACCGGGTTCAATAGTTTTTAAATTATCGCCAATAACCCCTTGTACTATTTCACGAATAGATTGAGCTTTTTGAGCATCGCCACCGGCTTGTTCTTCAATCACGCGCTCTAACATGCTTGCTGCAAAAGTAACACCAGCCGCTTTAATCACTTGCAGATCAATGGGTGCTAAAAAATAAGCTTTGTTTTTGTCCGGTTCAGCGACTGTATTTGCAAATAACTCATCAATTGAACCGATTAATTTTCCTTCAATTTCAGATAAGGCTTTTAAAGGATCTGAACTTTCAAGCAACTGAGAAATAGTATGAAACTTCTCTGAAATATCAAAAACCTGATTGCCTTTTAAAAGAATCGGTGATGGCCCTGAAATTTGATTTGGAATCCATGCACGACCAATTAAACATCCTTGTGTCGCGTCGTCTGGTAATGAGTTCTGGGAATTTAACGTAAAGTTCATTTAAAGCATCCTTCTTTTATTTGAAATCATGATATGGTTCTTATTTAATAAACACCAATCGTAATAATTTAATTATTAATAACGAATAGTTATCAAAAAGGATTTTTATAATGGCAGATTTAACTTACGCGAGTTTAAATAATTGGTTGAAATTCAAGCATTTGGTTTTGTTGGAAACATTGGCAAGAACCAATAACATGCATTTGGCTGCCGAGCAGATGAATTTAAGTCAACCTGCGTTGAGTAAAATGCTAAAAGAAATAGAAGGATTACTCGGCTTTGCTGTTTTTGAGCGTTTACCTCGAAATATGCCGGTAACAGCTTTGGGAGAACATGTGATTCGCTATGCACAGCGTGTTTTAAATGATGCAAAGCATTTTGTTGAAGATATTGAAATTTTACGTTTGGGTGGACACGGTTTTTTAAAGGTAGGTGGTATTTTTGCTGCAACTGCTGTTTTGATTCCGAACTCAATTATCGAAATTAAGAAACAGTGGCCATTACTTTCTATCGATGTGGTGGAACAAACCAGTGATCACTTAATGGAAATGCTCAATGAGCATACTTTAGATTTAGCCATAGGTCGCTTCACTGATGTTACGCAAAGCCAGTTTTTTGATTTTCAACCTTTAGGCCCAGAGCCGTTTTGTATTGTTGTAAATAATGCTCATCCATGTGCCAAGAAAAAGTTTTGTACTTTAGAAGAATTATTAAATTGGCCGTGGGTACTTTATCCTAAAGGCACTCCAATTCGAGAACGTATGGAAGGTGCATTTGCCCGTGCAAAAGTAAAAGTACCTTTAAATACGGTAAATACCATGTCCATGCAGACCTTTTTACAAATATTAAAAGGCGCACCAATGGTCGGTATGTTGCCAGAAGCGATGGTGACAGATCAGGTGAAAGAAGGGCATTTACAGATTTTAGAAACGGATCTGATTTTAGATGCACAAGATTATGGAATTTTGACCCGTAAAGATGAGCCAGTTTCTGACATTGCCTCGACCTTTATCGACATTTTATTAAAGAGTGCAAAACCTAAGTAAACTAAGCAGTTAGCCCTAAGTTATATACCTATTTAGGGCTTTTAAACATTAAAAATAACAAAGAAAGTCTAGGCGTGGGGAAGCAAGTTCGCCCATATAAAAATGATATTAAAAAGTTATCAATATTTAGAAATTATTCATTGGAAATTATTGAAAGTACTCCTTATCGTTTAATTCACGATGATTAAAAAAGTTTTAAGTCAATAAAAATTAGGAAAGGATCCCTGTATGAATGTACTAATCACTGGTGGTACCGGTTTTATTGGAAAACAAATTGCTAAAGAGATTTTAAAGACGGGTAGCCTGACTTTAGATGACCATCAACCCAAACCTATCAATAAAATTATTCTGTTTGATGCATTTGCTGGCGATGATTTACCGCAAGACCCACGAATTGAAGTGGTGGTAGGTGATATTACCGATAAAACCACTGTGGCAAATATTACAGAAAATATTGATGTTGTTTGGCATTTGGCTGCCGTTGTTAGCTCGGCAGCAGAGGCAGATTTTGATTTAGGTATGGACGTTAACCTGTATGGACTCTTAAATTTATTAGAAGAATTAAGAAAAAAACAAACAACGCCTCGAGTCATATTTGCTAGTGGCTGTGCTGTATTTGGTGGCAGCTTACCAGAAGTTGTGACAGATGAGACGGTGGTTACCCCCAAATCTTCTTACGGTATGCAAAAAGCTGTAGGGGAATTACTGGTTTCAGATTATTCACGTAAAGGTTTTATTGATGGCCGTATTTTAAGATTACCGACTATTGTGGTTCGTCCCGGTAAACCCAATAAAGCAGCATCTACCTTTTTTAGCTCGATTATACGTGAACCGTTAAAAGGCGAAACAGCAGTTTGCCCAGTACCCTCAGATACCCCAGTTTTTGTTACTTCACCACGGCGCTGTGTCGAGTCAATGATTAAGGCTGCGTCCATTTCTTCAGATGTACTTCAAGATAACCGAATTATTCCTCTACCGGGATTAACCGTCACCGTTAAACAAATGCTCGATGCGCTGGAAAATGTTGCAGGTAAACAAGCAACCGATTTAGTGCAATGGCAAGAAGATCAAACTATTCAACGTATTGTTAAAAGTTGGCCTGTTCAGGTGAAAGCTGAATATGCCGAATCTTTAGGTTTCCGAGCGGATGAAAATTTTGAAAGCGTAATTCAGGCACATATAGAAGATACCCAAAATTAATGGCAGTGATCGCCAGTTGATGTGAGAGTTATTATGGAAGATATCAAGAATATAACTGCTCTTGAAGAGCAGACAATTAAGCGTATTTCGAGTCGAATTATCCCGTTTCTTATTATTTTATTCATTATGGCATTTCTAGATAGAACCAATATTGGTTTTGCTGCGCTACATATGAATGATGCACTTGGCATTACTCAAACCATTTTTGGGTTAGGTGCTGGTGTATTTTTCTTGGGTTATTTTATTGCTGAAGTACCGAGTAATATCTTACTTCATCGTTTTGGAGCACGGATCTGGATTGCCCGAATCATGATTACTTGGGGAATCATTGCAGGACTTATGGGGTTTATCCATAGCGGTACGCAGTTTATTGTTTTGCGGTTTTTACTGGGTATTGCCGAAGCGGGTTTCTTTCCGGGTGTAATCTTTTATTTAACCCTGTGGTTTCCTGCAAAATATCGTGCTCGTGTTTTTGCCACGTTCTATCTTGGACTGCCAATTGCTCAAATTATTGGAGCCCCAATTTCGGTTGGTCTTATGCAATGGGGCAATACCATTGGCTATGAAGGCTGGCGTTTGATGTATATTTTAGAAGGTATTCCTTCAATTATTTTAGGATTGATTTGTCTAAAATATTTAACCAATAACCCAAAAGAAGCCGAGTGGTTAACGGCTGAGCAGCGTCAATGGTTAATGACCACCTTAGAACGCGAAGAAAAAGAAAAACAGCAATCTACACAAGCTGCGTTAACCAAAGGTGAAATGATTAAACAAGTGTTTAAAAATCCATTGGTCTGGATTATGTCCATTGCCTATTTTGGAATTACCTCTGGTTCAAACGCGATGTTTTTCTTCTTACCAAGTGTTTTAGAGTCATTCCGTAACACCTTTGGTATGCAAATTAGCCTGATTCAAAACGGTTTACTGACCGCTATTCCATATGCTTTTGCAGCCATAGGCATGGTTTTATGGAGCCGCCGTTCTGACCGTAAACAAGAGCGTTATAAACACGGTGCTTGTGCTGCACTCATGGCTGCTTCAGCAATTGCAATTGCTTTAATTGTGAATCAACCTTGGGCAATTATTGTCGGTTTTATTCTTCTTGCGATTGGTGTATTTAGCGCAATTAATATTTTCTGGACCATTCCGGGTCAAACTTTAACGGGTGTGGGCGCTGCTGCCGGAATTGGTTTAATTAACTCAGTTGGTAACTTAAGTGGTTTTACGGGTCCCTATTTAACAGGCTATTTATATACAACTACAGGCACTTATACAGTCGCATTCCTTGCTATTGCTGGGTTTGTTGCTATGGGGGGCTTAGCACTACTGTTATTGGCAAAGTTAAAATCGAATAGCTCCAAAGTACAACAGCAGCAGCTTAAAGTGCGTACTGCTACGGAGATGAAATAATGGCATCTATTGGATTTGTTGGTACAGGCATTATGGGCATGCCAATGGCCATGAACTTATTAAAAGCTGGCCATCAGGTACAGGTCTGGAATAGAACTTCAGCTAAAGCAAATACTTTAAAACAAGCGGGTGCCTATATTTGCAGTGAACTTGAACAAGTCGGAAAAGATGTAGATTTTCTAATTTGTATGCTCAGCGATGGAAAAACATGTGATGAAGTTCTGTTTAAAGAACATGGCGCAGTCTCACAGTTAAAACCCGAAAGCACGGTAATTGTTATGAGCTCAATACCTGTTGAAGTTGCAAAAGCGCAAAGTGAAAAATGTAAAGAACTCGGACTTAAGTATTTGGATGCACCGGTTTCTGGCGGAGAAAAAGGTGCCCAAAACGCAAGTTTAGCGATTATGGTTGGTGGTGAGCATTCAACCTTTGAACAGGCTAAAATTGTTTTAGAAGCAATGGGTCGACCCGTTTTAGTGGGTGGCGCTGGCTGTGGTGAGCTTGCTAAATTGGTCAATCAAATGATTGTGGCAACTACCATTGCAACAGTAAGTGAGGGTTTATTGCTTGCTCGTCAAGCAGGAGCTGACCTGGTAAAACTTAAACAAGCACTAACAGGCGGTTTTGCAGATTCGCCAATTTTACAACAGCATGGCGAACGTATATTAACTCGAAACTTCAAACCGGGAGGCACCGCTCGAACCCAGCATAAAGATATAAATACCGCTGTTTGCTATGCCAAATCATTAGAGTTGAATTTACCAGTTGCCGAGTTGGTCAATCAGCTCTTTGAAAATATGGTAGTCGCTGGTGATGGTGAACTTGATCATTCTGGTTTAATTCGTGAATTAGAGCGAATGAACGATGTCTAATATTGCTTTACTTAAAATCGGTATATCTTAATTTATTCATAAAAAGGCAGCAGATTCTTTCTACTGCCTATTCAAACTCATCTGTAGTTACTGGCATCCTTATTGCTTAATCATACTTATATTCTTCATTGCATTTGATTTAATACTATATAAATGATGATTCAATCCGTCTTGCGCCATTATGGTGTTTTTTTCACATGAAAAATGCACTAAATAGACACATCTTTTTATTTTGCACCACCTTTGTGCATCGGTTGCCGAAATGAGATTATGGCTATTAATACTCGCTGTATTCATCCTATATGGATGTTCTTCACCTGAACAAAGTGAAAAAACTAAAGAAAAGTCAGTAGCCCATTCGATATGCGTTTTTGATAGTACAAATACAAAAGTCTGTGTAGCTAAACCTGCTCAAAGAATCGTTTCTCTATTTGAGTCGGGTTTAGATGGTCTATATATGCTGGGGCAAGGTCATAAAGTGGTTGGTATACCAGCCGAAGTATACATCCAACCATTGTTATTTAATGCCTATTCAAAAATAGATCAACGCATTGCCAATAAACAGCTTGCCACACCTTCGCAAGGTGCCAATGCAACCAATATTGAAAGTCTTGTGTTGTTAAAACCGGATCTGGTGATTTTGGGAAGCGGGCAGACTCAAACGATTAAACTGTTACGGCAGTTTGGTATTGCTGTATATGTCATGGAGTCAGGTACTTACCAGCAAGTGAAAGAGGAACTTTCTGAAATCGCTATTCTGAGTGGTGCCCAAAAACGTGCTCAAGACATTTTAAATTTCTCTGATGAAATTGTGGCAGAAGTTGCAGCCAAAACAGCACGTCAGCCAAACAAACAATCGATTTACTATGCGTGGTCAGGAGGACGTATTTTTTCTACCTCTGGACGTCAGTCGATTACCAATGATTTTATTGAGCTGGCAGGAGCTTACAACATTGTTAAAACGGATGCTAACCAGCCTAATGTAAACCCCGAGACCCTCATTGAATGGAACCCTGACAATATTGTGCTTTGGAATACCAACCCGAAACTGATTTATGAACGAAAAGAACTACAGGGCTTAAGCGCTGTACAAAACCGTAAGGTATTCAATTTGAGTCCTGCATTTATATATAACCCGCACACCATCAAAATTATTATTACGGCGATTTATTTGAATCACAGTATTTATCCTGAGCAGTCCGATTTACCTGTAAGTGCTTTACAACAGCGTATTTTAACCAAGTTGTATGGTGAGCAGCTTGCCAAAGCGTTGGTGCAATGAATATGGAAAAACTGAAATATTACTGGTTTTACCCGTTACCCGTCATCATGATTTTTATCTCGCTGTTGATAGGGCCGACACAAACGTTGAATGCATGGGACTATGTGCTGTGGGGCGTGCAAGCGGTCTCTGGTATGCCGTATTTTGATGCTGAACAGTTTAGGCTCATGCAAAACATTCTGGTCAATGTCAGGCTGCCTAGAATTTTACTGACTTTTATGGTGGGAGCGGCATTAGCAACCGCGGGTAACGGCTTGCAGGCGTTGTTTCGTAATCCTTTAGTTGATTCGTATGTACTCGGTATTTCATCTGGCGCGGCGTTCGGTGCAGCTTTGGCACTTTCTTTAAATTGGCTTTCACCCAATCTACCTGCCTTTATTTTTGGCGTTTGTGCGGTTGCCTTAACGTATTTATTTGCATATCAAAAACATGAAAGTCAGACGTCTTTAGTCATGGTAATTTTATCAGGCATGATTGTTTCGGGGTTGTTTTTGGCGGGACTTACGGTTATTCAATACTTAAGCGATCCATTTAAACTACAAGCCATTGTGCAATGGACTATGGGCAACTTACATCAGGCTTCTTGGCAAAAGGTTCAATACGCCGTGCTACCAATTTGTATTGGGCTTGCCGGATTATTTGCGATGCGTTGGCGCTTAAATTTAATGGCACTCGGGGCCGAAGAAGCGCAGGCGGTGGGTGTCAACCCACGTTGGGAACAGCTTATTTTAATTGCGCTGGTGACTGTATGTACTTCAACTTCTGTGGCTGCGGCAGGCATTATTAGTTTATATGGACTGTTTATGCCGCATATTGTGAGAATGTTAGTTGGGCCAGATCACCGCTACAGTATTCCTGCCAATATGGTTTTGGGCGGTAGTTTTCTGCTCATGATTGATAACTTTTCTCGGGTTTTACTGACGTTTGAAATACCAATTGGTATTTTTACCATGCTACTTGGCGCGCCATTTTTCTTATTATTAATGAAAACACAGAGGACTCATTGGGCATGATTCAAATTGATCAGTTAAATTATGCCTATGGGCACAAACAGGTTCTCAAAAATATTCATCTGGAGTTTCCTGAAAATCAGTTTTCCGTCATTTTAGGGCGCAATGGCTGCGGAAAATCGACACTTTTTAAATTGATGGCGGGCCTAGAACCCGTAAAAGATGGCTTGATTCGTTACTCTGGAAAACCACTATCGGACTTTAAAGGAAAAGATCGGGCAGCCTTACTCGGCTTTTTACCGCAGTTTCATAAAACCGTGTTTCCATTTTTGGTTAAAGATGTAGTGATTACTGGGCGTGCTGCTTTTAGCCGCTATCGTCCTTCAAAATCAGACTGGGAACGTGTAGACCAAGCTTTGCTTGATTTAGACATCGAGCATTTACGTGACCGTCCTTATACTGAGTTATCGGGTGGTGAAAGGCAATTGGTCATGATTGCCCGTATTTTAGTGCAAGCTCCGAAAGTCATTTTGCTTGATGAGCCAACCAATCATCTAGATGTTTATTATCAGTCTTATTTAATGAAAAAATTACGTCAGTTATCGCGGCAAAATTTTACGGTGATTGCGATTATGCATGATCCTAACTTGGCTTTTTTATTTGCAGATCATCTGTTTTTTATGCGCCAACATGAGGTGGTTAAGCCTGAGTCTAAAACACGAACCACCGATCCGAAGTTTTTAAAAAGTGTCTATGATGTCGAGTTCCATGAAGCCATGATTCAAGACAAAACCATTGTGATACCCGATCATTCTTGGCTATGAATATGTTGAATTATCAGCTAGTGGGCAAAACTGATTATGAGTCAGCGGTAGAGTTTGCACTTTATACAAGACAGTTGTTATTCCCAGAAATCTATCATGGGCAAGTTCCCAAAGATTTACAAAATTTTGAGCAGCATTATGTCCATGATCCACTGGGTTGCTTTATTACGGTAAAAGACCAAAACCGTATTATTGGCACCATTGCTTATCGGGCGTATGACCATCGTTTTGATTTAAATCTGCCGCTTAATACGGTTGAGGTGGTTAAGTTATTTGTATTACCTGAATACCGCCGTAATGGCATCGCAACCATGCTATGTAAAATGTTGTTTAGCCATGCAAAAAACAACGGAATTACTAGTTTGTATTTGCATACCCATCCATTTTTGCCTGCGGCTGAAGAGTTTTGGTGTTTACAAGGCTTTGAGGTTATTAAACGTGAGTGGATTGAGACCTATGACACCATTCACATGATTAAATCTTTATAGCGCTTCATTCTGAGTATGAAATTTTTTTAAAAAATGGGTAGGCGGATAGCCCATAATTTTACTGAACATAGCGGTAAAAGCTGCTGAGTGCTCATAGCCTAAACTAAAGGCAATTTCGGTAATGGAGATATTCGCTTTTAAGGCGTTTAAAGCATAAATGATGCAGACCCGATTACGCCATGCTTGAAAGGACATACCCGTTTCAGACTTAAACCAACGGTGAAATGTTCGCTCACTTTTATTATGGTTATGTGCCCAATCTTTAGGGCTACTATGAATATTAGGCTCTTTCATAAACTCAGCACACTGTTTAGAGAGTAATGTGTGATGAGGCAGCGGAATAAACAGAGGCAGGGCTGGTGCATCTTCTAATTCATATAACAATAAATCGATAAGAGCGCCGTCACGACTTGCTCGTTGGTAGTCAACAGGTAGCTGATTTGCCTGAATGAGCAGTTGATGCAGTAACGGTGAAACTTGTACGACTTCACAATATGTTGCCTGTCTTGGCGCATTATCCGCCTCTATATACAAACTATAAGTACTGACTTTAGATAACCATACCTGATGTGGTTTGCCAGCGGGTATCCACACACCACTATAGGGCAAGACAAGCCATTGACCATCTTCGGTTTCAACTTTCATTACGCCTTCGGGTGCATATAGAAACTGTGCACGGCGATGGCTATGTGTATTTAACAAAGTATCAGCAGGATAGTCTGACCCTAAAGCCAGAACCACTTGCGGTAGATGATCTACCTCGTTAATTGGAATATTACGCATATATTTTTGGCTGAAATAAATAAAAGAATGGCTTTTCTACTTTAGTTTGCCATGGGGCTATTTTATATCATGCCTCTATAAAGATGAGGAAGATGATCATGTTATATGAGCTATTTTTATTTGGACTACTTTCGGGCTTCACCACGTGGTTATTTGGTTTTGGCGGTGGTTTTGTTGCTGTACCTTTGCTTTATACAGTCATTATTCAAAAGTGGAGCAATGAAAGTATGGTGGGGGTACATGCTATGCAAATTGCAGTTGCCACATCCGCCTTTGTTATGCTGTGCTCGGCAAGTTTTGCAACCTTTCGGCACTATCGGTCTGGACACATAGATTGGCAAAAGATCCGTTTTTTATGGGGTGGTATCGCATTTGGTGGAATTGTTGGTGCGGTAATGGCCTCATTGTTTAATGGAAACTGGCTTCGCTGGATATTTATGGGTTATGTGTTTATAACCATTCTAGATTGTTATTACCGACCAGGCTTTATGGTGGCATCAAGACAAAAGCAAAACTATGGTCAGAATAGCGAACTTATTAAAGGCGGAATAATTGGTTGGGTTGCAGCGCTTTTAGGAGTTGGCGGAAGTGTCATGACGGTTCCGTTATTACGGCGGCGTGGTAGCTCTATGGCAGAGGCTGCGGCTATCGCCAACATTCTCACGTTGCCTTTGTCTTTAACTGCAACGTTGACCTACTGTGTGTTGTCGGTATGGCAATCTGGATGGGCACCTAGTGGATTTATCGGTCTAATCTGGTTTGAAGCTGCTTTATTCTTAGTTGCTGGAACATGGATCGGGCTATATTTTTCAGAAAAATTTATCTCAAAACTACCTGATTTATGGCGGGCAAGATTGTATCCGCTACTTTTAATGCTGGTTTTGTTCGTGATGCTTGTTAGCAGTTAATTATTGATTTAACTACCGTAGCTAGCACATATAAATCAACATACTACGTATTTATAAATGCTAGCTATGAATAGATGGTTATAGTGCAATTTTACTATAGATCGCTTTTGCTTCTGAGGTAATTGCTGTCATGTGAATCGCGCCGTGAATCATTCCGTCTAACAAATGAAAGTTCACCTGAATACCTGCATCCCACAGTTTTTGAGCATATCTTTCACCATCATCTCGAACCGGGTCATATTCACACACAAAAATGGTCGCATCTGGCAGTCCATCTAAAGACTGAGCGAGTAACGGACTTACAAGTTCATTCTGTTTTTCACTTTCATCTTGCACATATTGATCCCAGCAATAAACCATTGTGGATGACTCTAAACCATAACCTTCGGCATATTGGTCATAAGATTTGCTACTCATTGTGGCATCTAAGGCAGGGTAGAAAAGAAGTTGATGGCTCACCTTAATTTCTGGGTGTTGTTTTGCCATTAGACATGCAGCGGTCGCTATATTTGCGCCCGCACTATCTCCACCTACAGCTATACGGTTTGAGTCAATTCCAAATAGTGAAGTATTCTCATGAATATAGCGTAATGCCGTAAAAAAATCATTTAAGGGTGTTGGGAACTTAAACTCTGGCGCCAAGCGATAGTCCACAGAAAATACAACGTGTTGAATAGATTCTGCTAACAACCGACAAGTGCGGTTCCATGCATCTAGACTTCCCAGACACCAACCGCCACCATGTGCAAAAACTAAAGCAGGCCGTTGCTCAACATTTTCGAGCGAATAGGGAACATAAACACGTACTTCAATTTCGGCATCATCTGACACAGCAACATACAAACTTTGTTGATAGCTTGCATCATGCTGAATACCTTGCTGATTAATAATGTCTTTGTTTACTTGCTCCCTTAGTTCTTGTAACGAGTTTACAGCCTGTGTGGTTGGTCTGGACTTAAGCCAGCTTTCAATTTCAGCAAGTAGAGGCATCGCTTTTTTCCTGCTGTAAAAAATCTAAAATGAGTGAACTAAATGTTTCTGACTGTTCTTCCATAATGAAATGACCGCAGTCTTTTACAATCGCACTGGTTAAATGCGGTGAAACCTTTTTCATCGTTTCATAAGGCGCATTGTCTGTGGCATGTTCAGCGCCTATGGCTAAAACTGGCATGTCTAAACTTTTCGTTTCTCTGATTTTATTTTGACGTATGGTCTCTGGAATAGAGCGGTAATAATTAAAACCCGCCGTTAAACGACCCGGAATTTTATAGGCTTCAATATAAGTTTCAGTTGCCACTTTATCTTTGTGCCACGACCATTTATCAAACATATAATTTAAATAAGTATCTTCGCGGCCCGCGATTAAGGCTTCGGGTAAGTCAAGGGTTTGGTTAAACATGAAGTGCCAAAGAAAAATATTTTCACTCGGCTCAACAAAAATAGGAGGTGCGGGCGCTAAACCAGGAATCACTGCTTCTGTTACAGCAAGACGAGTCACTGACTCAGGAAAGTCAGATGCAAGTGCATAGGCAACCCACATCCCAATATCATGCCCCACAACCGAATAAGTTGGATATTCAAGTTCAGTCATGAGCATCGATAAAATTTTAGCGATACGCCCCGTATCGTAACTTCCATCCAGTGGAGCTGAATTTCCAGTTCCGGGTAAATCAACTGCGATGGCTTGATAACCCTGTTTCGCTAGTTCAATCATGACCTTATGCCACGCGTACCATGTTTGTGGCCAACCCGGAATAAGCAATACAACTGGACCTTCCCCTAAGGTCACGTAGTGTAATTTTTTACTCTCGATGTGAATGTAATGATGTTGGAATTCGTTATGTGAGTTTTCATTGAATAATTGAGTTTTCATGTTGATCTCTTACGATTCCTTAAATACCTAATAACTGATTAATTTGAGTCTGATTCACAGGGGCAGCAGCAAAGTCATCAAACACTTTATCGGTGACATGAATAATATTTTGCTTAATAAACTCGGCACCTTCGCGTGCGCCATCATCCTTATTTTTCAGGCAGCATTCCCACTCCAACGTTGCCCAGCCTTCGTAGTCGTAATGCGCTAACTTGGAAAAAATCGCTTTAAAGTCAACTTGACCATCACCCGTAGAACGGAATCGAGCCGCTCGATTTCCCCAGTTTTGATAGCCGCTATACATTCCTTGGCGACCTGTTGGATTAAATTCGGCATCTTTAACATGAAACATGCGAATGAAATCTTTATAGATATCGATATATTCCACATAGTTCAGTTGCTGCAAAACAAAATGGCTTGGGTCAAAAAGAATATGGCAACGTGGGTGGTTGCGAGTCCGCTCTAAAAACATTTCAAATGTAATGCCGTCATGCAAATCTTCACCGGGATGAATTTCGTAGCAAAGGTTTACGTCTTGTTCATCACAAGCATTCAAAATAGGAAGCCAGCGACGTGCTAATTCATCAAACGCCGTTTCTATAAGCCCTGACGGTCTTTGAGGAAATGGAAATACATAAGGCCACGCCAAAGAGCCTGAAAATGTCCCCATGTCTTTAAGACCTAAACGGGCAGATGCTTGAATTGAAACGAGCATTTGCTGTTTTGCCCACTCGGTTCTGGCTGCTGAATTGCCATGCAAATGAGATGGGGCAAAGTTATCGCACATTGAGTCATAAGCAGGGTGCACAGCCAGTAATTGCCCAAAAATATGAGTCGTTAACTCACTAATTTTTAAGCCATGATTGCTTAAAGTACCTAATATTTCATCGCAATAATCTTGGCTTTCTGCTGCCAAATTGACATCAAATAAACGCTTATCCCAAGCAGGAAGTTGTACCGCTTCAAAGCCTTGGTTTGCTACCCAAGCAGCAATATCATCTAGACGGTTAAAAGGGAAAACATCATCACTAAATTGAGCAAGATGAATACTTGGGCCTTTGATAGTTTTCATAACAAAATCTAATTAGTTGTCGATCGACAAACAATAGGCTTAATTTTTTAGAAAAACAACTTTTTATTTGAAAATCAAAACAAAACAGGACTATTTTGAATAAATCTCTTTGATTTATTTGTGAAAATATTTTTTTCGAATAATAATGAAAACACGTACTAAGTTTGATGAAGGGTCATTATGGCTGGCAGACCAAGAGAGTTTGATCGAGAAGAAGCCCTCGTAAAAGCGAGAGATTTTTTCTGGCTTCATGGCTATGAAGGCACATCAATGTCAGATTTAGTTGAAGTTTTGGGGATTGCCTCAGCTCGAATTTATAAAGCGTTTGGCTCAAAAGAGGCCTTGTTTAGAGAAGCCGTAAATCACTACGAAAAAAATGAAGGTAATTTCGCGCTAAATGCTTTAAAGCAAAAAAATATTAAGGATGCAATAAACCAATTATTTCAAGATGCGCTAGCACTTTACACGCAAACCAACCATTCCTATGGGTGCATGGTGGTGTCAGCAGCGAGCGTGCTAGGCGAAGAAAACCAAGCTGTTTTAGAATGGATGAAAGAACAGCGTATTGCACGGGGCCAAAGTCTGGTCGATCGATTTGTTCAAGCAAAATCAGACGGTCAATTGATGGCAGAGGCTGACCCTAAAACCTTAGGGCAATATTACGCACTTATTCTGCATGGATTATCTGTTCAAGCAAGAGATGGATGTTCGCGAGAAGAGTTAGCGACAGTAATCAGCTTTGCTTTACAGAACCTTGATCGATATTTGGCAACCTAATTCAGAGGCATATCAACAAGACTCTGATTCGGGTTAACCAATGTGTGTAGAGTATAAGGAGACCTAAATGGTTTCCTTTTTTTATTGAAAAATTTATATCAAAACTACCGGATTTATGGCGTGCAAAGTTGTATCCATTACTTTTGATAGGGGTTTTGTTTGTCATGTTAATCATAAATTAATTTTTTAATTTAAAAATCTTAAATAATAATTTTTATTAAAAAACGAATATTTAATTGCTCTAAAACTACAAATTTTTATGTCTTAAATGGCTTTGAAAAAAGTTTAAAAAATAGACTTGCAATATATAGTGGCTTTATGCCACTATATATTCATCGAAGGTCATCAGACAAAAAGAGGATGATATGGCTATCCAGCTTTTAGATACGGCAAGAAACGAAGTTCCAGTGAAATTCACGCAGTTTTCTGGTGGCGAGCGTCATGTTCAACTTGATGAGAAAGTGTTGAATTCACTATCTGGCACGGTTTTGGTACGCGCTCAAATGACCTCAACTCACGATGTGATGGATTATTTACTACTTGAAAATATATTGCTGACTCAAGGCTTAACCGTTGACCTAGAAATTCCATATTTTCCATATGCACGTCAGGACCGTATTTGTGCAGTCGGCCAAGCATTTTCACTCGATGTGATGACGAAGCTACTCAATATCAATGCCGACAAAAAAGTGGGCAAACAAGGCAAGGTGACTGTTTGGGACTGCCATAGTGAAGTAACAACAGCTTTGCTCACTGCCAATACTTCTTTTAGCGAAGTGGTAAATGTGAGTTCAGTCGACATCATCAAAAAGAGTGAAGCGCTGAGCACATTGTTAAAAGATGAAAAAACCGTGCTGATTTGCCCAGACAAAGGCGCAAAAGCACGTACACAAATGGTTGCAGATGCTTTTAATCGCGACCGCAAACAACCCATCACTATTGTTCAGTGTGATAAAAAACGCGACCCAGTGACTGGCAAAATTTTAGGTACGCATGTACATGCGACTGATTTATCAGGATTAACTGCGGTCATTACCGATGACATTTGTGACGGCGGTGCAACCTTTATTGGTATTGCCAGAGAACTCCGTCGCCTCAATTGCCATAAGGTCGTTCTATACGTGACCCACGGTATTTTCAGTAAAGGAATAGAGGTTTTTGATGGGCTGTTAGATCAACTATTTACCTCAGACAGCTTTCCACAACAACCAACAGACAAAATTTCAGTAATTGCTTTTGCAGCAGAATAAAGAGAACAAAGATGACTATTAAACTTAATCCATTAAACGCTATCGATTTTTATAAAGCTGATCACAGACGTCAGTATCCCGAAGGCACAGAGTACGTGTATGCCAACTTTACGCCGCGTTCATCTCGCCTCGCAAAAATGCTACCTGACTTCGACGATAAAGTTGTGTTTTTTGGGCTTCAGGGTTTTATCAAACACTTTTTAAGTGATACATGGAATGAAGGCTTTTTCAAACAACCTAAAGACAAGGTAGTGGCTGCATATAAACGCCGTATGGATAGTTCATTAGGTGAAGGTGCTGTACCGGTTGATCACATTGAAGCATTACACGACTTGGGCTATTTACCATTACGCATTAAAGCCTTGCCGGAAGGCAGTCGCGTCAATATGCGTGTACCTGTACTCACCGTAATTAATACCGACCCGCGTTTCTTTTGGTTAACGAACTATATTGAAACTGTATTAAGTGCTGAGCTTTGGAAAAGTTGCACTACGGCGACAATTGCCTACGAATACAAACGCTTATTAACGCAATATGCCGTAAAAACTGGCGCACCACTTGATTTTGTACCTGTGCAAGGACACGATTTTAGTAGCCGTGGTATGAGCGGAATTTATGATGCTGCACAATCAGGTGTGGGTCACTTAACCAGTTTTATTGGAACAGACTCGGTTGCTTCAATTGACTACGCAGAAGAATATTACAATGCCACAGGTGTCATTGGGGTGTCTGTACCTGCAACCGAACACAGTGTGATGTGTATGGGTACAGAAGACAGTGAGCTAGAAACCTTTAAGCGTTTAATCTGTGAACTTTATCCGTCTGGTGTGGTTAGTGTGGTGTCTGATACTTGGGATTTTTGGCGAGTGATTACTGAGTTTACAGTAGCGTTAAAACCTGAAATTTTGGCGAGACAACCGAATGCTTTGGGCTTGGCTAAATTGGTTTTCCGTCCAGACTCTGGTGACCCTGTTAAAATCATTTGTGGTGACCCAGGGGCAGAAGTTGGAAGTCCAGCCTACAAAGGTGCAGTTGAATGTTTATGGGAAGTGTTTGGTGGTACAACAACCGACTATGGCTATAAAGTACTGAATGAGCGTGTCGGTTTAATTTATGGCGACTCAATTACTCTAGACCGTGCGCAGCGTATTTTAGAAGGACTTGAAGCCAAAGGCTTTGCTTCAAACAACTTGGTGTTTGGTATAGGCAGCTTTACTTATAACTACTTAACTCGCGATACTTTTGGGTTTGCTGTTAAAGCGACTTGGGGACAAGTGAATGGTATAGGCCGTGAGTTGTTTAAAGACCCAATAACTGACTCAGGCGTAAAAAAATCTGCGAAAGGTCTATTACGTATAGAGCAAAGTGAAAATGGTTTTACCTTGTTTGATGAGCAAACAGCCGAACAAGAACAAGGCGGAGCACTAAAAACAGTCTTTGAAAATGGTAAACTTCAATATGAGTGTACTTTGGATCAAATTCGTGAACGTTTATCCATCGTATAACTGAGTTTAGATGAGTCGTTATCTGTATCGGCTCATCATTTTTATCAAGAGGCTGAACGTGACTATTCAAACTGAACAAGAATTCCTTGCCAGTTATGATCGCCGAGATTATGACGCACCTTTACTCACTGTAGATATGGCTATTTTCTCGGTATTTAATGGTCAGTTGCAGGTATTACTTATTAAGCGCCCAAACTTTCCAGCCAAAGATCAATGGGCTTTACCAGGCGGTTTTGCCGATTTAACCCATGATCAAGACTTGATGGCTACGGCTTATCGTAAGCTAGTCGAAAAAACAGGAATTGCTTCGCCTTACTTGGAACAAGTTGCCTCTGTCGGCAATGCTAAACGTGACCCGCGTGGTTGGGCCGTGACCATTTTGTATTTTGCTTTAATTGATTTTAATGCCTACCAACATCAAGCATTAGCTGAATACAGTGAATGGGTGCCCGTAGCAAAAGCACAAGACTTAGCATTAGCGTTTGATCACAATGAATTGCTCAGCTTAGCTTTAGAGCGTCTCACCAATAAAACTCGCTATACCGCATTGCCAGCCAGTCTTATGCCTGAATTGTTTACACTGACTGAGTTGCAAACTATTTATGAAATTATTCTTGGGCAATCCTTAGATAAAAAAGCGTTTAGACGCCGAATGATAGAAGCTGGCGCTGTTGAAGAAACCAACCACAGTAAAATTGTGGGCAAACGCCCAGCTCAGCTTTACCGCTACGCACTCGATTCTTTTGATTTTATATTTCCACGCTCACTTGAATTACCCAGAAATAAAGAGGGTGAAGATAAGCAAAACATTGAGCTTTCTGACTAGCGCATATTGATGCACTTTTGATTTATAATGCCGCGCTTATGATTGATGTCATGTTTTGATCAGCACTTTGCCTATGTCACACGCTTCTTCCTGCTTCCAGCAAAACCAGTTTTTTGTGTTAGTGGAATATCTCACTTCACTGCATGAAATTTATCCTGTGAAACATGAGTTTGCAGGATATCCGGCTGCAATGACATTGGCAGATCGCGTACATTCAGATCATGATATTGCGCCACTTGATGCCAGCAAAAGTTACCCTGACTCAATCGATAAAGTCTTACACTTTTCAGGTAAGGCGCGAGACATACAAGACTTTGAGTACTTTTTAGAACAAGCTCAAGCAGCCAATATTCAAAACTTGTTATTGCTTACAGGTGATAAACTTAAAGAACATCATAATGGTCGAGATGGACAGCTTCGTAGTCGTTACCTAGAGTCGGTAAACGCCGTGATGGCAGCTAAGCAACATGGTGGGTTTCGTATTGGCGTTGCTTTTAATCCATTTAAATATGTTGAAGCTGAGCGTGATGCGCAGTATTTAAAACTGCATAAGAAGATTAAAGCAGGTGCTGACTTTATCATTACCCAATTGGGCTATGACATTGAAGCTTTAAAACAAGCCAAATTATTTTTAACCAAGCATCATTATTCACAGCAAATACTCGCTTGTGTCATGCCACTGACTTTGGCACGCGCCAATTTTATGGTGAAACATAAAGTGGCCGGTATTGTGATTACTCCGCACATGCTAAAAGTTCTAGCAGATGAAAAACAAGCAGGGCATACCGACCGTGTTTATTTACGCTGTGCTTTGCAAATTTTGATATGTAAATATTTGGGATTTGCTGGAATTCATTTATCTGCTTGCCATAAGCCCGAAGAGCAAATGTTGCTTGAAAGCTATGTCGAGCAATATCGCCATTTGGAGCTTAAAGCCTTAGAAGAGCTTTGGAACTCACTTTGGCAAGTCACCACAGGCAAAGAATTTGCGCCTGAAATTTCTAGCTTTTCACATTCGCCTACGTCTAAACAATTAATTAAATATCGCCAGTTACATGTGATGCATGAGGCGTTGTTTGGTTCAAAAATTGCCAAAGGTATGGGGCGCTTTATTTTTAAAGCATCTTTTTGGGAAAATGCCTTGGTTGCCAAAGCATTACTTAAAACCGAAGTGCTGAGTAAACATAGCCTCGTGGGCTGTGAGAGCTGTGGTCAGTGCCGTTTAGGTGACACTTTATATATTTGCCCTGAAACGTGTCCAAAAGGTTTAGCCAATGGACCTTGTGGCGGGACAACTTTAGACCGCTGCGAATTTGGTGACCGTGAATGTATTCATTCAGTTAAAGCGAGACTTGCAAAAGCTCTTGAACAAACCGAAGTATTAAAAGAAAAACTCATTCCAACTGTGCCGATTGAAAAGAGAGGAACCAGTTCTTGGAAAAATTGGTATTTAGCAACTGAGGCTTGAATTTACCTGCCTTGGATGGTCCTAAAACCCAAACTAACGTTGATGCAATCACAAAACAGCAAGGTATTGCTGCCAATTACTGTGTCCGAAAATCAACAAATGCCGCAAACAGAAAAAGAGATTCGTCCTGTTACAGGTGATGTCTATTTAAAACTACATGATACAGGCATGGTACCATTTACCTTGATAATCAAAGACAAAGCTTATTTTAAACTTGCAGAAAAAGTTTCTATAGTCGATTTTCAGGGCGTGTTGAAAATGGCAAAACTCTATTAGTAATTCTGCTGTCGGATATTTGTTGGTTTGGTCATTATCTTTACTTATTTAGCTATTAATTTTTGTAGTCAGGAGACTGACATACTCTTAAATTTAGTCTGATTAAGGAAAGCTTATAATGAAAACATACACTATAAAGATGCGAGGACTATTGGTGGCTGCTTTGGCCATCGGACCTATGTTTCTGGTTGGCTGTCATGTAGGAAAATCATCAAGTGACACTAGTGTTTCGGTAGCACCTAATGATATTAGTAAAGTACAAAACGTGGTGGTGATTTATTTGGAAAACCGTTCATTTGATAATTTGTTCGGTAACTTTCCAGGTGCTAACGGTATAAATAACTACACAAGTGCCAATGCACAGGTTGATTTTGATGGCAAAACAACGCTGACAACATTGCCTCCAGTATGGGGAAGTGAAACCGATCCAAATTTGGGTTTAGTCAGTAAATTAACGAACGCACCTTTCCGCCTTGATGCTGCCCCAGTTAGTCTTCCTCAATCTGCTACTGGTCCTGACCTTGTTCACCGTTTTTACCAAAATCAGATGCAGATCAATGGTGGAGCAAATAATATGTTTGCTGCTTACTCCAACCGTGGTGGTCTGGTTATGGGCACCTACGATGGCTCAGCTCTAAACCTATTTAAACTAGCTCAGCAATATACACTGGCTGACAATTTCTTCATGGGAGCATTTGGTGGTTCGTTCCTAAACCACCAATATTTTATATGTGCTTGCGCACCCTATAACCCGGCAGCACCTGCTAACATGCGTGCCATAGTGACTACACCAGGTGGTTCTAGTCTAGTAATTAATTCTGCTAAACCACCAAGTAGTGTACAAAATGGTCAAGTTAAGTTTGTCCAAGATGGCCAATATACTGATGATGGCTATGCTGTGAATACCATTTTGCCTCCTTATCAACCTTCAGCTTCTGCAGCTGCACCGGGTGCTAACCCAATGCTATCCAACCCAGCCGACCCGAACAATCCAGTATTGCCTCCAATTGATTCTAGCAAGACCATTACTATTGGTGATACGTTGAGTAATGGCGGTATTAGCTGGAAATGGTATGCTGGTGCTTGGAATGATGCTTTGAAAGAAGGTACTTCACCGAATATCGGTACTACTGCTAATCCGTACAAAATCATCTGGGCTGAACAACCGGGTCAAGAGGACTTCGAGCCACATCATCAACCATTCAACTACTATACTCGTTTTGATCCAACAACAACGTCTGGTCAAAATGAGCGTTCTGCTCACTTAAAAGATGCAATTGATCTCTATGCTGATGCGGCAGCTGGTACTTTACCAGCAGTTTCTTTCTATAAGCCGGCTGGTAACATCAATGCTCACCCTGGTTATTCAGATATTCAGAGTTCTGATGCAGAAGTTGCAAAAATTGTTGGAGCACTGCAAAAAAGCCCACAATGGGGTCATATGGCTGTGATTATTACTACAGATGAAAACGGTGGTTTCTTTGATCACGTAGCACCGCCTAAAGGTGATCGTTTTGGTCCCGGTACTCGTATCCCTGCAGTTGTGATTTCTCCGTACGCTAAAAAAGGATTTGTGGATCACACCTATTATGACACTGCGTCTATTCTGAAATTCATTACCAAACGTTTTAACTTGAAACCATTAGCTGGTTTCCGTCAAGCGACTGGTGACCTGACTAATGCGTTTGATTTTACTAAAAATTAATACTGTGAATACTTGCATTGACATTAAAAATTTAATGTCAGTTTTCTTTTAACTTATCTGAAGTTTTAAGATTCATGGCTGCATGGGGGCTGGCATAGTTATAAAAGCTTCCCATTCGGTTAGGTTTATATTTTAAGGTCAATAGTACCGATTGAGACTAAAACCAGCTTTTAGAAAAATTTGAGACTTAAGTTTTTTATTACTCCTTGATTTGATTTTGTTAAAAAATCAGAAGATATGCTAAAGCAGAGCGATAATTTTAAAAATAACAATTGTTTGCCTTAATTATGTCCAATAAAAACGATCGCGTAGGAGTATACTTAAAGCAAATCTTTTGCGTTAAAAGAAAAGGCTGTCTCAATGAAAAAGTTGGTTGCTGCACTTGCTGCACTTGCTGTAATTGTTGTTTTAACTGGATGCGTTTATGACCCTGTTAATTATGACAAAATACACGACCAAGAGTTCCAAGACCACCTCAGGCAAAATGGTTAGTAATAAAAAACCCACTCAATGAGTGGGTTTCGTTTTATGAGTTTTTTTATTTATAAATATCTGATGTTTTTGATAATATACCTTAAATTAAATTGTTAGATTAAAAATGAAAAGATATTTATTATTAGCTTGTATCATCTTTTCAAATGGTTGTATGGCATATTCGGATATTCCTAACCTTCAAACATCGTGTGAACGTATAAGCATACAAGCAGAAAAAGTTATGGAAAGGAGACAAGCAGGTGTAACTTTAAGTGATGAAAAAGAAGTACTCAGAAAATTCAGGGAAATACATAAGTTTAATTCTGAAAGTTCAAAATCAGCATTTGAAATAGTTTTAGATAAAATTTTAATTGAAGTTAATAATGAAAATATCAAAGAAAGTGACTTTGAAAAAGAAATGATGATCAGTGGCTACAGACAAAGAATTTTCTATAAATTTTTATCTGGTGAGCTTCTTGATAAGCCAATATAAATTCTAAAACTCAAAAATAAAAAGACTCTGTTTAGAAAAGCTCGCATATTCGGGCTTTATTATAGCTTCTAAAAGCTAAACAAGTTTATTTAGTAGTAGACGATGCACCAAAAAAATAAGATATGGAGCAATAGATTTTTTATTAAAGTTATATAAAATTTACGTATTCCAATATTTTGTAATGAGCATATTAATTTTATGGGTAGAGTATTATTATCTTTTATAAGTTTATTGATTATTAGCCCAGTATGCAGTGCTGATGATTTTTTTGAAAAAAAACCTTCAATCTTAATTGCTAAAGATGAAGAAGCTCAAAATAATAAGAGTAGTAATAATTTTGATTTTTTCGAGTCATCAAACCAACAAAAAATAGATCGTATAAATCAAGTTTTTAGACAGGCTGAGCGAAATAAAGATGTTCTATTCCAGACGTCCAATATGACTGATTATGATAAAGCACAATATTACAGAGAAAATAAGTTTGATAATTATAGAGGGTATTCACCGCACATTGAATCTACACCTAATAGACAAGTAATTTCAGAAGAAGAATATGAAAAGCTAATGGAGCAAAAAAGAAAATCGAGAAAAGTTGATCGAAGCCTTCTGTATTTATTCGACAAGTAAATTCAGAGGAAGACTTTCAATAGCTAAAAAGTATAATTTGTTTCAGGGAAAAGTGTTATTAGGAATTATGCTTTAAAATTATTTTAATATTTGCGCATAAATGTTATAGAAAAGGATGAGATCGGTCATAAGAATAAGCTCAAAAGAAGCACTTAACCGATCTTCTTAAAAATCGATGGATTTCGTTAAATAGGCAGACTATGACTGCACTTTTAGAACAAGATTTAAGCCCCTCTGAGTTCACCTTGTTTTCTGAAATATTATGGAAACTTGGCTCAGGGAAAGGGCAATACAATTTACGTGAAAATATCATTGCAGATATTGCCATTTTATTAAGGGCCGATTTCGCTGCATCTTATATTTGGGATTCAGCGCATAACTTATCGAAAAAAGGCGTGATATGGAAAATCGACCCAAAAGCCATGAAGGACTATGAGAGTGTTTGGCAATTTGCAGATCCGATTACTGCACAGCTTCGTAAACTCCAGAAACCGACATTTGTAAATGAAGTCATGCCTCTAGCTGACCTTAAAAAAACACCGTATTACAATGAGTTTTTAAGAGCCTATGGTTTGTATCACGGTATAAATATTTACTTTGTCCGAAATGGCATGGATATTGGTGATTTACGCATTTGGCGTGCGAAAGACGCCGATACGTTTGGTGACCGTGAAAAAAGAATATTAAACCTACTTGAGCCTTATTTTACTCAAGCCTTACCAGCAGATTTATCAACCCAATACGGTTTAACTTCACGTGAACAAGAAGTGGTTCGCTTGGTATCTAAAGGCTTAAGTGATAAACACGTGGCAAATTTACTAGGTATTGGTTTTACCACATTAAGAACTCATTTGAACAATTCTATGAGAAAAATCGGCTGCAATAATCGCACTGAAATGGCGTTGCTTATTCAACATTAAAGTTTAAGCAATCCTCAATTTTGAGGATGCGAATGAATGAGCAATTTATACTAAGTTCCTAAAATTACAACTTAAATGGATTCAAAATTACTATGTTAAATACACATGAAAAAAATAACTGGATCGAATCACTTGATCTATCAAATGCCTCAGTAGATTTCATTACTCAATTGATTCAAGAGAGAAAAGTATCTTGTGAAGAGCTTGTGCATCATTACTTCAATACGATTGAAAAACAGCAATCCTTAAACGCATTTATTAGCACAGATAAGGCTTCGGCAATTCAACAAGCTCAATATTGGGATAAATACCTACTCAGTGGAAAACCATGTCCAGCTTTGATGGGTATTTTAATTGCGGTTAAAGATAATATTCATGTTGCAGGTTTCCCAAATAGTGCAGGTACACCAGCTTTAGCTCAATTTAGACCTCAAACTTCTGCGCCCGTTATTCAAAAACTGATTGATCACGGCGCGATTATTGTTGGTAAAGCCAATATGCACGAATTGGCCTTTGGGGTCACAGGTTATAATACTGCCATGCATATAGAGGGCGTGGTGGGTATACGAAATGCCGTAAACCCATTACATATTGCGGGCGGATCTTCTTCGGGTAGTGCGGTAGCTGTTGCCGCGGGTATGGTTCCGATTGCTATGGGCACAGACACAGGCGCTTCGATTAGATTACCGAGTGCATTAAATGGTTGTGTGGGTTTTCGTCCAACGGTAGGACGGTATTCACAAGACGGTATTACCCCAATTTCACATACTCGGGATACCGCTGGCCCCATAGCGCATACCGTATCGGATATTATTTTAATTGATGAGCTTATTACTCAAGAACCAAGAAAAAAACCATTACCACCTCATCAAATTCGGCTCGGTATCAATTCATATTTTTGGAATAATTTAGATGAAGACGTTCATGAGCAGGCGCATATTGCGCTTGAGCTTTTAAAAGATGCTGGAGTCGAAATTATTCCTGTCGATATGCCGAATTTAGAACAGCTCAATCAAGCGGTTTCATTTCCTGTGGCCATCTATGAAGGCAAATATGATCTGATTCAATATTTGAAAGATCATCAGGTAAATTTGACCATAGAGGCTGTAGTCGATCAGATTTCAAGCCCAGATGTACAAGCAATTTTTAAACTGAATATTCTTCCTGAGTTAACTCTAGATCCGACGGGGCAAATTGTTCCTGTTTTACCTTTGTATGAAAAAGCCATTAATGAAGCTCGGCCACAGTTGATTGAACTCTACCAAAACACCTTTAAAGCGCATAACTTACATGCTTTATTATTTCCGACGTCACCAATTGTTGCACCACTAGCAAACGAACAAGTCTATTTAATAGAAACTTTCCAGACACTAATGCGAAACACAGACCCCGGCAGTAATATTGGAATACCGGGACTGAGCTTACCCATAGGAAAGGGTGCGAAATCAAAACTGCCAGTTGGATTTGAAATAGATGGCCTAGCTCACCAAGATAGTGAGCTGCTTGCGATAGGAGTAACTTTAGAAGAAATTTTTAAGGGTTTAAATAAATAAAAACCATTACTTAAACTGCTATTTTTAAAGGTTTGTTTGTCTTTTAATAATAGGTTTAAATTTGTTTGTAAGTCTGTACGTATCTGAAAAATTATAAGCCATTTTACTTGTTATAATGGCTTATTTATTAAACAAATTATCACTTGCTGGATTTACAAATTTTGTCAGTTTTACTGTTGTTAATTTGAGAAAATATAATATTTATAACTTATATATATCTTATTTTTATAGCTATAATAATTTTGATTGTTAACTAATTTTTAAATTACATATTATTTTAATTAATAATATTTAAATATTACAAAATAAAATTTATTCTTAATATTATTGCAATAATTTTCTGTGCTGGAAGATTGTTTAATTAGAATCAATTAAAAATTAATTTGTTTATTAACAATTAATTAGGTTTAATTTTTAAGTGGATTTATTACGAGAAATCTACACCAATTCGAATTACATAATTTTTAAACATAGTTTATATAATATGCTTTATTGACATAAATAGAAAAAATATATGGCAAAGAGGTCAATGTTATTTAATTAACTTCACAACCATAATTTGCACCAAATTTTACGCTGTCACGATTCATTGATAAAACCAAGTGAAAAGTTACGTAAAAAAGAAACCAATAATTTTATTGGCTTAAATAAAAAATCGAATATTACAAATAAGCGGAATGAATATGGATAACGTAGCTCAGCTAGAAACTGATACTAATTTCCAAAGTCGAAAGAAAATAACTTGGGGTGTTTTTAGTGTCCTGCTGTTATTTTTAGTTGCCGGTATTGTATATTATTTTTTTGTATATCGATTCTATCAATCTACTGATAATGCTTATGTGCAAGCTGATGTGACTTGGGTTATGCCAAAGATTTCAGGCGAAGTGATGGAGTTATTAATTAACGATAATCAGGTGGTAAAAAAAGGGGAAACTTTAGCGGTATTAGACCATCGTGACTATCAAGCTCGTTATGACCAAGCTCGTTCTGTAGTCAGCTTAAAAGAAGCTGCACTGGGCGTACAACAACAAAATGAAAAGTCTGCTAAGTCGTCAATTACCGAAGCAAATAGTGGTGTAGTGGCAGCACAAGCCGACCTATCTCGTTTGAAAAAAGAATATGAGCGCTATCAAGATTTATTAAAAGATGGCGTGATTACCCGACAAAATTTTGAAGGGATCCAGTCTCAATATTTAACAGCTCAAGCACAGCTCAGCAAAGCGCAAGCCGCCGTAAATGCAGCAGAAGCTCAGTTGGGGAGCTTACAAGCCAGTCGAGCGCAGCTTTTAGCAGATATTCAAAGTGCCAATGCAAATTTAAACCTGTATCAGGTTGATTTAGCTTCTTCAAAAGTGGTCAGTCCTGTTTCGGGTAAGATCGGTAGCCTTGCAATTCAAAAAGGTTCACGCGTTTCTCCACAAACTCGCTTAATGGCAATCATTCCTGAAAATAGTTTGTATGTACAAGCAAACTTCAAAGAAACCCAAATTGAAAAAATGCATATTGGTCAAAAAGTGAAGTTAAAACTTGATGCCTATCCGAGTCTCACCTATACCGGAAAAATTGAGAGTTTTTCACCAGCTTCAGGCGCAACTTTTTCACTCATGCCACCAGACAATGCAACGGGTAACTTTAACAAGGTTGTACAGCGTATTCCTGTACGTATTGCCATAGATTCAAGCCCGCATATTGATTTGATTAAACCTGGAATGTCGGTGAGTGCCACCGTGGACCTAAGAACTTAATAAAAAAATTTTAGGTAATAAGAAAATGAATAAGCATCTTGAAGCCGAGTGGAGGTTTCCCGCAAAAACTGCATGGGCAATTTTTGCTGCCATGATTTTTGGCAACTTCATGGCGATTCTTGATATTCAGATTGTGGCGAGTTCTCTAAACGAAGTTCAAGCTGGTATGAGTGCAAGTCGTTATGAAGTCACTTGGGTACAAACGGTTTATTTAATTGCCGAAATTATTGCAATTCCAATGTCGAGTATTGTCTCGCGAGTGCTTTCAACACGGGTGTATTACACCATGTGTGCAATTGGCTTTACGGTGAGTTCTTTACTTTGTGCTTTGTCATGGAACTTGGAAAGTTTACTGGTGTTCCGTGGCATTCAAGGTTTTATGGGCGGCGGCATGATTCCGACTTCCATGACGGCGTTGTATTTACTGTTTCCAGAACCAAAACGTTCATTGCCTTTGGTTATGTTTGGCATGATCAGTACTTTAGGTCCAGCGATTGGTCCAACCATTGGCGGTTGGCTTACCAATAATTTTTCATGGCACTGGATGTTCCTGATTAATATTATTCCGGGCATTATCATTGCCACAGTCATTTACTCAGGTCCAAATATCGACCGCGCGAATTATTCACTCATCAAAAGCATGGACTGGCTCAGTCTGGTGGGTATGGCGATGTTTTTGGGTGGGCTTGAATATTTCCTCGATGAAGGCGCACGGCATGACTGGCTTGCAGACACAGGCGTTCGGGTTGCATTTATGGTCTGCGTTGTTGGCGGCATGATTTTCTTCTCTAGAAGTTTTACCCAGCCTAAGCCTTTGCTCGATTTATCGGTATTTAAAAATAAAAACTTTACTTTAAGTGCCATCACAACATTTGTGATTGGTATGGCGCTGTACGGCTTGGGTTACATGATTCCCGTGTTTCTTGGGCAAGTCCGTGAAATGAATAGTAGCCAAATTGGTCACGTCATGATGGTGACAGGCATTGTCATGTTTTGCTTTGCGCCGTTCCTTGCTTGGCTTATTCCTAACTTTGATACCCGAAAAACTGTATTTGTTGGAATGATTCTGGCGGGCTTTGGGGTTTGGCTTAATTCGCACCTCAGCATTCATAGCGATTATGACTTTATGTTTTGGCCTCAAATTTACCGTGGTATTGGTCTCATGATTTGCCTGATTGTGGTTTCGCATTTGGCTATGAGTACGTTGCCACTCAGTAAAGTGGCCGACGCCAGCGGTATTTATAACCTGATGCGTAATATTGGCGGTGCGGTTGGACTGGCACTTATTAACTCATCGCTAGACTGGTTGACCGCAATGCATGTCACCCAGATTAATCAGGCGATGACACCACAAAACTGGATATTTACAGAACGGCTCGATCAGCTCACGGCGCAATATCAAGAAGTCGGTGCAAATGCTCAGCAAATCGCGCTAAGTGTGATTTACCGCGACATTCATTTTCAGGCACTGACATCTAGCTTTAATGATTTATTACGCATGCTTGCAATCATTATGTTTGTGACCGCCTTTTTAACCATCTTTATGGACAGGGGGAAGAAAATGAATATGTAAAGTTTTAGCAGTAGAGGGCAGCTTTTAAAGAATGAAAACAATAGGGCATATCAAAACATATCCCTTTATAGAAAAAGAACATTTATACGAGTTTCAAACATCGCCGTACGAGCGAGCGGAACTCACAGATCTGGATGTGGGAGATTAAAGTATTATGATTAATACAACATATAAACTGATTTCAAAATTGAACCTGAAAAGCACAACTTATGGGCAATATTTTGAAAAAGAGCAAATTGATACTGATCGACTAAAAGAGATGTATTCCATTTACGAACAGTATTATGAAAATACCAGATTTTCTATTTTTGTAGATGATTTTGAAAATAAAAGCGGTGCGATCTTAATTTTTGACTCAGAGACAGATGAGATTGTCGGTTTCTCGACGGTTGTGGTGCAGCACTTCTACTTAAACGGTAAAGACTACACCGTGTTGTTTAGCGGTGATACGGTCATTTTGAAGAAATTCTGGGGCACTCGTACATTACAAAGTACCATGCTCAAGCTCATGATTAAGCTTCGTATTAAATATCCTTTTAACGAACTCTATTGGTTACTCATTTCTAAGGGCTATAAGACCTATCTATTACTTGCCAATAACTACTACGTGTATTACCCAAACATTAAAGATGAAAACCAACACCTTTCGGAAGTGGTTGAGCACTACTGTGAGAAATTCTTTGGTGAATACTATGACCGTGAAGCAGGCTTACTCAACTTCGGTGATGACTATCAGCCCCTAAAAGGCGAGGTCGCACCCATTACCGCTGAAATGAGAGAAAAGAACCCAAATATTCATTTCTTTGAACAAAAAAATCCAACGTGGAAAGCCGGTACTGAACTGCCATGTATTGGTCGTCTGGGCTGGAAAGATATTGCCCGTTTCCCAGTCAAGCTTATGACAAAACCGACCAGTAAAGGTAAATGTGAAGCGCGTATAACTCATAAAACAAAACCTAGAGAGGCCATCCAATGAAATCTAATGAATGGCTAACGCTTGGCTCGCATCTTATTTTAAAAAAATGGTGTGATTCATCTGACCGTAATTTCCAAAAACAGTTTAATGCCTTAGAGACCACACAACATCAAATTTTGCATTCGATATTACAGACCTCGACTTTTGCCAAAGATAAAAAAGTTCAAAACTATGAGCAGTTTGTAAAATCATTTCCTGCGACACGTTACGGCGCATGGCGAGAAGACATTCAGCGTTACCGTGAACAAAAGCTTTCACTTTCTAGCAGTAAACTGGTTCGTTTCCAGCCGACCAGTGGTTCGAGTGAACAAATTAAGTTTATTCCATACACCAAGTTGTTTTTAGATGAACTTGACCATGCCATTGCGCCGTGGATGGCAAGTTTATACCGTAAATGCCCACAGCTTAGCTCGGGTACACATTACTGGTCGGTGTCATGGTTGCCTGAAAGTCAACGTGAAGTTTTAAAAGACAAAAACTTAAATGATGATAGTGCGCTACTTGGTATAGGTAAACGCATACTGTCTAAGTTTACTCAAGCGGTTCCAAGTAACGTTGCCTTTGCAGCCAATGCCGATGACGCACTGTTTGCCACTATTTGTTATTTGGTCGCAAACCGTAACTTAGCCATGATTTCGGTATGGAGTCCGACTTTTGCGCTGCAATTACTTGAGCGTTTGGAGTCATTGCAAAAAGACGTCATTGAAGTGCTTAACAGTGGCAAATGGGGTAATCGTGAGGCTTCATTAAAAGAAGTCACTGCACCGCATAGCCCTGAAAGTGCTCAAGCCTTAATTGCAAGTTCAAACGGCGCACAGATCGACTTTAAAAAGCTCTGGCCAAAGTTAAGTTTAGTGTCGAGTTGGGATACCGCAGGTTCAAAAGCTTGGGCCGAAAAATTAAAAGAGAAATTGCCCAGTGTTCAGTTTGAAGGCAAAGGATTATGGGCGACCGAAGGTGTTGTGACCATTCCTTATAATGACCAATACCCATTGGCCTACCAAAGCCACTTCTATGAATTTGAATACTTAGAGGGTGAGCAACAAGGTCAAATCATTCCTTCATGGCAGCTTAAACAAGGTGACGTGGTCAGCCCACTCATTACTTCGGGTAATGGCTTACTGCGTTACTGTCTAGATGACTGCTTAAAAGTGACTGGTTTTTTAGAGCAAATTCCGTGTTTTGAGTTTCAAGGCCGCCGTTTTGGTGTAGATCTGGTCGGTGAAAAACTTGCACCTGAAACCGCTCAACAGTTGTTGTCTCAGTTAAATGAAACGGAATCAAAAGCAATTTCTTTACTGGCGATTGATACCCAACAACAGGTTAAACCATTTTATTGCGTGCTTTTTGAGGGCGAAATTCATCACAGCATTAACAATGAATATATCGACAGTATTTTGCGTCAAAACTTCCACTACGAACTTGCTCGCAACTTAGGGCAGCTTGACCAGCCTCAAATTCGCCAAGCCAATAATGGCTGGAATGCCTATAAGCAACTGGTCATGTTTGATGGCATTATCGAAGGAAATATCAAACCTGAGCCACTTAAGAAAGTCACCCTCAATAGTTTGGAACAACTATGAAAGGGATGAAGCAACTTAACACTCGTTTTTTAACACTTCGACACGCCTTGTATTTAGGCGTGTTGATTGTGTCGAATACACATGCCATGACTTTAGACGAGGCTTTATCTGCCAGTTTAAGACATGAAAGCCAGCTTGAAGTCAGCCGTTTAAGCGTAAACCAGTCTACCGCGATGCTTGAACAAGCTAAACAGCGCGACGGACTCAAAGTCAATTTGGTGGGGCAACTTGACTATGAAAGAATAGATACGCCGCCAAAAGTCATGTTTCCAACCGAAGGAAACCGTAAAGGACGAAGTTTGCAATTGCAGGCGGATTATCCAATTTACACCTCTGGACGGCATCGTTTGGGTGTAGATATTGCTGAAAGTCAGCTTTCTGCCCAACACCAAGGTTTGTCAGATCAAAGATCGGAAACCATTTTAAATACCGTGATGGTCTATACCGACGTATTAAAAAAGAAAGCCATTTTAGAACTTAGACAAAAGACCATGGCGAACCTACAACGGTCTTTATATGAGTCAAAGCGCCGTTTTGATGTAGGGATGATTACCCGTGCAGACTTGGCTCAGGTGTTGGCGCAAGTCGCCCAAGGTCAAGCAGATATTACACAGGCTCAATCTAACTTGACCGTAAGCGAAGCACAGTTTTATCAAGTGACAGGTACAACACCTGACAACCTGACTGCCATTAAACAACTACCTGCTATACCAAGTGGGTTAGATGAAATTTTGGCGCAAACCAAGAATCATCCAGCTTTAATGCGTGCCAAATACGAAATGCAAGCAGCCGAGAAACAATACGCTTTAACTAAACGGGAACTGTGGCCAACGGTCATGCTCACCAGCCGTGCCGGAAAGCAAGATGAAGCGAGTTATATTGGTTCTGAAAGTAATAACTATATGGTTGGGGTGCAGCTCAATGTACCGCTCTATGACGATGGCTTAAATCGCGCCAATGTTAAAAAAGCGCAGGTCGATATCGATTTGGCTCACCAGAAAATACGAAGTCTTGAACTAGATTTAAATAAACGTACTCGTACTACTTACGCGCAGCTTCAAACCATCCGTCAAAATAAAGACGCACTGGCAAATGCCATAGAGGCAGCGTCTATTGCCTTTGTTTATACACGTAAAGAGTTTGACGTGGGCACCAAAACCACCTTTGACTTGCTCAATACCGAGCAGAAGCTACTTGATGCCCAAACTCAGAAAACCGTAAATGAACAAGACGAAGTAGTGTTTGTTTATCAGCTCCTCGACCAAATGGGGCGCTTAAATAGTTTGGTTCCTATGCAGACCGCACAACAGGTGAATAATGAATAAAACAAATACACCACTGACAGAAAATACCCTCATTACCCGTGAAGCGACTTTGGCAGATGACAAGGCTTTACGAGAGTTAATAGCCGTGCCCATGACCACCAAAGGCATACAAATTAGCTTTCAGCGTGAACCGAGTTATTTTAGAGCGTCTGATATTGTGTATCGGCATAAACTGCATGTTGTGATTGAAGACCTAGAGAGTCAAAAGAAGCTCGCTTGTTATAGCAATGGTTACCGACCATGTTATGTCAACCGAAACATACAGAACTTACGCTATGCTGGCGACTTACGGGTAGACCATAGCTATCGGGGTAAATCACTGGTGAAGGTATTAGCCAAGCATGTAAAACAGACCATGCACGCACCGAACTTTAGCCAAATGATTATTTTTGATGATAACCATGCCGCACGCGCCGCTATACAAACGGGCAAAACGGGAATGCCCGATTATTATGATGAAGGGCTTATAGAGACACTCAGTCTGACGAGTACAGGCGCAAAACGAAAAATTACGGCTTTTTTAAAGCAGACTTCTAAACAGAATCATCTTCAAGAGATTCGTAGATGTGTTGCTGAAGCCCAGCATGTACCAGCCATGAATCAGTTTATTCGCGACATGGCAGAGTTTTATAACTTTATTCCAGCCTATAACTTTGAAGAGCTCGCCCAAGGTCATCAGTATTTTTCAGGGATGAAACTCTCAGACTTTTCACTTTACTTTAAGGGCGAAAAACTGGTGGGTATGTTTGGCTTGTGGGATCAGCATAGTATTAAGCAAACCAAGATTCTAAATTATAGTTCGGCTATAGGTGTGCTTAGACCCGTTTATAACTTGCTAACCCCAATTACTAAAGGCATGCGTTTGCCTAAGCTGGGCGACTCTATTCAGTACCATGTATTGCATACGCTTATGTGCCATCCCGAAGATTTGGCTTTGCATCATAAAATGCTCGAAGATGCCTATAATAAGTCAAAACAGCAGGGTGTTGGCGTGGTGAGTTTTACGCTTTCCCATAAAGACCCGCGTTATCAGTTAAACCAGTTTTATAAAGGTGAGCGTTTAACGGGTATGCATGGCTTTATTAGTTTTGAAGGCGACCCACGACCAAATTTTGATAAAAACCTGATTCCATATTTAGAGGTTGGGCGTATTTAATTTAAAGCCTAAGGTGATACTTTTAATGAAGCCCACGAAAGTGGGTTTTGTCATTTTTAACATGAACAATGAGGCTGATAAACAGTTGATAAAAAGAAATATAGCAATAACTTATAATATAATTATTTAATTTTTAATGGAAAAATATTTGGATTTTTACGAGTGTTTAGTCACTAAACCTACATATAGCCCAACTACTATACAAATCAAAATTTAAGAACATGGTAGTTAAGTGATGAAAAAAAGTTTATTGGGCGGCCTTATTCTGTCTTTGTGTACGACTCAAGCTTTTGCATTAAATATTTTATTGGTTAATGATGACGGTCTAACAAGCAATATCAAAGCACTCTATGATGAATTAAAAGCAAATGGTCATAACGTGCTTGTGTCTGTACCGTGTTCACCACAAAGTGGTCGTGGTGGTGCAATTGTCATGTACAGCTCAACGACGATTAACGCGGATAATGATAAGCAAATTACGGCTGAAAACGGTTGTCACAATGGTGCAGCACCGATTGGCGCACCTGCGGCTGGAACCTTTACCAAAGCGGGCTATACCAATGGCGACTGGAATTACACGCATGGTACGCCAGTCATGGCAACCGTTTATGGACTAGACGTGGTTGCACAAAAGCATTGGGGTAAAGCGCCAGACTTAGTTTTATCTGGCCCAAATGAAGGCCAAAATGTCGGAAAAGTCGTTGTACACTCTGGCACCATTGGCAATGTACAGTTTTCGGCAGGACGCGGGATTCCGTCTATTGCCTTAAGCGCCGATACCAACACGGTAGATGACAAAACTTTAAACAACCCTAACTCTGCAATTGTGGCAAAGCAAACTGTAGTGTTATTAAAAGAATTACAAGCTAAGGCAGGTAAGGGCCAGTTGTTGCCAAAAGGCATTACGCTAAATGTGAATTTCCCTAAAAATTTAACAACCAGCACGCCGTTTGCATTTTCAAAAATTGGGACTTACGACTTATATAAATTGAAGTTCCAAGTGACCAAAGATAGTAAAGGCAACAATCAATTTGGCCTTGGAATAGACGCGGCACCATCAGCACCAACTGCCGCTCAAATGTCAGATGAAAGTGCCGTAATGCAAAGTAAAATTGCTGTGACTGCAATGCAAGTGGCTTATGACCAACGACCAGCAGGTCAAGAATGGCTTAAAATCCGTTTAAAAAGCTTATTTAACAAGTAAGGAGAAAGACCATGAAACGTTGTTTATTGGTTTTACTCCTTGGGCTTGGATTGGCCGCTTGTAATGACAATGATCATGATGACCAAGTCTCGACTGAAAAACCTGCCTTAGCGCCGAGTTTAGACGTCGGCACTTATATTATTAGTACCGAAACTGATGAAGAATTACCTATGGCGGGTAAATACTATTCTGGGGCAGATGGGACTAAATTATTGGTTTTAGATGATGACGAAAACCGTGCCAAAATTGTGATGAGCTATGACGCAAAAGCCAAAGCTTGGCGAAGCAACCAATCTAATCAAGCGATGGCAGTTGAATTAGCACATTATGAAAAAATTGCTGATCAAAAACTTTTGCTTAATCAATTGGTCGGCACCTACGATTTATCGTTTCCAGATGGAACGACGGTAAATGCCGAGGTGAATGCACAAGGCAAAATTGTCTCGAAAGACCCGAATTGTGTGTTTACAGGTGTGATTACTGAAAGTGCATTAGCCAATACCGCAAATTATCAACTTACCGATAATAAGTGTGATGCGCTAAAAAATAACTCAAAAGGTTATGTTGTGGTAGATGAAGACTTAGAGCCTATGAGTTTTAGACTGGTATCTGACGCGGTTGCATCAAAAGACATTTGGGCATTTGCACAATCTTAAAAATAAAAAAGACAACGGATTCATTTCATTGTCTTTTATTCCAACCTATCTTGTGCCGTTGAAACAGTTAACATGGTTTGAAGATAATAATCGACACGTGGGTGATTATTGTCTTTATGTGAGTTATGCGCATTAAAGGCTGCATCATGAAGTTTCACCACTCGAGCAATTGGATTTAAACCACAACGGAATAAATATTCTTCGCGTGTTTCATCTTCTCGTTTAGTTAATGCATCTACAGCATCGCGGACTTCTTTTCCAAATAAACTTTCGATTTTGTCTAGCGTAAGAGGCGTGTCTTCAACACTATCGTGGAGAAGGGCGGTAATAATGTAGATTTCTGAAAATTGATGCTCGATTAATGAATTGACCACACCTTTAATATGGTACTCAAAGTAATCATGAGGGCCATACTTTTGACCTTGATGCGATTCTTTTGATAATTTCTCTGCTAATTCAACTTTATTTTGAGTCATTTTTTGCTCTTATTAGTTTAAAGCTATAACGCAGCCTAATGGGTGAGATGGGGCGCTTAAGTCATAATTTTATACTGAATACTTAAGTTAGGCATAAGAGTTACTGCTCATTTTTATTTATTCATTCTTGTTTAATAAGAACAAAACCAGCCCTTAAGTTTTTGAAATTTTAAACTTTAACTTAATGATATAAAAGCAGATTGTAAATATTACTTAAGAATCTCCTTAATTATGTAATTAAATGAAAAATAATAACTATTTAAATAATTTCTAGCCAATTTTACATTGACACCTCAAATATTGGAGATTACCATTTGCGGGCTGGCCTACATCGCCAGTCGGTTTTAGCAGACCGTTTTTAAGACCGCATCAGAGCTATTTCATCTGAGGAATAGTTTTGTGCGCACACTCCCAGTTCCCTCCCGTAGCGGTAGGACGGGAGAGGGACACCCTCGGGTGTGCTGGATGTCTTAACCAGTCTGCTAACCCTCTTCCGTTCTGCCACCATAAATCTTATGCTCTGGCAGAACTCCATATATAAGGAGTTGGCTTTGCGCATCCATTATTTCTTGGCAACCATTGCCAAAAGCTATAACAACACAGCTTAAAACATTTAACGCAGCTTGATCGCCGTAAGGCTTTTTCAGGCTTTAGCTCGTTATTACTTAAAACTTCGCAACAATTAAAATTTGAGATGTGCTAGGCACAGTCTTTATGGCTTTGCTACGCCTTTTTTTCACCTTTAGAAAAGTGTAAGGCTTTTATATCTCATTTATATACAACAAAAATTTAATTTATAACGGTAAAAATATGCCAAATTTAGTTCTCCCAACACGTGCATTAAAAGTCGTAAATAAATCAATTGAGCTGTTCCATTACAACGGGTTTCATATTGTTGGTGTCGACAGACTTGTGAAAGAGTCTGAAATACCAAAAATGACGTTTTATAACTACTTTCAATCTAAAGAACGCTTTATTGAAATCTGTCTCATCGTACAAAAAGAACGACTCCAAGAAAAAGTAGTTACCATGCTCGAATACGACCACGACACAAGCGCAGCCGATAAACTCAAAAAGCTCTATAACTTACACGCAGATATACACGGGCTGTATTACCTATTATTTAAAGCCATTTTTGAAACGAAAAATAACTACCCAAACGCCTATACAACCGCCGTGAGATATAGAACATGGCTCACCAATGAAATATATAGCCAGCTTAGAGTACTTAAACCCGATGCTTCTTTTACTGATGCCAAACTATTTTTATATATGGTCGAAGGCGCCGTCATTCAGTGTTTAGCAGTGTTTAGGTTCAGATAAAGTTGATGAAAGGGTGTTGGAGATGTTTTTGAGGGGGATGTTGACAATTAAGATTTAAGTTGTAGAGCAGCTTTTAGATATTTTTTCATATAAAATAAAGCCATATAACTTTTAGTACACTTAAAATTTTGGATTAACTTTTATGTCTTTGCTGAATACCCTTGATGCGGTTGATACTATTACGCAGAATTTAGTATCTTTTGAGGTTTATGAGTCTGATAGCGGTTACCATATATTGCCATTATCTCCAGATTGTAAAAAAGGTGAGCATTTATGCCATCCATCGGTGAGAAGTTTCAATGATATAAAAAGAGAAATATTAATAGTATTTCAAGCAAGGATTATAGAATAAAATTGAAAGTCAAAATATTAATTAAGCTTACACGGATAATTCAATAATATTCGTGTAAGAAAATTGGTTTGGCTTAACTTTTTTTCCTATATCGATAAGAAAAAAACGAACTAGTATTTATTATTAAAGTTTTATTTGAAAATAATTTGACATAAACTTAAAATGATAGAAAAATAAAAAATATCACTCTTTATTTAAAAAATTGTAGATAAAATCAAGCTAAATTCTAAAAATATTAATAAATTGGTTTTGAAATTCATTGTATAATAATTCATATTCTTTATAAAGAGATTCTGTTTTTTCTTCGTGTTGTTCAATAAAATTATCATTTTTTAAAAATAGGGCTATTTTTTTTATTTCTTTACTTTTGCTTAAATCATTATTTTTTATACTATAATCTATTAAATTGTTAATTTTATATATTAAGTGGTTTCTTAATTCTAATCTTACTTGTAATATTAAAAAAACACTTTCATACTTCATTCTTAATTTTTGAAGAGGATGAGTGTTTATGTTTTTTGACCATTTACTACTATTAATTGACTAACAGTTGAGTTTAGCCTTATTAAGTTTTCATAGCTTGAAGATAAATGATTGTTATATTTGATACAGTCTTTAATTGTTTTTGGAATGTCAGAGTATATTATTTGTCCTAATGGGTTTTCATAAATAACTTGATCAATTCTAATAGATAAAAAGTAGACACTTTCTATTGATGAATTTAACTCAAAGAGATTTTCTAGTACTTTTTCAGCATATTGTTTTCCTACTTCAAATTTTTTTTGTTCTTTCCAATCAGTAAAAAGAAAAATAGCGATTAATGGTGCATATAAAGTAGCAGACCAACCAAGCAATCCTATAAAAAAAGCTGAAGAATCTGTCATTTTCCCAATAATTTGAATCCCTATTAAACTTCCATATAAAAAATAAATAAGAAAACAAAAAACTAGAAGTAAAAAATAGCCAATTATAAAAGTTGCTATTACTTCGGCTTTATTTTTATTCATATATAATTCCTTAAAAGCTTTTTATAAAAAATAACAATTATAATACCTTAATAGCTACTGAATGTTTTGTTTTAGATAAAAAATAGTTCTTTACTACCCACTAGTATAAAACTTAGGGATAGTGAAGCGAAATTGGCAGCACAGATCTGGCTATGAATGTCGTTTTTTCTATCAGAACATTTTATTAAGAAAATTCTATATTGAACTCCTCATTTAACTGATAATGATTTTATAAATCTGTCTAATGAAATTTTATTCACATAACTTTGAGAAAAAATATGCAAAACATTGAAATCTTAGAAATAAAAGAAATTGGCGATTATGAAGAAGGCTTATCGCTATTGTTAGAAGATTCCATAAATAACGGAGCTTCTATCGGTTTCTTAGCTCCTATAGAAAAGAACGAAGTCTTAAATTATTGGCGTGAGGTCAACCATAAATTAGCACAAGGTAATAGTTGTCTATGGATTGCCATACAACAAGGCAGAGTTGTAGGTAGTGTTCAATTGTCTTTGGTAAGTAAAAAGAACGGCGTTCATAGAGCCGAGGTTGAAAAACTCATGGTGCTCACATCTACAAGAAAACAAGGGATAGCAACATTTCTAATGAATGAACTCGAAAATTTTGCTCGAGAAAAAGGTCTACGCTTACTTGTTTTAGATACACGTGAAGGTGATGTATCCGAACTTTTATATAACAAAATTGGATTTGTACGTGTGGGTGTAATTCCAAGTTTCGCATTAAGTTCAAACGGGAACTATGACGGCACCGCGATTTATTTTAAGCAGCTTGTTTGAAATTAGATTTTAGGAAAGTTAAGCATTTCATTGGCGTATGTGTCTAGATTATTAGTTAATTCTCTGCAATCATTTTATTTTAAATTTAACTAAAGAAGTGTTGTTTATTATTTTATAAATTACATAGAATAATAAAATTATATACATATGAAAACAAAAAATGCCATTAAAAATATCTATATTGTTAATAAGTTAAAGGAATTTTTAATTATTGATTAATATTTAAATAATATGAATAAATTTAAAATTGTTGCTTATGGTTTTTTATCTGGATATATATATTGTTTTTTAACAATCACTCTTCAAGCAGTTTTTGCTACGTTAGGGTATGATATTTCATTTATTTCATCTTTAGTTTTTGCTTTACTTCCATATTCTTTTAAATTTTTATGGAGTGGTTTTGCTGATTCGGTTAAAAAGGAAAATATAGACTATTTAATATCATTTTTTGCTCTTTTGATATGTTTGTCATTTATTGTTTTAATATTTTTTTCAAAGATTACAATGTTAATTTTTATGTTAATGTTGTTTAATATTGCATTTCTTGGAGCATGCTTCGATATTTTAACAGATTTAAATCTAATTAAAAATTTTTCAGATGAAAAAAGACCATTCTTTCTTTCATATTATATTGGTGGGTGGAGGTTGTCTTCAATATTCGCAGGTGGTGCGGTTTTATTTATTTTTAATAATTTATTTGATAAAAATATTGATTTTTTATTTTTGTTTTCATCATTTATTTTTTTTATATTCTTAAATATATTTAATTTTACAACAATAAAAAAATTTTTAGCATTTATTTTGAAAAATAAATTATATTTTTTTCTTATAATTCCTTGCACTTCTTTTTTATTTATATTGAAAACTAGTTTTACTAATTTTAAAGAGTCATTAATTATTTTTTTGAATTTGAAAGAATTTTATGTATATTCTTTATTTTATAAGTTATTTGATTTAACATTATCATCATTTGTCGTTGTGTTTTTTATTAAGGAACTTAAACTATCTATTGAATTTTTTGGAATAATCAATACAATAGTTCCTCTTTTATCAATTTTAATTCTAAGTCATTTATGGAAATTTACAAGTAAAATTTTTTCACTTAAAGAAATAATGCTTTATTCTTTGTTGATTAAATCAATAACTATAATAATTTTTATGCTTCTTAATTTTTTAAGTTTAAATATTAATTTATTCTTATTAATAGCTTTTATATTAAATGTTTTTTCATCAAGTTTTATTACTTATACTTATTCCAATTATATTATGCAATCTGTTCAAGGAGATAACTCTTCATTTAAATACTCTATATTATCGTCTTTACCTATGCTATTCTTAGTTGTTTCAGTTCCATTTTCTTCTATTTTAATTTCTAAATATAATTGGAATATATTTTTCTTCTTTATATTGTTTCTTCAAATTTTTAGCTATTTATCAATTAATAATATAGAACTAAAAAAAAATAAATGAAATATTTTATGTGAAAATATCATATACATCATAATTTGAAAACTTATGAATATATTTCACAATAGATACAGAAAACTCATCAAAATTTATTTTATTTTTACTATAAAGATCATAAAAACCGTATGGTCCACATAAATGCATGGCCGCTAAAATTCCAGATAAAATACCATCATCATAGAGTTTAAAAAGTTCATAAAAATTTGATTCAGGATACTTATTTTCTTTAAAGATCATTAATAGATCTATTCCCTTGGAAATATTAAAAAGTTTCTTTAAAACTTTTAAGTTATAGTAAAATGCTTTAATTATAATTTTTTCCTGAATTAAAGGAGATTTTAAATCCTCAAAGTTATTTAAACCTACTAAACCTTTAAATTCACCTTCCCATAAATTTACATGTGTCGCTATAATCCCCTTATTTAAAAACTCATTGTAAGTATAATATTCAGTAACTCCATCACTCCAAAACTTGTCGTCAATACCACCTATATAATACGAATCTATTAATAAATTTTGTCTTAGCTTTTTACTAGGAGTGTAAATTTCTAAGTCATAAAGTAATGCTTCACCAAATTGGTATCCAATAAAACCTAAAGCATTTATAGAATGATATTGCATATTTTTTATGCAATCAGGATTAGTAGCATCAAATAAATGAGCTATACCTAAAGTACAAAAGTATTCATATACAGTTAATTTCTTAGAAAGTGGTCTTCCAGTCATATAATCTCGTTTAACAACACCTGGATACTCAACATCATAATAGTCAATAACTTTATTATTATAGTTGTTAATGTACCAGTTAAATTTATTTGGTGATATACCAGATTCTTGCTCTAATAGATCATTTAAAAAAAGAGAAAAAGATTTCATTAATAGTTCTCACATTTTATGCAAAAAAAAGATATTAAATTGTTAAGATTAAATAATTTACTCATAAAAAATTTTATTTTATAATTTAACTATTTTCAATAGTTCAGATATATTACTATTAATCCTATTATTGTTGATCATAACTAGAGAAGATAATGAATCTGAGATATTTTTTGTAATACTATATTCTGAATTATTATTATATCCTATAATCCCTAAAACTTTAAGACAATTTAGACATATATCAATACATAATTCTGATATTTGTGGTTTCATAGAAGTGAGTTCTATTTTTTTTGTAAATTCTTCACAATAGCCATTACTGAATGAAATTAAATTACTAAGTATAGAGTTTTCCATCAAAAGTAAGTTATTATAAATTTCAGCAACTTTGATGCCATTTTCATCATTAATTTTATAATACTTTAATGTCTTATCAAAGGCATTTGAAGCTATTCCTAACCAACATCCACTCCATAATAAATGACTATAGGGTAATATAACTTCATTAATTATTTTACTTGAAGAACATAATAATATATCTGACTCATTAAATTCAGAATTTAAATCATATCCATTGCTACATGTTCCTCTTAAACCCATTGAATTCCATACACTTAATAGTTCTAAAGTATACTTTTCTTTTGTTAAATAGATAAATACTTGCTTATTGTTATAGTCATTGGCTGTTAATAAAATAGCATCTGCATAGTCAGCATAAGAGATAACTGGGCATTTTTTATTTAAAAATAATAAATTATTTTTATTTTTTACAATTTTTGTAATGCTTTTAGAGATATCTCCACCTTTTCCTATTTCAGAAGTGGCAGACGCAATTAAAGTCTGTTCTTTAAAAATATTATATAGTAAAGTTTCATTACATTTATTGTTGATAATTGCATATAACTGGGTAATATGCATAGCATATATCATACCAGTTGAAGCACATTCTTTTGATAAAATATAGATAAAATAAAAATGGTCATATAAATTAAATTGATAAGGGTTATCTTTTAAATTAATTATTGTAGTTAAAAGTTTTTTTTCTTTCAACTTGGAGAAAGTCTTATGTGGAAATATTGATTTTTCATGGACAACTTTACTTTCTGATTTTAATACAGGAATTATTTCTTTATTAATAATTTCTAGTGCTTTCTTAAATGAAACTGAAAGATTTTTCTCTATTTTGCTTATATTCATTAATTAGTTTCCTTCTAAATAGGCTATGTGGTTTTCTAATTGTTGCTTCAATGCAGGGAATTCGGTAAAAAATCCTTCATATTTTTTTAATAAAATTTTTGATTCTTTTACTCTTAAATTATTAAATTCTGGAGAAGTCATTCTTATTTTATCATGATTATGTACTTTAACTTTAGCCTTACCAGATATAAAGTAGGGAGTGAAACCTTTGGATAAAAGTCTAATAAAAAAATCTGTATCTTCTACTACTTTAATTTTTTCATCAAAAAAATTTTGTTGTTTATTAATATGTGAAGATCTTATAGTAACACCATGACCTATACCTATACTAAGTAGTTTTTTAAATATATCAATTTTCTTTTTGAAAACTTCAGTTTTTTCTGGGGGATCAACATAGCAACTATTATTAATGTATTGGACTGAGCACCAAGTTATTGAAATATTAGGATTTTCACTTAATACATTTAATGAGTCTTCTAGAAAAGTTTCACAATACTCATCATCATCCTCTAAAAAACTTATATACTTGCCTAAAGCTGCTTTAATACCTATATTTCTGGCTGTAGCAGCTCCAAGGTTTTCATGATTCTGAATATAATTGATCTTAAAATTGAATCCCTTTAATTGTTCGTGATCAATTTTTTCTGTAGAACCATCGTCTACTACTATTACTTCATAATCTTTGAAAGTTTGTTTTTCAACACTATTAAGGCTTCTAATTAATTCGTAAGGTCTATTAAATGTTGGAATAACTATTGAAAAAGTTGGACTACTTTTCATTATATCGAATCCTGATTCTAAAATAACTTATACTCTAAAATTGATATTTATTAATAAAAAATTATCTATTTATAAGGTTAATTAGCTTCTTTTAAAGAAAATTGAGTGGTTTTTTACTATCTTTTTTAGAAGCTAGTTTTAATATTTTGATGTATATAATCAATGTGAACTCCTCCAAACTATATTTTTCATTTTAAATATATAATATTCTCATTTGAAAATATTTCTATAGTATAAATTATAAAATTCAAACAAATAGTAAATTAAATCAATTGTTTAAATTTCCTACTAGCTCAATAAATTTAAGTTTAATTCTATTAAATACATCATGCTTTGTGCCTGAACCATCAATTCGAATACAGTTGTCATCTGCCAATTGACATAATGCATTATGAAAATTTTGTAGTTCTTCAAGTGGTTCGTAATCTGTTCCTCTATCATTAACTCTCTTATATGCAATTTCAGGAGGTGTATCTATCCAAAATACGAAGTCATATTTTTTTGCAGACTCATAAACATCAATAATCTTATTGATATCATTGCAATTATTCGCAACTGCTAGGCCGAGTCGACAAAAGTTTGTACGTGGTTCAATAACATCTATACCAGTATTGATACAAGGTAAAATAGCACTGTAATGATGTCGTACAGCACTAAAGGCTTTAGCTAATTCAAAAGGATATGTTCCAAAATAGCTTCTTGGAAGCATTGAATTTTGTCTGCTTATTGCTGTAGCAAGTTGAGGAACTAAATCATCCTTAGGTTCACAAACATAACACTGCCGTTTTAATGACCTTAAATATTGACCTAACATACCTGCTTGCGTTGATTTCCCGGCACCATCAAGTCCTGTAAACCCTATATAGAGTGAGCGATTTGAAAAATCGGTACTTTTTATTTTCTGTATTTCTTGAACAATACCACTTGTAAGCATTTCAAAACTCCTTATATATTATTTATTGGACAAAGATAGATATTTATTTTTATCTATATCTAAATTGTTCCAAAAATATAATTTCTATTTCATATTTTGTTAAATTCTTATAGAAACTTAATATTTATATTAATAAAGTTGCTACAAGAGTTTTAGTAAAACATGAATAAATGTTAATTATTACTATAGTAAACTCGTGTGGATAATGTATTTTTATTAAGTAAAGTATCTTGTAAACGCTCAGAATACTTGCCATTTATAATGAGACATTCATTAATAAAGCCATGCGCTATCCATTTTGCAAGACAAACATCAATTGAAGTATGTCCTATTTTTACAATATCAGCTGCTGAAGCAGATTCTATTGGTTTTTGTTTTAATAGGTTTCCACAAATATCCAGATCATAAATACCATCTACATCCGTGAGTACAATCAATTTTGGTGCTCCTACTTGCCAAGCAATCCAACCCGCGATTGCATCAGATGTAATATCCCAACTATATTCAACTGGATCTAAAGACATTATAAGTTGTGAGGGTAGAAGAATAGGTGTCTTTAAGTTGTCTAACGCTATTCGGATATCTTTAAAATTTCGACAAGTCAATGATGCCTTTGAGTAATAAGGATCTGAAAGAATTAATCCTATTTGATCTTGAGCTAAGGCACATGCCTCATGAGCTGTTGGCATAGTAAATTTTCTTTTGGCATAAATCTCTTCAATAGATTTATCTGGCGGCCCCCCACCAGGCACAACTAATAATCTAGCTCCATTCTGTGAAGCTTCATTAATTATTTCAAGCAAAGCACCGGCTTCTTCTGGGTCTTTTAAAAGACTTCCACCAAATTTAATGACTAAATCTATATTTAGGTCTAGGTAACCAGAAATATTCTTTTTATTCATATTATCTACTACCACGTATGAACGCTGTGTCAACTAATTGTTTTACTAGTTCATCAAAAGATATACCAGCAGCTCGGGCTGCATCAGGATAAAGACTAGTTGGGGTCATACCCGGTAAAGTATTAGTTTCAAGTAAATAAATTTCTGAAGAATCTGTAATGATAAAATCTGATCTTGATAGATCTTTACAACCTAGTACTTGATGGGCTTGGATGGCTATCTCTGAGGCGCGTTCATATACATCTTGCGGTAGTTGAGCTGGTACTACATGCTGACTGGCACCCTCAGTATAACGGTGCTCAAAATCATACCATTGACCGAGTGGAGTGATTACTTCAACTATAGGTAAAGCTTTAATTTGTGTATGATCTTCTAAAACTCCTATCGTGATTTCACGACCAATAATTCTCTTTTCCACAACAGCTTCTGCGCTATTATCAAAAACTCTCTTGATTGAAGAGGCAATATTTTGACTTCCTTGAGCAAACTCAATCCCTAGAGCAGATCCTTGATCACAAGGTTTGATTACAACATCATTTCCAACATTTTTTAAAATATTATTAACAACTTCTTCTATTTCTTCATCTCTATTAATGGTAATACCTAATGCACAAGGAAGTTTCGCAGCCGCAAAAATCAACTTTGCTGTAGGTTTGTGAAGTGCACATGCACTAGCTTTAACGCCACTGCCAACGTAAGGTAGGCCTAGTATTTCAAGAAAACCTTGAATAGTCCCATCTTCTCCTATAGCTCCATGTAAAACTGGGAATACAACATCAAAGTTGTCATTAATCAACTTTTTTGGAAGCTCACTATCGAGTTCAAGTACATGAATATCCGCATATGAATTTCTTAAAGCTTTAGCTACAGCGTTAGCTGAACTTCTTGATACTTCAGATTCGGTGGAGAAGCCACCACAAATAATAGCAACTTTTAATTTTTTCGTTGCATTTTCCATAGTTAAATCCTTCTTTAGTTTTAGTTCATAATTTTGGTTCACAAATAAATTACTTTACTTCAATCTTTATAATCAAAGATGTGATTTAGTATTATTCAGTGAAGAAAAACAATAATTTACCATCTGATTTGTTTTCTGAATTGCATAGTATTCATATATATTCATCAGATAAAAGCAGCTATTTGTTTTTTGCTTACTTTAGTATATTAATAATTGATGTTTGCAAAAAATTAAATTTAGTTTTGTTAGTCTTTTGTATATGTCATTGGGCTTGTAGCTAATTATAATTCACATTATTCATATATATATTGCTATAATTTTTTGTTTTTTGTGTATTGATTGAATTTCACTATTTTTAATATAAAACATATACTTATATATAATATTTGGTATAAAAAATTATATGATTTTTTTTTTGATTTATTAATTTTTGTGAAATGGATATTATTAATTTTATTTCTCAATATTTGACTTGCAATTTTTTTTTATTATCTTTATAAGATGTAAAAAACATAGAGGAGAGTGATTTTTAAATTTTATAACTAAAACTTAAAGTGTAATAATTAGTTGTTTGCTTAGTAGATTGTTGAAAATATGAGTTTTAATAAGTATTTAATGTCTATATGCGCTTATTAATTTTTTTAGCATTTATAAGTGTTTAATTAATAAAATAATACTTGTAATTTAGAGGTTATAATATGAGTGTTGATAAACTAAAAATAGCAGTACTTTTTGGTGGAAATAGCTCAGAGCGAGATATTTCTATTGAAAGTGGCATTGAAGTGGTCAAAGCTCTGCAACGCGCAGGTCATGAAGTTCTAGCTGTTGATACAGCACAAGGTGTTTTAGACGAATCAACTCAAAAAATGCTAATTGAAACAGGCTCAACTTCATTGCTTTCGCCAGAAACTGAGGGAGAAGAAAACTCAATTCATCAAGTTGTTCTAACTAAAACAGGTGATTTATTTGATGTGGATATAGTTTTTCTAGTTTTACATGGCGGGAATGGTGAGGATGGAACTACACAAGGAATGCTTGATTTAGCTAAATTGCCATATACCGGTAGTGGGCATTTGGGAAGTGCTATAGCTATGGATAAAGATATTGCAAAGCGACTTCTTGTAAAAGCAGGTGTCCCAACTCCAGATTGGGTTATGGCACCCGTAGATTCAAGGATTGTTAGTGAAAAAATCGGATTTCCTGTAATCGTAAAGCCTAACAAACAGGGATCAACAATAGGCCTCACTTTGGTTAGGAATCCGTATCAATTGCAAGATGCTGTAAATTTTGCATTACAACATGATGATGAAGTAATGATTGAAAAATTTATAGAAGGTCGTGAGTTAACGGTTGGCATTCTTGCAGATAAGGCTTTAACAGTAGGGGAGATCATTTTACCGAGATCAGGAATATATGATTATGAGAGTAAAAATCAAACCAAAGCTGCAAAAGTAGTATTTCCAGCCGAGATTACTCCAGAGCAAGCGAATCAAGCTTGTCATTTTGCAATTTCTGCTCATAAGGCATTAAAACTTAAAGACTATAGTCGTGCTGATTTTCGAATGGATGGGAATGGTAAATTATGGTGCCTGGAAGTTGAAACTTTACCTGGAATGAGAACATCTAGCCTATTACCTAAATCAGCTGAAGCTAGTGGTATTAGTTTCCCTCAGTTATGTGAGGAAATAGCTTCTCTTGCTGTCAAACGTACAAAAAAATGAGCTATTTCAAGTATTTATTAATAAAAGAATATTCGAAGAATTTTTATTAATAATTGAATTTTGAGCTTTATAAAATTTATTAACGTGACATTTGTATAAAAACAATGTCTAGAATGATTTTAGATTACAGCTTTATTTCAAAATATTTATTAAAGGATTTATATGTTAAGAAAAAAAGAAAGTGGAGGTCTAGCAGTTATTTCACCTGAAGCAATACAAGCAGGTTTGGATAAATTGATAGTGAAATTTTGTAAAGATAGGTTATTTTTGTCGCCCACAAATATTTTTCACAGTCAGTTAGGTACTGCTCAAGTTTCCCAATTATATCCGCATTTAAGCCAAAATAAATTAGATAAAGTTAAAAAACTGCATTCAATTGGCCCTTCATTAGTGTTGTATTGGGATATAATTCCATATAAATATTTCCTTAATTTTTTAAAAGGAGCTGCTCATCCAGCTTTTTCCTTGAAGCATACTATTAGACATGAATTCCCATGTGATAATCAGATATTAAACTTAATACATTGTAGTGATGATTCCCAAACTGCTGCAATAGAGTTTGATATATTAAATAGTTGTAAGATTAAGGAAAATCAGAAAAAAAATGTAATAACTTCACCACATGCTCATTTAGGAATACTTAATTATATTGATTTAATATCAGAAGTTTTCCATTATAAAATAGACGATAGAATAATATCAAAAATTAAAGAGCAACCACAGAAGAATATAAGACATGTGTTTACTTTATTAAATAATTACGCAAATAATTGCGCAGAATTTAGAAGTGTACACGAGAACTTTTTCTTAGGAAATTTCTCACCTTTACTTAATTTTATTGATTCAAATACTTTAAGCAAAAAGATAGTATTTAAAAATAATTTATCAAGGTTGGCAATTGAAAGTTTTGCTGATTCAGCTCCTATGTGGTTAAAAGAGCCTATTGAAAATGTCGTTGATTTTATTAGTAATATTTTAAATAGTTTAGGTATAAGCACATGGGAGATCTGTGGAAGTACTGCATTATGGCATTATGGGATTCCTATTGTTCCAAGAGATCTTGATATTAGATGTAAAGAAAAAGATCTTTATAAGATTGCCAACTATTTTTCGAAAAATATAAAGTTTATTGATGCTGGTACTCATAGTAGTAATGTAGTGAGTCTTAATATTCAAGGATGGGATATCGAATTTACGGGTGATACTCATTGTCGCAATAATATTCATATAATTTTGAATGATGAAGAAAGTAAGAAAGAAAATAGTTATTTTCAATCAGCGGTCGAATGCGCCATTGAATATTTAAGTATGGGAAGAAGTGATAGAGCAGTCAGTGATCAGAAAGTTGCCCAGATGTTAATAGAAAAACAAAATATACAAATTTCTGATCTTTTGGATAAAGCATTTAAAGCTGGATATAAGTCAGACAATAACCTATCTAAAATTTACTCGGATTGTGAATTAAAATGCAAAAGAAATTAAAGAATCTCGCTTATTATGGCGGCAAACCAAGTGTTGAGAAAAGCTCTTTTATTCCTTGGCCTGCTCCAAACACTAATCATCTACATGCACTTCAGAGAGTATTAGATAGTGGAAAATTTCATCGTGTTAATCACCCACTTATTGAGGAACTCGAAGCTCGAAGTAGAGAATATTGTGGAACTCAGTACTCTAGAGCAGTTTCTTCTGGAAGTGCTGCTTTACATGTGGCAACTAACTATTTTGCGGAAAAAGGTAATTCAGCAATAGTTTGTGCACTTAATTGGCCAGGCGCTATAGCTGCTATAGCACACTGTGGTCTAGATCCTATTTTTGTTGATACAGCTGAGGATGGTTGTATTGACGAAGCTTCTGCAATATCTCATATGGATAAAGAAAATGTTTCTTTAGTGCAGATTACACATCTTTTCGGTAATTGTGCTTCTAGAAATAAACTTCGTTCATATGCTCGAGCAGAAAATATAGCGATAATAGATGATTGTGCACAAGCAGCAAATGTCCCCCGGTATTTGCAACATACTCTGCATTTGGAAAGTGATGCATATATCCTTTCAGGAAATGGGGCAAAACATCTAGCTTCTGGTGAATTAGGTTTACTTAGCACTAACTCAATAGGATTAATCGAACATGTTGATAATGTGTCCTTAAGTAGCTCCTCACGCAACGGCGAAAGAATATTTTCTCCATCCTCTCTCGGTTATAACTATCGCCCTAATGTTTTCTCTGCATCTATTGCAATTGATAGATTTAGTGAAATTGATGAACAAATTAAGATAAGACGTGAAAATGCACAATATCTAGTTACTCATCTTGAAAAGTTACCAGGAATTAATCGCCTCTTTGGAATGGATTACGAGAGTAGCGGTTTTTGTTCAGTTCCCATGAGAATTAACTTTAAAGCATTAGGATTACCTGAGACGGCCGAGGTACGTAATAGAATAGTTGAATTATTAGCTGCCGAGAACGTGCCCGTAACCGTCTGGTTAACACGTCCAGTGTGGGAATATATTCCTATATGGAAAAATAAATATGATTTGGATAATTATCCAAATACAAAAGCTATTTTGAACTCCATGTTCTGTATTTCTGAAATTGCCCCGCCCAATGGAATTTCTCAACTACATGCAGTGGTTCAAGCTTTTGAAAAGGTATGGGAAGCAATAAATATCTTTGGTATTGAATTGTTTGATACGGAGAGGGGCAATTGTGAAATTTGATCTTACTACACTTAAAAAAAGTACTTATCTTGATCTAGATAGTTTCGCAAAAAATTTAAGAGAATATTTAAAAATATCCATCGAAATGTCTGGTGGACATTATGCAAGTCCACTGGGTGTTGTAGGGATTACCGTAGCTGTACACTATGTCTTTAATTCTCCACAAGATAAACTTATTTTTGATACAGGACATCAATGCTATGCACATAAAATAATTACAGGCAGACACGAAGATTTTAAATTTATTCGTCAGGCCCATGGTATCAGTGGTTTTCCTGAACCTACAGAGTCTAATCATGATCATTTTCGTGTTGGACACGCTGGTACTGCATTAGCAATAGCTATGGGGCTTTCAGTGATTCCTTCTGATGACTGGGTAATAGTTATTGTTGGAGATGCTGCTTTTGCAAATGGTGTTTCGCTAGAGTCACTTTTACTAATACATAAAGCTAAACGTCCAGTTCTAATTATAGTAAATGATAATGGGCACAGTATTTCAGATGCAGTGTCTTCATTACGAACTCTGAATTCTTCTCGTTATGAAGCCTTGGCACTAGCTGCAGATATAGATTTTGCTGGCACTATAAATGGTAATGAACCTCTTGATTTAGCAGTTAAACTAAAAAAACTCAAAAATTTGGGAAAGAGCTCATTAATCCATGTGTCTACCGTTAAAGGCTATAGTGATGAGTATGCTTCTTCTAATCCATTTAAATATCATGCAATTCAGTCAGTAAAAAGAAAAAATCTTTTTCCGGCTTCAAAAGAAAGTTCACAAGAAGTCTTGAGCCAATTTTTGATTAATGCCGCGCATAAATCAAAATTATTTTTTATTTCGATAGGAATGGCTGAGACAGCAGGTTTTGGTCGTATTGTAAAAGATAGTAAAATTCACTATTTAGATGTAGGTATTGCAGAGCATACTGGCTTTACAATTGCCGCAGCAGCTACTAAAAGTTTTGATTTGACTTTCATACATATATATTCAACTTTTTTACAACGTTCCGCAGATGCACTTTTACATGATATTGGTGTTAATCAATCTCCAGTAGTTTTATTAGTTGATAGATGTGGTCTTGGAGCTGAAGATGGTCCTACACATCATGGAATTTATGACTTAGCAATTTTAAGGTCATGTCCAATGATGGAAGTGTACTCTTGTTCAAATAATAATTTATTTAATATAGTTCAAGAATTATTCTGGAAAAAAAGAAGTGCTCCTTTAGCAATTCGTATTTTTAAAGGAGGACTAATTAATAACTCAGAAAAAACAATTTTAGACAGGACAATGGGTATCTGTACTCATCGATATGGCGATAATATAACAATTATTAGTCATGGTAGAATTCTTGAAGAATGCATAAAAGCTGCTGATATCTTAGAAGAAAATAATATTACTTGTAATGTAATAGAATTAATTAAACTACATCCTATTAGTGAAAATACCGTATCTTATTTTCAAAATAAAGGGCCAGTAATTATTGTTGAAGAACACGCTGAAACTGGTTCAGTAGGAAATATCATTGGTGCAATGTGGAAAACACTAGTACCCCTTAAGCAAGTATATATTACTAACAAATTAACTCCACATGGCGATATTTTTTGGCAATGGGAAATCAATAAAATTGACTCCAGTAGTATTGCTAAGACTTGTCTAGAGTTTCTTGATGAAATTAAACTTTAAATTTTATTAAGGATTTAAATTTAATATTTATTAATTTATAGATGAGGTTATAATTATGGAATATATAGAAAGCCTTCCTAATAGATATTCATACCTTCTCAAAAAAAAATCAAATTTTTATGATTGGTTTATAAGTTCGAAAGTTTATATTAGTAGTAAAAAAATAAATATAAAACAAATACTCTACTCATTAGAAATTTTATTAGAGGAATGTGAAAGTTTAAGAATTAAATTTAAAATATTTAATGAAGAAATTTTTGAGTTTATAGAGGAAGTATATAATGTAGAAAATTATATTGATATTGGTTGTGTTGATGCAATAAAAAAAGATGATATTGAAAATAATATTATTTATAGGATAAATAAATATAAAGGCACACTAGGTGGAGATAAAGAATTATTTAAATTATTTATTACTATAGATGCCAATGAAAAATTTTATATATATTTTTTAGTTCATCATATTACTTGTGATCTAATTTCATATGTAATGATAAAGAATAGATTTTTTAATTTACTTGAGGACCCTAAGATTGGTGAAAAAATATCATACAAAGAATATGTCGAAGAGGTAAGGAAATATTGGAAAAATGAAAAAAATTTAAAAGATAATATTATATTTTATTGGAAAAATTTTTATTTAAGGAAATTTGATAGTCTAGGTGAATTTGATGGTCAACTTTTACTAGAGAAGAATTCAGAAAAAATAGAAATAAAACTAACTGGTAATATAAAAGAAATTATTAATAGAATTAGTAAAAGGGATTTGGCTATTGCTTTATTAATTTCATATTCAAGAGCACTTTACTTTTGGTCAAATGGTAAGATGAAAAATAACTTAATATATCTTGTATATCATGGAAGAGAATATTTTGGTAATAAAATAAATAGTGCTAATCTAGTTGGTTGGTTAAATCAAGTTTTTCCGTTTTCTATAGAAAATAGTTTGCCAGCAGAAAAACTTATAGAAATTTTAAGAACACAAATGTATTATATGTATGCTAATAGTTCTAGTTATGGAATTTTAAAATATATTGTCAAACTTCCGTTGTTAGTAAATATTCCTGAGGCACAAATATCTATAAATATTGCTTTAGAAAATAGAGAAATAAATTTAGATGATGTTGAAGTAGCAAATATCAATATAGAAAATAAAATGAATGAAAACTCAGAACGTGCTTTTATTTTAAGTAGTGGGTTTTATATTAGGGATGGTAGTTATTGTTTTTCCATAGATTTTTCAAATAAAATTTATTCTAGTATTTCTATTAATAATCTTTTAACTAAATTTAAAAGTGAATTTAATAATTTTTTGGTAGATAGTTATGCGTAATTTTATTGAAATATTATTTTCTAAAACTAAAGGAAAAAATAATGCTGTAATCTACAAAGGAGTATCATATTCTTATGATAAACTTTATAAAGATGTAATTCAGTACTCTTTGTCAATAGGAGGTAGAGTTGAGTCAAATAATGGCCAAAAAATTGGTTTTATGTTTGATAAAAGTTATAACTCTTTATGTATATTACTGGCTATAATGCATAGTGGAAATACGTATGTACCTTTGAATAAAAAAACACCAAAAAATAGATTGATAAATATATTAAAAAATTATGGTATAGAAAATATTATTTCTGATGAAAATTTTATTATTGAAGGAGTTGATATTATAAATCTAAATGATTTAAAAAATAGTAACAATATTATTTGTAATTACAATAATTCAGAAAGAGACTATGCGTATATAATTTTTACTTCAGGAAGTACAGGATTGCCTAAAGCAGTAGGAATTTCTTATTTTAATCTTCAATGTTTCCTCGATTCAATGAAAGAAGTTGTTGATATAACTGAAGATGATAGAGTAAGTTTTTATGCGGATTATTTTTTCGACTTCTCGATTGCTGAAATATTTTTAACTATAGGTAATAGTGCTTGCTTAGTAATACCAGATGATTTTGAAAAAAGAAATCCATTAAAATTTGTTGAGGAAAATGAAATTACTATTTGGATGTCTGTTCCAAGTTATGTAAATTATTGCATGGAATTAAATAAGATTAAAAAATATATTTTAAATAATATCCGTATCACTATATTTTGTGGTGAAGGATTGCCCGTTCAATTAGCAAGATCATGGTTAAATATTGTCCCAAACTCTAAAGTTTACAATGCATATGGTCCAACAGAAGCAACTGTTTTTTCGACAATATATCTTTTTGATTTAGATATAGATTATGAGACTTATCTATTGCCAATTGGTACTGATCTAAAAAATATTAAATCAAAAATTACGTTAACAGATGAAAAAGGAATAGGAGAATTATTTCTTTCTGGGGGACAAGTTTTTTCTGGATATTTATTAGATGAATGTATAAATGAATGGTATGGAACAGGTGATATAGTTTATAAAGATAAAAATGGAAATTATAATTTTGTCTGTAGAAATGATTTCCAGATAAAACGTAATGGATATAGAATTGATATCAATGAAATAAAAAGTATTATAAAAAATAGTTTAAATAATATTGAATTGGAAGTTATTGATTTAGATTTAGATGATGTAAAAAAAATAATATTTATAATAAATAATAAAATAGATGTTTTAATTGTTAAGAATATTATTGATGATAAATTGGAGTCATACATGAAGCCTGATAATATTTTGGTTTTAGATAGGTTTCCTCTAAATCAAAATGGCAAGTTGGATTATAGTAGTCTTAAAACTATTGCTAAAGAAATTTTATCAACTTAGGAGTAATATATTTTATGTTTTACCTTTCTAATAATATTTTTGAATTTAATAATTACTTTGAAAAATTATTAGGTCAAAGTATTAATGATTTACTATGCACTTATGTTCATGATAATAATCAGGCTTTATTTTTATTAGTTGGTTCTATTCCGGAAGGAAATGCTAGTGAAGTTTCTGATATAGATATAATTTGTATAACTAATTATGAAAATATAAATTTTAATACTAAAGATAATGCTGTTTTTAATGGTTTTTATTCTTTTGATAATGATCCTTTAGCTTTTTTTAATAAAGTTGTATTTTACAATAATATTGAATTTGATATTTTATTTGTTTCGCAAGATAAAATCACTCGAATATTAAATAGATTGGATCATACAAAATGTAACTTCACTGTGCAAGAACTTCATGTTTTTTCTAGAATATTTAATAGCTGGTCTATCTATGAAACTGAATATTGTCAATTTTTATCTAAAGTAAAAGAAGATGGTAAATTAAGGTTATTTTGTGTTTTGAGAAACTTAGTTGGTGCTTTAAAACATATGGAAGATGCTATTATTCACAAGACTAGAAACCCAAGACTTTATAAATATCTTATCAAATATGCACTGGTTGAATTCATTCAATGTATATATGCAAGTTTTGATATTTATGATAATGGACATAAATGGTTGAGAAGTTTTGATAAGTTAAATATAGACTCTAAGATAAAGTCTTTATTTTATACTTTATATTTTGATGAGTTAACTATTTCAGGAGAAATGTATGAGGAGAATGTAAAGGAATTTATAAATTTAGTTATGAGTTATCTGAAAAAGGATCCTATTCTAAAAATTGCAATTAATAGTAATTCACAAGTCAAAAAATATGGGTATATATATGAATATTAAACAAAACGTTATAAAAATCTGGAAAAATCGAACTAAAGATTCTCAAGAGAAACTTAGTGAGGATTTCTTTGATGTTGGTGGAGATTCATTAGGATCTATTCATTTATTAGTTGATCTAAATAATTTTTTTGAAATAGAGTTAGATCCTAATGATTTCTTTTGCTCTCCGACGTTAGGAAACTTAATTAAGATAACTGAACAAAAAATATATGAATAAAATTAAAATATATTTAAAATTTTTAAATAATAAATATATTTTAAAAAATTCTGTTCCCTGGTGCATGGGTTTTGATTGAGGTGGTTTACCATGTGCCTCGTTTTTTAAATATAAATTATTTCATATCACTTGAGAAAGGATATTTTGATGTATCTTAATAAACTAAAACTAGGAGAAAAAATGTCATTAAAACCTTTAATTATTTGTATATCACCGCATCAAGATGATATTGCGTTATCTATTTCTTCATTATTACATGAATTATATACAAAAAATATAGAAGTTCAATGTAAGTTGATAAGTTGCTTTACCAGAACTAATTACGCTCCCTATTTGAAAAATAAAAGTGTTGAATATATTAGTAGGGAAAGAGAGTTAGAAGATAGAAAATATGTAAAAAAAATAGCTTTAGATATGATCGAAGTAATCAGTATTGGTATGAATGATTCTCCTCTTAGAGAAGAGTGGGATACAAAGTGTGATATTTATCGACCTGATAATTATTATAAGCATGATAAAAGTGAAATTATGCGATATATCCATGAATTGTTCGATAAATTATCTAGATATCCAGAAAAACCAGAACTTGCAATTTTACCACTTGGACTCCAACATAAAGATCATGTAATAGTATCGAAAACGAGTTCAATGAGGTTTAAAGAAGCTCCAATCCTAGTATATGAGGATATACCGTATAGATTTGATATGAGTAATGATGATATTAAAGATAGAGTAAGAGATATTGAGTTATCAATTGGTAAAAAATTATTTACAATAAAAAGCAAGTATAAATTTAATCTGAATTTATGGGTTAATCTATTAAATAGTTATGCCTCACAATTTTCTAGAGAAGAAGTTTTAAATATGGCAAATAAGTTAAATAATATAGGAGGTGAAAATTATTGGGCATGCAATGACGCAATAAATTTATTGGAAAGTATGGGTTTTGAGCTTAGTATTAGTATGTAATTTTTTAATTGATAAGAGGTAGTTAGATGAACAAAAATATAGTAATTATTACTGGAAATAAACCACATATGAATTATTTTGTATCAGAAATGGCAAAAAAATTAAATGTAGTTTCAGTTTTTTATTTTAAAGTTTGGAAACGACCAACTTCAAGAACCCTAGAATATTTTAAAAGCAAAGAATTTAGAAGTAGAAATAAACTATCATCATCTATAGCATATGATATTTTGGGAGAGAATAATATTGGTTATAATTATGCGGACGATATATTTAAAAATAATTTGAAAATAAAGTCAATTCCAGCATATCATTGTGAAGATATAAACTCAGATAAAGTTATAGAGAAAATAAAGAAGCTTAGACCTGATATCGTTTTTTGTCATGGAGGGCCGATATACGGAGAAGGTATAATAAACTGTGCTCCTCTAGTTATTAATTTTCATTCAGGAATCTCACCAAATTATAGAGGTGCACATTCTCATCTCTTTGCATATATAGATGGATCTAAAAATGATATAGGGGGCACTTTGATGAAATTAAACAGTAAAATTGATGGTGGAGATATAATAAGACAATGCAGACCAATAATTAAACAAAGTGATACACCTAAGGAAATTTTTGTAAAAATCATGGAATCAGGTTGTTCTCTAGTAATAGATTTTATCGAAAATTATCAAAATAATAATGAAATAAAACTTGAAAAACAGATTGACAAAGGGAAATATACAAAAAACTCTGATTTTAATTTTAATAAATTATTAAAATATTATTATAGAAAGCTTGTAGGGTTTAAATTTAAAGCATATAAGCTTGAGCAGACTAAACTCAATCGTGAGCTTTTTTACATTCCTTATTTAGAATAATTAATGTTAATTTGTTGTATATGCACAAGTGTATTAGATATTTTGCTCTAGACATAGACACGTATTATAAAGGGAGGTTCGTTATGTATTTTGATAGATAAGCTTTTTCTTGATTGGCGCATACTACGTGTCTAATAACTAGCTGAGAGGGCCATTATCTTTAATCTTTTGCGCTGATTTTAGAAAGGAAACAACTCTCAACTAGAAAATTTAGTCAGAACGTATTTGAGTTTATAAGGTGCTCATATCAATCACAAAACGATACCGCACGTCAGAACGCTCTAGGCGCTCAAATGCCTCATTAATTTGAACCATACGAATCATTTCACAGTCAGGTAAAATATTTTGACGGGCGCAGAAATTCAACATTTCCTGAGTTTCAGCGATACCCCCAATCATAGAACCTGCAATTCGACGGCGGCCCATAATCATTGGAACGGTAAACGGCTCTTCAAGTAACCCTAATTGTCCAACCACCACAAAAGTTCCATCAATGTCTAATAATGGAATATAAGGGTTAATATCGTGTTTTACTGGCACTGTGTCCAAAATCACATCAAAGCCATTCAATGCTTGCTGCATAGCAGCCTCATCTGAAGTATCTAACAAGTGATGTGCACCCAATTGCAAAGCATCTGCTTCTTTATTTTTTGAACGGCTAAGTACCGTGACATCTGCACCTAAGCCTATAGCAAGTTTTACGGCCATATGACCCAAACCACCAAGTCCGATAATACCTGCACGAGTACCGGGGCCAACGTTCCAAGTACGTAGAGGAGAATAGGTAGTAATACCTGCACATAGTAAAGGTGCTGCACGCGAAATATCTAAACGGTCCGGAATGCTTAGAACAAAATGTTCCTTCACGACAATATGCTTGGCGTATCCACCATAGGTATTTTCACCTGTGACCCGATCCTGACCATTGTAGGTTTCTGTCAAAATTTCACGGCACATGTGCTCTTCACCTTTTTGACATTGATCGCAAGCCATACAACTATCAATAAAAGTTCCCACGGCGACATGGTCACCAATTTTAAACTTGGTCACATCTCGACCAATGGCAATTACTTTGCCAACAATTTCATGACCGGGAACCAGTGGGTAGACCGTGCGTCCCCAGTCGTTTTTTGCCATGTGCAAATCTGAGTGGCAGACGCCTGAATATAAAATCTCGACTGTCACGTCATCGCCATTTGATTCGCGACGTTCAAATGTGAATGGCACAAGGGACGTACCTTGCTCTACAGCAGCATAGCCATAAGTTTTCATCTTTAAATCTCAACTTTTGAATTTATGAGCCAAGAACTACTCGAGGGTAAATAAGATCTTTGAGATCGAAGTCATTTTGCTCATTGACAATGCCAACCACTTTGTCGCTTTGATACAGTTGGTAGGCATAATCCGCTAATTGTTCGGCGCTAATAAATGCTTCTGGACTAAACAGGTGATCGCCATCTATGCTACCATTAACAGAAGCTTGGCCTACAAATTCGGTTGCCGTTGCACCCGGTGCCAAGACTTTAACTCGCATTTTTTTGCCTTGAGACTGCATAGCTAAAGCTAGACCTTCGGTAAACGAGGCAACATAAAACTTAGTGGCGCAATAGGTGACTGCAATATCAAATTGGGCGTATCCACCAATTGAAGCGGTATTGATTAAGGTTGAATCTTTGTCTGCATAATCTTTTACATACAGCAAAGATAAATCCGTCAAAGCCTTAATATTCAGGTTAATCATATCGTTGGCTTTCTCGAGATTAACATCCCATGGAAAACCATAATCGCCAAAGCCTGCATTATTAATAAGAACATCAATGTGGAACGAATTTAGCTTTTCATAAAGTTGTTTTGCGCTACCGTCTTTACTTAAGTCGGCAGTTTCAACATAAACTTTAATGGTAGGATATTTTGATTCAATGTCTTGTTTGATTTGCTCAAGTGCCTCAATGCGGCGGGCAACAATAATTAAATTAAAACCTTCAGCCGCAAATTTATAGCTCAGCGCTTTACCGATACCCGAGCTGGCACCAGTGATAAGAACAGTTTTCATAGATATATTCAGCTTATAAAGAGAGGGTGAAACACGAGGTGAAGGCAGTGGAAAGTTTCCCCGATTGAGAAACTTTCCAATTTATGACTTAAAGATGTTTTTGAAAAAATGGAATAATTTTTTCTAGGGCTTGAGCAACAGGTTCAGGTTGATCATATAAGTCATAATGACTTGCATCTTTAACTACAAAAAGATTCTTATCTTTAGAAGCAGCTTTGCTAAATAGCTCATAACCATCACGATAAGAACCGAACCCGCCCGGAATTTCACCAATCACTATTTGTAAGGGTTGAGTGAGTAGGTGCTCTGCCAAATGAAATGCATCAAACCCAACAGCAGCGGCTAAACTTGAAAAACGAAGTTTATTTGGTGAACCTTCTGCCTGACCACGTGGGGTTTTGTAGTAATCAATCGCTTCTTTAATATCAATATCATGAATGCCAACTTGCTCACGCTCTTGTTGTGAGTTTGGAATGTACTGAGTAATAAATGGTTCGGCACCACGAGCTTCCGCAGTACGCTGTGCTGCAATGGCTTCTAAAGTTTTAATGGCAGCTTCAGGTGTTTGGTCGCCTTCACGCATTAAACGACCATAATTTGCCGCAACCACAGTCGCCACCGCTTTAAAACGGCGTTCAGTCATAGCCGCATTAACTGCATAACCACCGCCACCACATACACCTAATACACCAATACGGTTTTCATCAACATAAGTAAGCGTTGTTAAATAGTCGGCTGCACAGCGGAAATCTTCTACACGTGTTGCAGGGTCTTCAAGAAAACGAGGTTCACCACCGCTAGCACCTTGATAAGATGCATCAAATGCTAACGTTATAAAACCAGCTTCAGTCAGTTTCTCACCATAGATTGCGCCGGCAGTTTGTTCTTTACAGCTACTAATAGGATGGGCACATACAATGGCTGCATATTTTTTGTTTTCATCAAAATCTTTTGGAAAACGAATAGTTGCAAAAACATCAATATCTTTATTTTTAAAAGTTACAGTTTTCATCATCTTATCTCCGAAAGAAAAACTTGGTCGATGAAATAAATATAACCGTGGTGATTTATTATGATAATCCACTATAATCAGATAGCACTTATATTGAATACTTATAAATAATGAAAGAAAATCTGAATGATTTGCATACATTTATTGTGGTTGCACAGGAGCGAAGCTTCACTCGTGCGGCTGCAAAACTCAGAACTTCACAATCAGCCATTAGCCAAACACTCCGTAATTTAGAGGACCGAATTGGTATAAAGCTATTATCACGAACCACCAGAAGTGTCGCACCGACAGAAGCAGGTGAATATCTGCTTAGCTTGATTCAACCTGCCATTGAAGAAATAGAAAATGGCATGAATCAGCTTAGTGCTTTAAAAAACGATCCGGCAGGAACATTACGTATTAGTGCCGATGAATATGGCATCCAGACTGTTTTATGGCCCGCCGTTGAAAAAGTCATACAACAATTTCCTAAAATTTCAGTAGAGATCATATCTGATTATGGTCTGGTCGATATTGTAGATGGTCGTTTTGATGCAGGGCTTCGAAGAGGCGGTTTGGTTTCTAAAGATATGATCGCTTTACAAGTAAGTGAGCCAATACAAATGCTAACGGTTGCCACTAAGGAATATTTGGATTGTTATGGTCACCCTAAGCAACCAAAAGATTTAGTTGAACATCAGTGTATTAATTTAAGATTACCCACGCATGGTGAGCTCTATCGTTGGCAATTTACTAAACAAGGTAAAACTCAGACAGTTACCGTTAACGCTAAAGTTATTTTTACAACCTTATCTCCAGTGCTTCAAGCAGCAAGAAGTGGTGTAGGAATCGCTTATCTACCTATTGATATGGTTCAACCTTATATTGAAAGTGGTGAGTTAGAAGAAACACTAAAGGACTGGCGACATAGCTATGAACCTTATCACTTGTATTATCCTCATAGACGTGAGCAAGCGCCTTTATTAAATATCTTAATCGATGCGTTAAAAGAAAATTTTGATAAAGGATAGTGACAACTTGGTCTTTAGATAAAACTAAAAATGGACTACAAAAAATAGTCCATTTATGATTTACCGTACTAAAAATGCTTAGGTTTCTGAATCCTTTTTAGCTGCAAGCGCTTTGCGGTCAGTTAGACGGTCATAAAATGCAGCCGCCTTGAAGCCAGTTTTAAATACACACCACTGAAATGGTTCAGGTAGCGTAGATGGAGTCTTATGATATAAGTTTTTCAGAATAGGGCTTTCTATTCCTTTAATTTTCTCGGCAAGAAGTTGTCCCATGAGCGACTGAGTCGCAAGCCCATGACCTGTACAGCCCGCTGCATAGATAATATTTTGATGCGGCCCGGTCGATCCAACCACAGGTAAAAAGTCATAAGCCACGCTAACGTAACCACTCCAGCAGTGCTTAATACTAAGACCTTTTAATGTTGGATGGCGTTCATATAAGGTCTGTGCGAGTGCCGCATAGGCATCTTGATCTGGTACGTTCGGCGTTTTTGAACCATAAACATAATTCAACTTCTTAACTGTCAACACCATTGTGTTGTGAGCAGTCAGACGATGGCTTTCCATCATAAGGTGCGGTGTAATAATACCTTCTCGGCCGGGCCAACCCAGCGATTCCAATTGCTTTGGAGATAGTTGTTGGGTTTCAATCGCCGAGACTCGTATTGGAGCAACCTTATCACGTAGCAGTCCCAACTGAGGTGTGAAAGCATTTGTGGTTAACACCATGATGGGTGCGCTGGCACTACCGCGAGCAGTCTTGCAAGTAATGATTGGGCCTTCGCTATAAGAGAGCAATGGTGTTTTTTCATAAATTTTAACTCCTGCCTGAAGAGCTGCACGGCGTAAACCACTCACGTATTTACCGGGGTTTAACGTGCCGCCGCGCTGTTCGCTACCAAACAGAAAAGCTGGGGGAATCCCGCGAGCACGCATTTCGGCTTGATCTACAAAGCGAGTACGAGACCCTAGTTCCTCGCCAACTCTCATACTGCGGCGTAGCCATTTTTCCTGCGAAGGGTCTATAACGGCGCGTATAATGCCGGAAGGGTTGTAATCACAATCAATACCTAACTCGACCAGACGTTTTTCAACATAGGTCACGCCCTCGTCGTAGAAATTGACAAACTGCCTTGCACGCTCAACGCCGAGGCGCTTGGCGAACACTTCGAATTCAATTCCCATACTACCGAGCAGATAGCCAGCATTACGACCGCTGGCACCGAAACCACCGAACTCTTGCTCAAGCACGACCACTTTTGCACCACGAGCAGTAAGTTCAAGAGCTGTAGATAGTCCGGCAAAACCAGCACCAACCACAATGACATCTGCGCTGACAGAGCCGATCAGCTCAGGTTGAAGGTCACTAGGCTGTTCTATCCAGCCACCCAGAAGACGAAATGGCATAGCTTCAGGGTTGCCACTCATCACTTGTTCATTTGAATAATTCATTCGCTATCCTTCTATATGATTTTACAGTGCTAGAGCGCTGTCCTTAATCTTTTTTAAAAACAATGCACGTAGCGCGTTTTACTGGCGAGCTGGAATAAAAGATTGAATGGAAATATTCTGCGAGCGCTCTAGAGCCGCATAGGCGTAATACAACTGAATGATGGCATAGCCCCACGTTACGAAAGCCCAAGTCATAAAAATCATATGGGTAGTGTCACCAGGAATAGGGAAGAAGTCATATACGACGGCTACGGCCAAACTCACCACAGCCGTTATGGTGGTGGCTAACGCATGGAAAACTTCACCAGCGCGTGCTAGGCAAATGATGAAATAGCAGAGATAAATCGTAAGAAAGCCCCACATGATGACGTAAAAATAGGGACGTATTTCTTGAAAAAAATCTGCCAGAAAGACTACAAAAGTTCCGGCAAATGAAAATGCGAATAGCAGGATTTCTTTAAGGGTAGAGGGTTTATAGTTATGGGTCAGTGCCATCAAACCAAGCACACCAATGATCGGCATGCCGAAACTACGTGAGAATGAGTCGAGAAACATGGTAATTGAAAAATTAACATTCCAACCTGTAACCATGTAGGAAACAAAGTTTGTCGCAGAGAATGCAACCACCCACCACTCTAAACCAAGCAGGTAGTTTTTCTTCTTAAGGAATTTCGCGCCGTAGATCCAGCCTGAAAGCGCAAGAGCAATACAAGCAATAAGCCCAAAGATATTTACAATTTCCAATAGGGCAGTATGTGTCATTCCACTATTCGTTAAGATTTTTGACACGGTAGCTTCCGTTTCGCTACCTGCATCAAGACCAAGAATTTTCATAATATGACTTCCTTTTAATTAATTGACTGTCATGACAGTAAAATAATATGCTATGATTAATTAGTAAACATTTTTTTATTTATGACGATGATGGAAAACAAAATAGGACGACCAAGTAAAGCTCAGGAAAGGTCGTATGAAATTCTTCAAGCAGCTGTTTCGGTGGTTGCAAAAGAAGGGCTGGAAGGAATTACCTTTGCTAAAGTCGCGGAAGCTTCAGGCATGCAACGTACTCTCGTACATCATTATTTTTCTTCACGTGCAGAGCTAGTGAATGCTTTCATTGAGCACTATATTGGAAAAATGGGCACTGAAATTCTTCATCGTTTTAATGGAAAACCATTGAATGAACGCATCATAATGATGTTCACACCTGAAGTGTATCGAACGCATGATGATTTGATTGTTTGGTTCGAGTTGGTTGTTCAAAGTGCTAGAAATCCATTTATTCAGCAAATGTTGCATACACTTTGGACAACACACTGGCTTCCGGATTTTGAAAATCAATTGGCACAAGAATATCCAAAGGCAACTCCAGAGGCGATTAGTTCAGCTGCATATGTAATGGTTTGTTTATTTGAAGCCTATTGGGCATTCAGTATTCAAGGTGTGAATGATGGACAAAGAAAAAAGCAAATGGAGCAAACGGTATTAATGATTTTAAATGGCTTAAAATAAATTTAGGATAACTTTTTAAAATCAATAGAATATTTTCATATAAACTATGAATTAATCCCGTGCTTGCTAAAAAGCTTTAGTAGGCAGGTAAAGCTATACATAAATGGTTAGATCTTTTTATGCAATGGTTGCGTACTCAACAACAATAGGTAAGATAAAAGATTAGAAAACCTATAAAGCACGGTATCTATGAAGAAAAATTCAAAACTTGATCAAGATACACTTTTTATTAAATTATTATTTAAGTCATCTGCCAAAGTGACAGCGGATGAAATCGAGTACTACCGAAAGTATCCTGACCAAATTGACCAAGTCACAGCACCTATCAATATTCATAAAATATTCTTATGGACGGGTGCATTATTAGGTGCCGTGATTGTCGCAATTGCAAAATTCCTTAAATTTTCAGGAATATTCGATTTTTTGTCGGCAGGTGTTTTGGAGTTCGTTATCGATATTATTTATGAAAGTGGAATTGCTTTAATTGGTGCAGCTATCACAGCTTATATGCTCGGTGTCTTACTCAATAAACAGCAAGAAAACGCGGTAAAATGGCGAGAAGAAATTCGTAAACACATAGATGAAACTGAACAGTAGATAGATAAAAAAGCTAAAGTACTACCACTTTAGCTTTTTTATTTTTAGTTCTTTAATTTGTATAAGCCATGATCTATTAAATGTTGACTCAAGATCCGACGAAGTTCTAAGACTGATTCGGGCTTGAGTTGAATTGAATGTCCACCTTTAATGACTTTTTCTGAAATGGGGCCATCCAAATGAGCACTTTTATACGGAACAATACCGTCTGTAATGGTGTTCGGATCATCGCTTTTTGTGATATTGCCCATAATAGAGTGGAAAACTAATCCTTCTTTCGGCGTTATGCCTGAGGTGAGTTCCATAAACTCAGATTTATTACTTAAGTCACTAGGACCATTTTGAAGTTTATTATTAATTGTTCTTACAAAGTCTTTAAGGTCGTCATCATAGCTCGTCAATGTATCGGTTAATGTTTTTAAAAAAGTAGAAGGTAATCGAATAATTTTTCGTGCTGTTACAGTAAACCAGCGATCGGCATAGCTTGTTCCACGATGAGGCGCTGCAAGAAAAATGACACGATCAAAGTTTGGAATAGCCTGCATTTTTAAACGTTCACCAATGACTGGATGTTTTCTCATACGTGCTTGTGCATGTTGACTCATCATAGGCAAAGCTTCTTTTGAAATGTCGGCATTACTCACTAATAGTCGGCTAATAATTCCTCCCATGCTGTGACCAATTAAAACGGCATTGGTGGCAGCGGGGTCTTCTGGATTAAGAGATCCAAATGCTTGCTTGAGTAATGCGTAAATTTGAAAACGACTTTCCAAAATAGGCATATTGGTTGAGTAAAATATTTGCCAAACTTGATAATGTTCACGCAAGACTTTATCCCCCATAATTTCATTAGTGACTGCAATCCATGCTTCGGGACTACTGGCAAGTCCATGAATTAATACAATGACTTTTTTATTGGGGTTGTAAGGTTCAAGCATATATAAATGCGGCATGTTTAAACGTTGATTACCATCAATCAGAGTTAAATATGCGGCTGCACCAAGATTATTTTCGGCTAACCATAGACCATAAGGCGCAGAGAAGTTTGCTGCTAAAGAGTATTCTTTGCCTGCAACATTAATTTTTTCAACATTGTACGGGTCATAAATTTTTATTTTGAAATCTGGACTGTTTAATATGTCGCTCTGAGAAGCGCCCTCATTTTGCGGCTCGGCCACAAGCGTAGAGGCAAGGTAATGGGCTTTATGGATATTCGGATTGATGCCATTTGGATAATTGTAAGTTAAGGGATCCAGAATATATGGATTTTCTTTTTCAGACGTCTCTTCATTAGCGTGTAAAACTGCCACAAAATCTGAGCCAAAACCATCACGACGGTTAATGCTTCTCAAACCAGAAAAATTCATGTTGTAACTTGAGGTGAATTTTTCTAGCTGTTTGCCTTGTAGTTTTTGATAAGAGTCAATATCAATCGTATAGGTACTTTTACCAATTTTTATCTCGGAGGGAATTGTTGCAGAGGTATTTTTTTCACCATAAGCATTTACTAATTGGTTGAGTGCCTGATTATAAAAATCTCGGATTTGAACCTGTCGGTTATCAAAAATACGATCTTGCGGCTGGCGAGACGATTTAAATAAATAAGCATAGCTATAGCGAATACTTTTATCTAAAGCTTGAAGTTCTTGTTCCAAACAATCGTCATTGTTTGCTTGGCAATTATAAGATTCTGAAAGAGCCAAAGCTTTTGAAAGATAGAGTTCGCTGGCAGTAGATAATAATTGCTCTTCCTGAATTTGTGGAATCTTCTCTAAATCAGCAATACATGCTTCTGGAGTTTGCATGCAATTTTTTGAATCCATACCAGCCATATATAAAACATTTAGGCTGGCTTCACTTAATTTGTTTTGGGTGAGAATACTATTACGTTCGTTAGAAATAGTGGTGTGAAGTGTTTGTTTCTTCAAACTCACTAACTGACAGCCACTTGTTATGAAGATGCTAAATAGGCTGAGAATACATAAATGTTGGCGTAACGGGAGTACAAGCATGTTCATAAATAGACCTCGTGAACTGAATAAGGCAAGGCACAATTCGACTAAACTAAATAAAGATGGGAAATAAATAACGTCTTCTATAAAAAACAGAAATTTAAAGGCTAAGGACGATGCTGGTTAGCCTTTAAACTATTTATGAGTGGTGGGTTATTTATTTAACCCTCCACCTAAGGCCTTATAGAGTTCAATTTGATTATTTAATTTGGTTTGTTCGAGAACCAACAAACCTTGTTGTGCAGTATATGCAGAACGCTGAGCATCCAAAACAGTCAAATAACTATCGATTCCAGCTCTAAAGCGGGCTGTAGATAGCTTATAAGTGGTATCGGTTGCAGATACCAAACGGCGCTGGGCACTTAAGCGCTCTTCAATATGAGCATGGGCAGCTAAGGCATCGTTAACTTCACGGAAAGAAGCCTGAATCGCTTTTTCATATTCAGAAAGCGCAATTTTTTGATCGATCTCTGAAACCTTAATATTGGCTTTGCGGGTTCCCCAATCAAAAATAGGCAGGTCTATGCTAGGGCCAACTGACCATGCAAAGCCACCGGATTTAAATAAATCTTTAAGTTCAGTCGATGCATATCCTGCTGAGCCTGTAAGTGTGATGGTTGGGAACATACGGGCTTTTGCTGCGCCAATGTTGGCACCAGCTGCACGAAGTTGATATTCAGCTACTTTTAGGTCTGGGCGGTTTTGTAGTAAATCGCTACTTAAACCAGTTGAGAAAGTCTTTTCTTGAGTAATTGTTTTAACCGACTGAGTTGGAAGCAGGTTTGATGGAACCGCTTGTCCAGCCAAAAGATTTAACAAGTTTTGCGCTTGTGCAACTTGAGTTCTGTAGTTTGCGACATCATTACGTGCGGTTTCGACCGAAATCTGGGCTTGGCGTAAAGGGATTTCGCTATCAATCCCGACATTAAAACGCTTTTGATTTAGATTGTACGAATCCAGTTGAGCTTGTAAGGTTTGTTCTGCAAGTTTTAGGTTGGCTGTTGCAAAAGAATAATTTAACCATGCTTGTGCAACTTGGCTCACTAAACTAATTTGCGTGGAGTCTTTTGCACTTTGCGTGGCAAGGTAATTATTTAATGCTGCATCTTTAAGACTTTGAACACGTCCCCAAAAATCCAGTTCATATGCCGTTACACCCAAACCAACCTGAAACGTAGAGTAAGGGTTGTTAGGGTTTACCGAAGGATTAACTTGCCTAATGGCATTGGCTGTAGCACCAATGGTAGGAAGTTGGTCATATTTACTAATTTGGTATTGCTGCTGAGCACGCTCGATATTTAACGCTGCTGTACGTAAATCGCGATTATTATTCAAGCTTATTTCAATAACTTCTAATAAACGAGGATCGGAAAAAAAGGTTTTATATCCCTTTTCAGCAATTGAAGGACCAGCATAGGTTTCAGCGAAATCTTGAGGAATATTAGATTTAACAGTAGGTTGTGGCGGCTGCATGCTTATACATGCAGTTAAAGTAAATGAGAGTGTGGAAATCATAAATCCACGAGATAAGACAGCCGACTTAGACATGCTTTTCTCCAAATAATAAATTTAGACATAAGAGGAACAAGGGAAATTGATTAATTTCCCTTGCTTTATTTCATTTAAGATTTAATTTTCTGTTTGGAAGAAAACAGTTTTTCGGCTGCACCTAGTACAAAGATGAAGAATACCGGTACAAAGAAAATAGCTAGAATGGTTGCTGAAATCATACCGCCAAACACACCAGTTCCGAGCGCATGTTGTGTTTCAGAACTTGCGCCTGAAGCAATCACTAAAGGCACCACGCCGCAAGTAAAGGCAAGAGAAGTCATCAGAATAGGGCGTAAGCGGAGTTTGGCTGCGGCAACAGTGGCTTCAACTAAACTCATTCCTTCTTCTTTGAGCATCTTGGCGAATTCAACAATCAAAATCGCATTCTTGGCGGAAAGACCGATAATCGTAATCAGGCCAATTTTGAAAAAGACATCATTCATCAGCCCTTTGGTCATAATGGCAATGATCGCTCCAAAAATACCTAATGGCACAACCAGCATAACCGATAGCGGAATTGACCAACTTTCATAAAGGGCTGCGAGTACGAGGAACACCACTAACATCGATAAACCCAGTAAGAATGCCATTTGTGATTCTGATTGTTTCTCTTGTAAAGAAATACCAGTCCATTCATAGCCAATCCCTTTTGGTAATTTTGCGATGAGTTGTTCCATTTCACGCATTGCATCACCCGATGAAGTATCGAAGTTAGGAATACCCGCGATACTCAAAGATGGACGTCCGTTATAGCGGTTGTATTGTTGTGGAGCTTTGTTCCACTGAGGTGTTACAACTTCAGATAAAGAGACCAACTGACCACTTGCACCCATCACTTTAAGATTCAAAATATCTTGCAATTTCATACGTGATTTTGCTTCGACTTGCACAATCACTTGCTGCATACGACCTTGGTTTGGAAAGTCATTGATATACATTGAACCCATTGACGTTGAGATAATGTCTGACACATCGGCAAATTTAACGCCGAGTGCATTTAATTTATCTCGGTCAATTTTTAAAGAAATATTGTCTCCTTGAGGTAAGCCCTCATTCCAAACCATATAAAACTTCTTGTTTTTGGCCGCCATTGCCATTAATTGATCTTGGGCAGCAAGTAATGCAGGCATACCTAAGTTGGCCCGATCTTGTAGTCGAAGGCTAAAACCAGAGAATGTTCCTAACTCGTCAATCGCTGGAGGTAAAACAGCCATTGATGAACCTTCTTTACTATGTGCCAATGTGCCATTAATTGAGTTGGTCATCTCAGATGCTGAAGATTTTCTTTCTTTAAAATCTTTTAGTGTTGTAAAGGCAACGGCAACGTTCTGACCTGAACCACCGAAACCCCAGCCTAAAATTGACGTATTACTTTTAACATCAGGGTTATTTTGAATGCTTGTTTCAAACTCTTTTACAACATTTTTAGTGCGTTCAGTAGAAGCATCCGATGGAAGCTGGAAGGTGGTTAAAAACCAACCTTGATCTTCTTCGGGCATAAATGCGGTTGGCCAAAACTTCATTCCGGCAAAAGTCGCAGCTGTAATAATGATAAACAGCACCATCATTGGAATGGTATGTTTGATGACTTTAAAGAGAATAATTTCATACTTTTTAGTGAGGTTATCAAAGGTACGATCAAACCATGCAAAGAAGCCTTTTTTCTGATGGTGTTCATCAATTGGCTTAAGAATAGTTGCACAGAGTGCTGGAGTTAAGATCAATGCCAATAGCGCAGAGAACAAGATTGACACCGACATGGTCAGCGTAAATTGCTTGTAAATAATCCCGACCGAGCCACTTGCAAACGCCATTGGTAAAAATACGGCGGCAAGTACCAAGGTAATACCGATAATTGGACTCGTGATTTCCTTCATTGCTTTAGAGGTCGCTTCTTTAGGCGGTAAGCCTTCAGTCGCCATAATCCGTTCGACATTTTCTACAACTACAATGGCGTCATCGACGATGATACCGATTGCGAGCACCATACCAAACATGGTGAGCACGTTAATAGAGAACCCTGCAAGCAACATCACAGAGAATGTTCCTAGCAATGCAATAGGAGCAACGATTGCTGGAATAAGCGTATAACGAACATTATGAAGAAAGAGGTACATCACAATGAAAACCAAAACCATGGCTTCAATTAAAGTGTGAATTACCTTTTCAATAGAAATTTTAACAAATGGAGCAGTATCGTAAGGGATACTAAATTGCATACCTTCTGGTAAATTGACTTTTAACTCTTCAATTTTGGCTCTAACACCTTCAGCCGTTTTTACAGCATTTGCACCAGGGCTAAGCTGAATTGCCGCCGCCGTTGCCGGTTTACCATTTTCTAAAATAGCGAAGTTATATGCTTGGGAACCAATTTCAACATTAGCTACATCAGAAAGTCTAATAACACTGCCATTAGTTTTACTTTTTAAACTAATGTTTTTGAATTGTTCAACGCTGTTCAGCTGCCCTTGTGCAGACAGTGGAACTGTAATGAGCTGTCCTTTTTCCGCAGGTAAGTCCCCTAAACGACCGGGAGCGATTTCAACATTATTTTCACGAATTGCCGCATTTACGTCACTAATTGAAAGACCATATGAAACTAACTTGTTTGGATCTACCCAAATACGCATCGCTTTTTCAGCGCCAAATGATTGGACTTTACCAACGCCTTCAACACGTTTTAATTCTTCAACGACGTTACGGACTAAATAGTCGCTTAAATCAACTTCAGAATATTGATTAGTAGGTGAATTAATACCAACCAACATTAGAAACCCTGAAGAAGTAGCCTCAACTTGTAAACCTTGTTGACGAACAATTTGAGGAAGGCGGGCTTCAACGGCTTTAATTTTATTCTGCACATCAACCTGAGCCATATCGACATCTGTACCCGGTTTAAAGGTTGCCGATATTTGAGCCATACCAGAGGTGTCTGTTGTTGCGCTGTAATAAAGTAAATTTTTAACACCCGATAGTTCTCTTTCAATCAGTGTTACCACACTGTCGTTGATTGTTTTCGGTGTCGCACCCGGATAGACAGCGCTAATGGTGACTTGTGGTGGTGCAACGCTAGGAAAGCGCGCGATAGGGAGCTTAGGAATACTTAGCAACCCAAACAAAATAATAAAAATCGCGATCACCCATGCAAACACAGGGCGACGAATGAAAAATTGTGACAACATCATTGAGCTCCTTGAGTACTAGGGGCTTTCCAATTCGTTATTTCAAGCTTTTGATTAGGTTTAATACGGTCAACTCCCTCAACGATGACTTTGTCACCTACTTTGAGGCCCTTATTGACTAAGTAGAACTGTTCATATTGCTGTCCAAGTTCAATCGGGCGGATATCTGCTAAACCCTTAGCATTGATGACATACACTTGTGGATCACCATTGTTATTACGTTGGATTGCTTGAGACGGCACAAGGAGGGCTTGAGGTACCGATGCACGGTCAATATTGACACGCACGTACATTCCAGGAAGCAGCTTCCGTTCAGGGTTGTTCACTTCGATACGAATCGTGACGTCGCCTGTTTCCGGATCTACATTAATATCTTCAAACAACATTTTTGCGCTGACGTTGTAGAGCTGACCATGGCTATTAGAAATACGAACGGTTTTATCGCTATTGGCAGATAATTCGCCGTTTTGTAATGCGGTTTGTAAGCGCTCGTACTCACTGATCGATTGCTTGACATCCACATAAACTTTATCAATCTGTTGTATGGTTGCCAGAGTATTGGTATCGCCTTGGCTCACTAAGGCACCTTCAGTTACAAAGGATTGACCAATACGACCAGAAATAGGCGCACGTACGGTTGCATATTGCAAATTAAGGTTTTGACGTGCCAATAAAGCTTTCATTTGTGCGACATCAGCTAAAGCTTGGCGATATTCAGCCTGTGCATTACTCACTTCTTGTTTACTAATGGCATTACTTGGTAAAAGTTGTTGATAGCGTTCTAATTGAACTTTTAGGCGAGCTACCTCTGCTTCAGCTTTATTTAAAGATGCCTGATTACTTCTAACGTCTGCTTGAAAGGTTTCAGAGTTAATTTTGTATAAGGCTTGTCCGGCTTTAACTTCACTACCTTGAGTAAATAATACTTTTTCGATAATGCCCCCAACTTGTGGGCGTATTTCAGCAGTACGGAAGGCATGAACACGAGCTGGGAGATTCTCGCTAAAATTAACCGATTGCGGCTTAAGACTTAAGACACTTACCTTAGCAGGAGGTGCCTCAACTGGTTTCTTCTCTTCAGAGCTACAACCTTGGATCACCAGTCCAATAGATAAAAATAATGGAAGTAAAAGATGCTTTTGCATACTGTCCAAACCTATGGAGTTTTTGATGTTGTTATTATTTTGAGTAAGTGTGTAATCCGGATCTTTGAAATGTGGAAAAAGTGTGGAGATCTGCACATAAATAAGCGTATTATGATGTTTGTCTGAAATTTTTCGATGATTTACCTATGTTCGAAGCTTCATTTTCTTTTGATTGCCGTGATAAACAGATTCTTGTTGTAGAAGATGAATACGATATTGGGGACATTATTGAGCAGTATTTAAAACGTGAAGGTATGCGAGTCATTCGAGCAATGAATGGTAAGCAGGCAATCGAAATTCACGCTGCACAACCTATTGATTTGATCTTACTTGATATTAAATTGCCTGAGCTTAATGGTTGGGAAGTACTCAGTAAAATTCGTCAAAAAGCCCAAACACCTGTCATTATGCTGACTGCATTAGATCAAGATATTGATAAGGTTATGGCATTACGAATTGGTGCAGATGATTTTGTGGTTAAGCCATTCAATCCAAATGAAGTGGTTGCACGTGTTCAGGCTGTTTTAAGAAGAACCCATCAAAACAAACAAGCTGCTGTCAAAAATCTGTTTTATAAAAATATTGAAATTAATACCGAGATTCATAGCGTGTATATCAATCAGGTAGATAAGAAAACCTTACTCAACCTGACATTAACCGAATATAAAATATTACTCCTCATGATTAATCAGCCACATAGGGTATTTACACGTGGTGAATTAATGAATCAGTGCTTACCCGACAGTGATGCTCTAGAAAGAACGGTAGATAGTCACGTCAGTAAACTAAGAAAAAAACTAGAAGAGCAAGGACTTGAACAAATGTTAATTAATGTCCGCGGTGTTGGGTATAGATTAGATCATCCACAAGAATGATTGGATTGCATATAAATAGACTGACATGCTGCAAGTTGAGACAAGATCATGAAAAATAAATTAGGGATTAATAAGCAGTTTTTTATTGCTTTTAGCATGGTGAATTTAAGCATCACTTTATTGTCTGTATTTATAGGCTATGTCGTTTATAACTATGCAATTGATCATGGCTGGATTTCATTAAGTTCCCTGCAAGGAGACTTTACAGATTTCCATCTGATTGACTGGATTTGGCTAGGTACAGTTATTTTATGTGGTTCAATTATTTCTTTAATCATTGGAATGCAGTTAGCAAAAAGATTTATTGTACCGATTAATTCATTGGCAGACGCTGTTAACAAAATTAGTGATGGTGATTTGTCTGCTCGGGCAGATGATAAAAAAATCCATTCTACCGAGATTTCTACTCTAATTTTAAATTTTAATGATATGGCTCAAAAGCTTGAGAGTTCTGTACAAAATGCGCAAGTATGGAATGCTGCTATTGCCCACGAATTAAGAACACCCATCACAATTTTGCAAGGCAGATTACAAGGGATTGTAGATGGAATCTTTAAAGCTGAGCCAGAACTCATTCGAAGTTTGTTGAACCAAGTAGAAGGGTTATCGCATTTAGTAGAAGACTTGAGAACGTTGAGTTTATTTGAAAATAAACAGCTTAAGTTAAATATTGAGTCAGTTGATTTTTTAAGATGTGTTGAAAAAGTCATACTGATGTTTGATGAAAAACTTAAACAGGCAAATCTTACTGTAAATTATGATATTTCTAATGACCTTGTAACTTGCGATGCAAGACGTATGGAGCAAGTTCTAATTGCTTTGATTGATAATGCAATTAGATACTCTAATCCCGGAGTTTTGAAAATTAAGTCTTCAGTTCAGCAAGAATACTGGACATTAGAAATCGTAGATGAAGGTCCAGGAATTCCCGCTGAATATCAAAAAGAATTATTCAATCCTTTTTATAGAGTAGAGCAGTCTAGGAATAAAGCTTTGGGAGGGACGGGGTTAGGTCTGGCAGTCGTGCAAGCTATTGTGTTAGCTCATGCAGGCACAATTCGATATGAAAATCGGGCTCCTAATAGCGCTTTTATCATTCAATTAAAAACAACGATCTAACTTAAACTATGTATTAAGTTTAAATAAAAAAGAGAAACCTGTATGAATTGAGGTTTCTCTTTCTGAGATATCGAGTATTAAGAATTAAATGATTCCAGACGTTTTAAAATTTTGAACATTTAACATATCTATTGGGTTCATCATTTTCCCGTCGTGTTCTACAAATCCAACAAATGTCGTACTCATATTCCAGCCCAACAAACCTTTTAACTCATCTGGAAAGTTTTTAACTGTTTCAGACGATAGAGATAAATAATGGTTTTCTTCTTGACGAAGGAACCCGAGATCGTAAGACATCGTTAAACCAATACGAGGCTCATGACTTACATTTGCTCCACCGCCGTGGTAGGTAGAACCAATCCATATTAAAGCATCACCAGCTTTCATTTCGGCTGGTATTGTTTCCTCTTCTTTAGGTACTCTTTGATCATCCCATAAATGACTTGCAGGAATAACGCGAGTAGCACCGTTTTCTTCGGTAAAATCAGTCACAGCAAACATAATTTGTACTCTAGCTTCACGTCCATACACAGGGTGTCGCCACATCCATACGGTATCATCACGATGTAAGGGCTGAGCCTTTTGACCTGGCCAAATTTGAATGGCTTGTGTCACACCCACCTGAATGTCGGGGCATAATTCAATTTTATTTTCACCACTCCATGCGTGTAGCGGCGTTTGAAGAATTGCTTTTGCAGTGTCCAAAAATAGCGGATTCATTGCAACTAAAGGCATTTGTGGTAAGCGGGCAAATAAACGACTCATTCGACGAGTTTTTGTACCAGCAAAATAATCATCTTCGCCGTCTGGAATCAACTCTAATTGCTTAGATAAGGTTTGATAAATATCTTGGGTGATTTCATCATTTAAAAAATTTTCAATAATGACACCACCATCTCTTTTAATAATCGAAACGATTTCATCGATTTGTGTATCTTTGCTTAATTTAACGAGTGACATAAGATTTCCTTATCAATCCTGATTGAGAATACTCCAAAGCATTTAAGTAAACTGCTTTGTTGTGAGATTGGTTTTCATACATATCTCTTCACTTTTCGTATTCATCGTTACAGTTCACTAAATTGTTAGATTGCTGAAAAATGCTATGAGCTTATGTATGTATTTGAATTAAGTGTTTTTCTGCAATGAAAAATTTATAAACTCTCATTGCTATTTGTTTGTGGAGCAAGAGTCTTCCTCAAGAAACTAATCTGATCATTGAGTACCGCGCTATGCCAAGATTCCGTATAGAAATCAAAATGATCAATTGGATATTCGAGTAGTTTAGAAGGCCCTTGAATCAGACTTGCTGTTTTTCGAGCTGGGTCAGGTGGTGCAATTTGGTCATTAGAACCGACTTGAATTAAAGTAGGGCACTTAACTTTTTTTGCAAAAGTAACTGGTCGGTTGTATGAGACTTCCAGAGCTGCACGAGCACAGACTTCATTACGCCAAGTGGGACCTGCCATTGCGGTATAACTTTCTTCAGCACCTGGGGTACTAATCATGGCAGCGGTACCAGGTTGCCCAACAATTGGAATAAGATGCGGAGGGCGTTGTGCTATGGCATGAATTAAATCCTTTATGCCATGACCGATAGCCGTTGTTATTTGCTTTATCCCTCCATATTGGAAAACTTGTTTTAAAGCTGCTAAACCATCTGTAGCAGGATTCATGGATATAACTGCTGATACTTTAGGATCTTGTGCAGCAACTACAACGACATGACCACCCGAATACGAAGTACCCCATAGTACAATTCGATCTTGATCAACGAATGGTAAACTTCGTGCAGCTGCGATCGCTGCATGATAATCCTCACGTTGGTTAATATAGGATACATGTTGTCTAGGTAAGCCTGCTGACTCGCCAAATCCACGATAATCAAATACGAATGTATCAAAACCTGCTTGGCTGAACGGCTCGGCAAAATCTAACAATCCTGTATCTTTTGTACCACCAAAGCCTGTTGCCATAACAATGCAAGGTCGGCCTTCAGAGGTCATAAACTCTTCTGAAGTTGAAGGGATATACCATGCAGAACAGGTAACTCCTTTGCTTATAAATTTAATATTTTCCATCATATTTTCCCTAATTGATTTTTGTCTCTTACTCGTACTCTAGATAAGAGATGAAAATGTAAATCGCCGTTGTTAAGCTTGGATTTTTATTTGTGCTGTCAGAGGTTCTTCTGTGATGACGTGGAGTTTTTTCTTGATTTGAGGATTTGAAAACAGCAACTCTTTATCAAACACAGAACCTTTATGGAGTCGTTCAAGATCGAATTTATAATCTTGTTTTACAATCCATGGGCCTTGTGTACCTGCCATTGGAAATTGTGCAATGCTTCGTTGGATGTAGCCTGAGTTCAAATCTACAAATGGAATACGTTTCATGTTTTTATTACTAATTACAGGCGTGAATGTTCCATATTTATTTTCATCCATGTAATCCAGTAATCTACAAAAGTGTTTCCAGACCAAATCAACTTTTAAAGTCCATGCAAGATTGGTATAGCCAAATGCAAAGGCGAAGTTAGGAACATCAGAGAGCATCATTGACTTGAAAATAGTGGTATCTGGGTAATTAATTTTTTTCCCGTCCACAATTAATTGAGTCTTACTAAATGCGACTGCGTTTAGACCTGTTGCGGTCACAATAATATCGGCTTCTAATGTTTTACCCGATTTAAGTAAAATGCCATCTTTGGTAAAACGCTCGATATGATCGGTTACTACAGAAGCTTTTCCAGTAGAAATTGCTTTAAACATATCTCCGTCTGGTACAACACATAAGCGTTCATCCCATGGATTGTATTTGGGTGAAAAATGAGTGGCGACATCAAAGTCTTTTGGTAGGTTTCGTTGTACATCTGAGATTAAAAAGCGACGCATGAGCTTCGGAAAGCGACGACTCAAATTGTAGACGCCTCGAGTCAAGGCAATATTTTTACGGCGAATAAGATCGAAAGCACGTTGTGGTGAGAAAACACGATTGAGCGCGTTCGCGATTGAATCTGTACTTGGGGCAGCCATGACATAACTTGGCGATCTTTGAAGCATCGTGATGTGCTCAACATCCTGAGCCATCGCTGGAATTAAGGTAACAGCTGTAGCACCACTACCAATGACCACGACTTTTTTGCCAGAATAATCTAGGTTCTCTGGCCATTGTTGAGGATGGATGATTTGTCCTTGAAATTCCTCGGTTCCCTTAAACTCAGGTGTATAACCGTTATCATAGTCATAATAACCTGTACTCATCAGTAAGAAACGTGAACGGAAAGTAGTTAAACTTTTTTGATCTTTACGTTTTACTTTAACTATCCAAACGCCTTCTTGTGATGAGAATTCGGCACTTGTCATATAGTGACCAAATCGAATATGAGATTCAATGTCGTTCTCAGTAATGGTTTCTTGTAAATAATCACAGATCATTTGAGCACTGCCAAAAACCCTTTTATTGGTCCAAGGCTTAAAGCCAAATGCAAAAGATTGCATGTCTGAATCTGAGCGAATACCTGGATAACGGAACAGGCTCCATGTGCCTCCAATTTCATCACGGCCTTCTAGCATAGTGAATGTTGTATTCGGTCTATATTTTTTTAAATGGTAGGCTGCACTAATACCTGAGATCCCTGCACCGATAATTAAAACATCAATAATAGTATTTTGATTTGATGTACTCATATCCTTTTCCTCTTTACACAATTTTAATAAATTGAGCATCAGTTATATTCTCTAAGATGATGATTTTTATAATCTTCATCTTCCCTGATGAACAAAGTCCTTGATCCAATCCATTTTCACTTCGATTTAAATCTAAGTGAGGTTTAGGTATGTGTGAATATTATTAAGCTAATAATTACACACTGTCAATGACTGCATGTAATTATTGCTTGCAACATAGATAGACTAATTAATACAGTCTTGTGGAGGATAAATTTTTTAATTTAAGATTTTGATTTTTATAAATTATATTTTATTTTTAATTAAGTGATTTCTTCTTGTATTACGTCATTAGCATATATGATAAGAGGGGATAAAGACTTGTCGAAAGATTTTTTAATACCTACAATGACGCCATGCCAAAAGGAAATAGGACAGTATGACAACCTCTCGCCGTAGACCTAAACATGATCCAAAAGAATCTGAGCGAGAAATATTAGAAGCTGCTGAACAGTTTTTAAATGAACATCATTTTCGTGACCTCAATATTGATGAAGTCATGCGACGTACAGGCTTAAAACGTCCAGCTTTTTATGTCCATTTTCGTGATAAACACGATCTTACGCTCCGTCTTGTTGAGAATATTGCTAAAGAATTGTTCAGTATCACAGAACGGTGGTTGGCAGGAAATAATCTTCAAGACGATCTAGAGCGTGCCTTAGTCGACTCTATAAATGTCTATATGCAACATGGTCGTTTATTAAGAGCTTTTGTCGAAGCAGCAAGTGGAGACGAACGTGTTGATACTGTTTATCGAGCTATAATTCAAGACTTTATCAAGGCTGCTGCTCAACATATAAGAGCGGAACAACAAACAGGGAACATTAAACAAAATTTAGATGTCGACGAAACAGCAAAAGCACTAATCTGGTTGGAAGAGCGTTATCTTTCAGAAGCATTCGGCCGTTCATCTCCTGTAGAACCAGAAGTCGTTATCCGTGTACTTCGAAATATTTGGACTTCAACACTTTATGTGAACAAATAAAAATCCACCTATAATTTGTCGATCTTATATTTAAAAATATTTTATTTATTAGTTGGTTATAATAAAAACTATAACTATGAACAACTGATTTTTCTATAAATTACACATAGTCATTGACACTGTGTCATTAATTTTATAGCTTGTATTTTATTCACTTTGATTAATACACGTAATCTTAGTGAACAAATAAATTGCTAGGTAATGAGTGATTTAACAAAAATTATAATTTAAGGATAAATAATGGAAAAATCTCTAAGCATGGATTGTGCTGAGTTAAGAGCGCACTTGGAAATCGTAAAAAATACTTTCGGAAACGACCCAAATAAATATTTCTTTAGCCGAAAATTTCAGGTGAAATCTGGGTTAATGATATTTAGCGTAATTGGTATTTGTTTTAGTAGTTATAGTCACGCTTCAGCACTTGACCAGTCTGGGCAGTCAATACTGCCATTTTTAGAGGCTGGTAATTATGCAGAAGCAAATGCTTTCGCTGTTGATCCTTCTGTTTCTGGTGTAGTTCATGATCGTCCAGATCTTGTTCGACCTAACCAGAGTCGCGATACTGGAAATATTGGGCAAGATAATCAATTTTATACTGCTGCATTAAAGCTACAACTTACAGACCAATTCAGTTTTGGTTTACTTTACGATCAGCCTTTTGCTGCAAAAACAGCTTATCCACTTCTTCCTAATAATAGTTATTCAGATGATGCCAGCCGTGAAGGTACTTCTGTAAATGTAAAAAGCCAAAATTTAAGTTTTATTTTGGGTTATTCACCTATTAAAAACTTTCAAGTTTATGGCGGACCTGTCTATCAAACTGTAGAAGGAGATGTCTCTTTCAGAGGAATGGCATATACCGAAGCTTTTAATGGATACAATGCTAAATTTAAAGAAAAGGGAGAATTGGGTTGGCTCGTAGGAGGAAGTTATCAAATTCCTGAGATTGCGCTTAAAGCGGCTGTAACTTACCGTTCAAAAATTAAATATGATTTTCAAGTAGATGAAAACATCTTTGGTGAGCCATTACAATACACTGCGCCAGCAAAGACAAAAGTCGAAACGCCTCAATCAGTAAATATCGATTTTCAAACTGGTATTGCTGAAAAGACGCTTGCTTATATGAGTCTGAGATGGGTGAATTGGAAAAAATTTAATATTCGTCCAGTGCAATACAATGCTCTTACTGCAAACTATATGGATACATTAACTGGAGGAGCATACAAACAAGGCATTGATTTGGATTCTTACCAGAAAGATCAATATACAGTGACTCTGGGACTGGGACGTCAGTTAACTGACCGTTGGAGCATTGCATCTGATATGGGGTGGGACTCAGGTACGGGTAATCCTGCTTCAACGCTTGGACCAATGAAAGGCTATTGGTCTTTTGGTCTTGGTGCTCAATTTAACCCAACGCCTAACTATTTTATTGCTGCTGGCGTAAAATATTTCTGGTTAGGAAATACTAAAGCTGAAGGTGGTGGCTATTATTTACCAATCGAAGGTATAAAAGAGTTTTCAGAGCAGGCTGAGTTTAAAAATAATCACGCAATTGCATATGCATTAAAATTTGGATATCGGTTTTAAATTAAGAAGAGTAGTTAAATTCAACTACTCTTATTCTAAAGCTTTAATTAATTTTTACTTAAGAATATCCTTAATTATGTAATTAAATGAAAAACAATAATTAATTAAATAATTTCTAGCCAATTTCACATTGACACCTTAATTATTGAAGATTACCATTTGCCTGCTGGCCACATTGCCAGTCGGTTTTAGCAGACCGGATATTATCTCCCACATCAGAGTCATTCCTTCTGAGGAATAGTCTTATGTGGTGAACTACTCGTTCCCTCCCGTAGCGGTAGGACGGGAGAGGGACACCTTCGGGTGTGCTAGTTTGAGATAATACTAGTCTGCTAACCCTCTTCCGTTCTGCCACCATAATTTTAATGGTCTGGCAGAACTCCCTATAGAAGGAGTTGGCTTTGCACATTCATTATTTCTTGGCATTCATTGCCAAAAGCTGTAACGACACAACTTAAAAATTTAAAGCAGCTTGATCACCAAAAGGTTTTCAGGCTTTAAGTCATTACGGCTCAAAAAACTTGCACCAACAATAAAACTTGAGATGTGCCAAGCACAGTCTTACGGCTTTGCTATGCCTTTTTTTCTCCTAAAAAAGTATCTCATTTAGAAACAACAAGAATTTATAACGGAAAAACTATGCCACATTTAGAAATCTCTTCCAAAAAACTAAAGGTCGTCCAAACGGCGATACACTTATTTACCACTCATGGTTTTCACACAGCGGGAATAGACCTGATTGTGAAAGAGTCAGAAATACCCAAAGCCACGCTTTATAATTTTTTTGGCTCAAAAGAAGGTCTGATTGAAATGTGCATTGTCTTTCAAAAAAGCCTGCTTAAAGAAGAAGTACTAGCGATCATTTATTCAAACCGCTACTACACTTCAAGTGACAAACTCAAAGAAATTGTACGTTTACATGTCTGTTTTAATAGCCCTTATCATTTGCTGTTAAAAGCCATATTTGAAATTAAACTCGTTTATTCGCAGAGTTACCGCATGGTAGTTGAATATCGAAAATGGCTACTTCATGAGATTTTTGATCTGATTTTTAGTCTAGAAACTTGTGCAATAAAACCAGATGCCAGCATGGTGTTAAACCTAATCGATGGTTTGATGTTCCAGTTTTTAAGTTCCAATAGTTTGGAAGAAAGGGATCTGGTGCTAGAGCAGTTTTTTAAATCAAGTATTTGAATATAAAAATTAATTTAAAAATGTGATGCGATGAGTAGAGCATAAGCGCCATGCGATGAACCGAAAAGTTAATATTTTGACTTTTGGGGGCTAATATTGTTATTTTTTACGATAATCGTAAATTGATTATGAATAACGTAATTAAAATGAAAGTAATTGAAAGCGCAACATGGAGAAAGGATGACCATGAAAGAAGTTGCATTAAGTGATTTGATCAATCAGCAGAAGGTTGGATGCTATCAGAAATTTATTTTGTTTACCTGTTTATTGCTGATGATTATGGATGGGTATGACATTCAGTCTATGGCTTACGCAGCCCCAATGATTATAGAAGAATGGGGCGTTCATAAAACCATGTTAGGCGTTGTGTTTAGCGCCAGCTTATTTGGTTTGTTTGTTGGATCATTTTTATTGAGTTCACTTTCTGACCGTTTTGGCCGCCGTCCAATATTACTGATCTCAACCTTTATGTTCTCCATATTGATGCTAGTGACACCACATGTCGGCAATATTGAGCAATTGACTGCAATCCGTTTTGTTACAGGAATTTTTTTAGGAGGTATTATGCCAAATGTCATGGCTTATAGCTCCGAAATTGTTCCATATAAATCTCGTATTTTCACCATGATGGTTATTTCTTGTGGTTATACGGTCGGAGCAATGTTGGGAGGAGGCATATCAGCCTTATTAGTTCCTTGGGGAGGATGGCAGGCGATTTTCTATTTTGGCGGTATTGTTCCTTTAATTATTTTCTTTATCACGTTCTTTAAGTTACCAGAGTCTTTATATTTTTTAAGTGAAAATAGCAAAAACACACCCAAGATTTTGTTTTGTTTAAAGAAATTTTATCCTGCATTAACTTTCAATTCAGAGATGAAAATCATCAATACTGCTGAAGTTCAGGTTAAGAAGTCACCGCTTGAGTTATTTAAAAATAAGCGTGCGTTTTTTACCTATTCTATCTGGATCATCAGTATTTTAAACATGATCAGTCTCTATTTTCTGGCGAACTGGCTACCGACTTTGTCCAAAGAGTCAGGGCTTTCATTAAATCAGGCATTAATGATCGGCTCTACCTTACAATTGGGCGGTACGATTGGTAGTATTGTGATGGGCCTTAAAATCGATAAGACTGGATTTTATAAAGTATTAATTCCTGTTTTTTGGGTTGCAGTGATTAGTGTTGCTTTAATTGGCTATGCTGTTAGCCATATTGTTTTATTATTCATCATCATTTTCATTGCGGGCTTTGCAATTGTTGGTGGGCAACCTGCCATTAATGCGCTGTCTGCAAGTTATTACCCAGTTTCACTTCGTACCACTGGGGTGGGCTGGAGTATTGGGATTGCCCGTTTGGGTTCGGTCATTGGGCCGTTATTTGGGGGCTATCTTTCTCAATTTCTGGTCATTACCCATTTATTTGTGATTGCTGCGATCCCTTCGTTGTTCGTTATTATCATGCTGATGATTCAGGTGAAGTATCGGTCATAACGCTATTTATAAGTGAATGAGCGGGAGAGGTTGCTTGAGTATTTTTCCTATAATTAGAGATGTGAGAGTCGAGAAGAGGGCTCTCAGATTTAAAACTTGATTGTGCCAAGCTAGTCGATCAGACTGTTACAGCTCTAGATATTTTTTCAAATAGTGGCCTGTGAATGATTTTTCTGCTGAGAGCAAACTGGTCACAGTTCCAGAGAACACTAATTCACCACCTTTATCACCAGCTAATGGACCAATATCAATAATCCAATCTGCTTGGCTAATAATGTCTAAATTATGTTCGATAACGATGATCGTATTGCCTTTTTCAACTAAGCTATTTAATAAACTAATCAATTTTTCAGTATCAGAAGGATGTAAGCCTGTACTCGGCTCATCTAATACAAAAATATTATCCGTTTCATTGAACTCTTTTGAAAGTTTTAATCTTTGCCGCTCGCCACCTGAGAAAGTATTTAAGCGTTGGCCAATTGCAATATAGTCTAATCCCAAGCTTACCAATGAATTAAATTACAATCTTCAAAAAATTGACTCGCTTCTGTAACAGTCATTTTCAAGATTTCAGCAATGTTTTTATCTTTATAGTGATATTCCAGCACTTCTGGGGTGTATCCTGAGCCGTGACAAAGGTCACATGTCATTTCAACATCATCTAAAAATGCGAGTTCAATTTTTTCGATACCTGATCCTTTACATTGAGGACAAGCACCTTCGCTGTTAAAACTAAAGAGCTTAGCACTCACTTTATTTGCTTTTGCAAATAGCTGACGAATCGGATCAAGAAGGTCTAGATAGGTCAGTAAATTTGACCGAATGCTTGCAGTAATTGCAGATTGATCAATCACTTTTGTTTCAGGATATTGTTGCGGTAAGACTTTACTGATTAACGTACTTTTTCCAGAACCCGCAACACCTGTAATAACGCTTAGACAATTTTTGGGAATATCGACATCAATATTTTTTAGATTAAATAAATGGGCATTTTTAATCGAAATCCATTCATTACTCATACGTGGCATTTTCTTATAGGTATTTGGTCTTTTAAAAAACTGACCTGTTAAACCTGATGAGTTCTTTAATTCTTCGAAAGTTCCTTGGTAAATGATTTGACCACCATTGACACCAGAAAGAGGACCCATATCAATGACATGGTCAGCTGTTCGAATAAGATCAGGATCATGTTCAACCAGTAAAACACTATTTCCTTTATCTCTAATCTTTTGAATGATTTTAATAATATTATCTAAATCTTTTGGATGCAGCCCAATACTTGGCTCATCAAAAATGTAGAGCAGATCAACTAGACTATTACCCAAATGTTTAACCATCTTAATTCGTTGTGATTCACCGCCCGATAATGTATTACTCACACGATTAAGATTTAAATAACTGAGACCAACTAAGTTTAAGTTACTCAGTTTATTAATTAGCTCATGTAAAACGGTTTCAAATTTCTCACTTTTTATGGACTCTATAAACTCTAAAAGCATTGATACAGATAGAGCTGTACATTCAGCAATATTTTTTCCATTGATCTTACAAGATAAAGATTTTTGATTAAGCCGTTGGCCTTTGCATAAAGAACATTCTTTGGTTGTAATAATTTGCTCAAGCTTATTCCCATAACGATTTCTTTCCCGTGTTTCTCCTTTTAGAAAGTTACGTTCAAATCTGGTCACCAATCCTTCGTAAAGTGCAGTTTTTCTCCATTTACTTGTTGGATTCAAAGGCTTGTGCTGAGGAGCATACAAAAACAAGTTCCATTCTTTTTCACTATAATCTTTTAACTTTTTATCTAAATCGAAATAACCTGAATCTGCATATCGAGTCCAACGCCATGCTGTGGGTTGATAGGTAGGAAAATTGATAGCGCCTTCTTCATTTAAGGATTTATCTAAATCTAATATTTTATAAATATCAATTGTTTGTTCTAAGCCAATACCTTCACATTGTGGACACATGCCATTGGGATGATTAAAAGAAAAAACATTCGAATATCCAACAAACGGTTCACCCATACGTGAAAATAATAAGCGAAGATTGGCATAAATATCTGTAATTGTAGCAACGGTTGAGCGGATGTTACCTGTTAAACGTTTTTGATTAATAATGACAGGTACATTTAAATTCTCAATTTTATCAACGTCAGCCACGCCAAAATGCTGTAAACGGTTGCGTACAAAACTATCTTGAGTTTCATTAATTTGTCTTTGAGCTTCTGCGCCAATGGTTTCAAAAACTAAAGAAGATTTACCTGAGCCAGAGACTCCAGTAAAGACAACGATTTCATGTTTAGGGATTTTTAATGAAATATTTTTAAGGTTATTTTGTCTGGCTCCATAAATATTTATTGTTCTTTTAGTCATGTGTAATCACTTGAACTTAGGGATTTATAGTAAAAGTAAAATAAAATTGATGAAAAGGATGTACATGTTTCTTAAATGAATTGTTTAAATATTCAACTTATAGGGCTTAATTGTTAGGAAGCAGCCTAGAGAATCATTCTGGCTAAAGGTCTTAAGAATAGACTAAATTTGTCTAGGAAAGTGGTGGCAATCCACCACTAATAAAAATGCTGGGGCTACGATTTCTGTTTTGCTTTTTGGCGTAAGACATACAAATATAAGCTTTCTACTTTTTCACGTGCCCATGGTGTGGTACGTAAGAATCGTAATGATGATTTAACACTTGGATCTATGCAAAAACATCTAATTTCAATTTTACGGCTTAAGCCTTCGAATCCACCGTAGTAATCCAATAATTCATCCAAAATGTCAGCAAGTTTTTTGCCGTGTAAAGGGTCATTGGAGGCGCTCATAATAGATCAACAATATTTTGGGAGTCCATTATTATAACCTGAGCTAGTTGGAAAATGAGAGGGATTGCGAAAACACATCCCGAAGCGTATTCGGTTGTAATTGATTATCGAAACTGGCTGATTTCAGTTTTTAGACCTAAACAAGCCAGAGAGATTGTTTGAATATTTTTTAATGCATTGGTGTGAGTATTTGAAATACTGTATGTATTGCGGTGATAGAAATCTAAAGAATAGCTGTACACATGTACTATATCAGTTTTTATGAGCATGTAAAGTGATGTTTTAAAATATTTATTTAAATTTCAATTAGATATACTGTAGTTGAAATATTAACCAAGAGTTTAGGCAGGCTAAGAGTTTTTTTGATTTTAGCCCAAAATGCCATTTTCTAGACATAAATGTTCAAAAGGCGATTTAGGGAAAGAAATCTGTATAGCAGCAGCCAAGTAGCCAAAAATACAGCCCGTAAAGGTGGTAAGGAGCTTATGCGTTCTAGCTAGGGCAAAATAAAAGTGTAATTACATTTTAAGAAAGCTACCTAGAGAATTATTGTAGCCAAGATTAGAAATAGGGTTATACCACGTTAAGTAACTAAAAGTGCCAAGGCTTAGCTAGGTGCTTGAGCAACAGGTACAACTGAACAAGCTAATAATTTATTGCTGTAAAGAATAAACGGCGTAGCAGCACCATAGAGTAGCAAAGCATTATATATGGTAAGGTTTCCAAATATCTTATTTAACATAATATATATTATACGAAATGTTTTATAAGTAAGCCTTTGATAGCATTAAGCTTTTAGCTCTGGCGCTTTATCCTTACTACGCCTGCGCTCAGTTTTTGTTGCTAGCCTCTGATAGAAATATTGCATCTCATCTTTCTATTTAAATTTATGCTGCGACTTTACGTATCAGAAATTACTGCCATGTTTTTCTCAGTTCTCTTTTTTGGGTTTTTACTATCCTTAAACGCCTTAGATCATTATTTGGCTAAAAATTTAAAATTTGAATTAAATTACAGATGTGAAATTTATCTAACAGCTGAATAGCCAAATTTCGATAACCATATCTTCTCTACAACTATAAAGTAATTTCCTTACACTCATCTCATCTTGATTTTATTTAAGGACATAATTTAAGAATTAAATTCGATAAATTTAAGTCGTATTGTAGCTTAGCTTTATACTGAGATGCTTTATTAATTAAAGCTAAATATTCTTAATAATTGTTTAAAATACACTCAATATTGTTTTGATTGATTTAAGTTATTTATAGTTTAATTTAGATATAAATAATATGTGGAGCTAAAATCATAATTATATGATTAATTTTTTCCTACATATTATTTCATTAAATAATATTTATTTTTAAAGTATTGTGATTTTAAAAATACATTATAAAAAAATAAGATTATTTTCATTAAAGTATTTATTATCAATAATTTAATTTTACACAAACCAAGATTCAGTATTTTGTAAAAGTGTGATTTGATTAGCATTTTTAAAAGTACACCTATAAATTAATAACCATTTATATAAATAAAATAATTAATGAGACATAAGTCACATGTTATTTATTATTTTTTTAGAGAAATGAATTTACATATTGTTTTAAAATAAAAATTATTGTATCACTTGTATTAACTATTTAATAAATAGGTATATATAAAATGAAAAACAATATATTTAAAATTGTATTTTTGGCGGTGCTTTCCACTTCCCCACTATTTTGTTATGCAAATAACACAATAATGATTAAAGGAAATATTGTTGAAGATACATGTTCTACAGTAAATATTGAAAAAGAGTGTGCTCAAATCAATACTCTGAATACGACTATTAGTACTCAATATTTAAATAAAGATAATGTATTCAACTTGGCACGACATACAGAGAAAATGGATACAAGCATAGAAACGATAAGTGCTAATAAAAAAGTAGTTCTTGTTAACTACCATTGAATACTAGGGCAATCTTAAATTTACTTCTTACTTGTTTTATTGCCTTTCTCAAGAGCGAATCCTTCAACTTGAGTTCCATAGTTAGCTAAGTTAAGAATTCGCTCTTTTTGCTTAAAAAATGATAAATTGTTCACGTTTTTGTAAGCACAAGCAAAAATTATCCTATATAATCGCCTCATTAAAATTTTCTTAAAATAATTTTCCTTTATTGTATTGTTTCTTTTTCAGCTATTGTTGTAGTTATATAATATTAAATTTAATTTTTAAAAACAATCACTTATCATAAAAAGATGTATATAATTACATCTTAATGAATTGTGTATTTTTTCTTATTATCTATAAATAGTGTGATGTAGTTTGCATTTTGTTTAAAAAATGTTAGTATCGCCGCATTACTTTTCAAGATGTCAACCTCTGGAAAAGTAAGAGATTAAACTTTTATCCAGACTTTTTGAGAAAACACTATGAAAAAACTTGCTTTGATCGCTGCTCTTTCAGTTGTAGGGATTGCGAACGCTCAAGCGGCTGATGGTACAATTACAATTAATGGTTTAGTAACAGACAAAACTTGTGACATCGTTACACCTGCTGGTAAAGATTTCACAGTTACTCTTCCAACTGTTTCTAAACAAACTTTAGCTGCTGCTGGAAACGTTGCTGGTCGTACTCCATTCCAAATCAAATTAGCTAACTGTTCAGAAGGTAAAGTTGCGACTTACTTTGAACCAGGTGCAACGGTTGACTTCAATACTGGTCGTTTACTTAACCAAGACGCTGCTGGTGCTAAAAACGTTAACGTTCAACTTTTAGGTAGCAACAACCAAGTAATTCCAGTTCTTGCTGCTGGTGCAAATGGCGCTCAAGCAAACTCTCAATGGGTTGACGTTGCAGCTGCTGGTAGTGCAGACCTTAACTACTATGCTGAATACTATGCAACTGGCGCTTCTACTGCTGGTAAAGTGAACACTTCTGTTCAATACACAATTATCTATCAATAATTGATGGATGGTAGGGTTTCTATATTTTTATAGAAGCCCTATTTTTGTGTAACGCTTTTCCGAACTTCCTTGGCTGAGAATCCTGAAATGAAATTGAACAGTTATAATTTTTTGTTAGGTTTGGCATTTGCTTCAGCGGTAGTCGCACCTGCCTCTCATGCAGAAATTGTAATTCATGGCACTCGTGTAATTTATCCATCAGATGCTCGTGAAGTTACGCTACAAGTTAGCAATAACGGTTCAAAACCAGCACTTGTCCAAGCTTGGATTGATGAAGGCGACCCAAAAAGTACTCCGGATCAATCAAAAGTTCCTTTTATGATTGCTCCTCCAATTTCTCGTGTTGAAGCAACAAAAAGTCAGACTTTTCGTATTACTGCTCTACCCACTGCTTCGCAGCTAAATCAAAAGCAAGAAACAGTTTTGTGGTTAAACGTTTTGGATATTCCTCCAAGACCAACTTCAAAGAGTTCAGATGCGACACCTGATAATTTTCTGCAATTAGCAATTCGTTCACGTATTAAATTCTTCTATCGTCCAGCTTCGATTAAAGATGACGCGAACTTAGCTGCAGATAAGCTTCAATGGGTTAAATCTGGTCAAAACTTAATGGTAAAAAATCCAACTCCTTTTCATATCACAATGACCTCTGTTTATCAGAAAGTGGGTGATAAAAAAGTTGATTTGTTACCTGAAGGGCTTATGGTTAAGCCTTTTTCTGATGCATCTGTTCAGCTTAAGAATGGCAATGTTCAGGATATGAGTTTTATTAATGTGAATGACTACGGTGGTCGAGTCGAACACGCAATAAAGCTTCAATAATCAGATTTATCTTTTAATAAATTTTAAGCACCTATTATGTGAGTAGGCGGACTTAGCTATGCCAAAAAAAGGGCAAGAATCTTATAAATTATTAAAACGCCATATTTGTTATTACTTGGCTTCCGGTGTTGTTACAATGACAATGCCTGTATTCGTGCATGCCGAAGAAACGGCTGCGAGTGCGCCTGTCGAAGCTGAGTTTGATTCTGCTTTTTTAATTGGCGATGCAAAAAAAGTTGATATTTCTCGTTTTAAATATGGCAACCCTGTTTTACCTGGCGAATATAACGTTGACGTATATGTAAACGGTCAATGGTTTGGTAAACGTCGTATGGTGTTTAAAGCAGTAGATCCGCAACAAAATGCAGTGACTTGCTTTACAGGAATGAATCTTCTTGAGTACGGCGTTAAACAAGAGGTCTTGTCTAAACATGCTCCTCTTCAAAAAGAAAATAATACTTGCTACAAAATAGAAGAATGGGTAGAAAACGCATTTTATGAGTTTGATAACTCTCGTTTACGCGTAGATATTTCAATCCCTCAAGTCGCATTGCAAAAAAATGCCCAAGGTTATGTCGACCCAAGTGTTTGGGATCGTGGTATTAATGCAGGCTTTTTATCTTATAACGGTAGTGCCTATAAAACGTTTACTCATTCTAATGATAGAAATGAAACGTCTAATGCATTTATGGGTATTACGGCTGGACTAAATTTAGGTGGCTGGCAATTACGTCACAATGGTCAATGGCAATGGCAAGATACCCCTGCTGAAAATCAGTCTAAATCGAGTTATGAAGAAACCAGTACTTATTTACAGCGTGCATTCCCGAAATATCGTGGTGTTTTAACACTTGGTGATAGCTTTACAAACGGCGAAGTATTTGACTCTTATGGTTACCGTGGTATCGATTTCTCAAGTGATGATCGAATGTTGCCAAATAGTATGCTGGGTTATGCTCCGCGTATTCGTGGTAATGCTAAAACCAATGCAAAAATTGAAGTTCGTCAGCAAGGCCAACTTATTTATCAAACAACCGTTGCACCGGGTAACTTTGAAATTAACGACTTGTACCCTACTGGTTTCGGTGGCGAGATTGAAGTTACTGTTATCGAAGCGAATGGGGAAATACAAAAATTCTCTGTACCGTATGCATCTGTTGTACAGATGTTACGTCCTGGTGTAAACCGTTATTCACTTACCGTGGGTCAATTCCGTGATCGTGACATTGATCTTAATCCATGGGTAGTTCAAGGTAAATATCAACAAGGTATTAATAACTATTTAACGGGCTATACTGGAATTCAAGCTTCTGAAAATTATACAGCTTTATTGCTGGGTGCTGCTTTTGCAACACCTATTGGCGCTGTTGCATTTGACGTTACGCATTCTGAAGCTGACTTTGAAAAGCAAGCTTCACAGTCTGGGCAAAGTTTCCGTTTAAGCTATAGTAAATTAATTTCACCAACAAATACGAACTTAACACTCGCAGCTTATCGTTATTCGACAGAGAACTTCTATAAATTACGCGATGCCCTACTTATTCGTGATTTAGAAGAGAAAGGTATTAATACTTATGCTGCGGGTCGCCAACGTAGTGAATTCCAAATTACCTTAAACCAAGGACTTCCTGAAGGTTGGGGTAACTTCTATATGGTTGGTTCATGGGTTGATTATTGGAACCGTAGTGAAACCACTAAACAATATCAAATTGGTTATAGCAACAATTACCACGGTTTAACATACGGCTTATCTGCAATTAACCGTAAAGTTGAATACGGCGCAAGTAATCAGTCACGTGATACTGAATACCTAATGACATTATCTTTCCCACTGAACTTTAAAAAGAATTCAGTCAATGTCAACATTAGTGCATCTGAAGATAGCCGTACAGTGGGTGCAAGTGGCATGGTGGGCGATCGCTTTAGTTATGGTGCTTCTATGTCGCATCAAGACTATACAAATCCATCATTTAACGTAAATGGTCGTTATCGTACTAACTACACAACTGTTGGTGGCTCTTATAGCGTAGCAGATTCTTACCAACAAGCGATGGTGAGCTTAAGTGGTAGCATTGTTGCTCACTCACAAGGTATTTTGTTTGGGCCAGAACAAGGTCAAACGATGGTACTGGTGCATGCACCTGATGCAGCTGGAGCAAAAGTGAGCAATACGGTTGGTCTAAGCATCAATAAAGCAGGTTATGCGGTAGTTCCATATGTTACTCCATACCGTCTTAATGACATCACGCTTGACCCACAAGAAATGTCTAGCAAAGTAGAACTTGAAGAAACGAGTCAACGTATTGCCCCATTTGCTGGTGCAATTGCTAAAGTAGACTTTGCAACTAAAACTGGCTATGCAGTTTATATTAATAGTAAAACTGTAGATGGCAACAGCTTACCGTTTGCAGCACAAGTCTTTAACCAAAAAGACGAAGCTGTAGGTATTGTTGCACAAGGTAGTATGATTTACTTACGTACCCCACTACCTCAAGATCGACTCTATGTAAAATGGGGCGACGAAAGCAATGAGCGTTGTTCGGTTGAGTACAATGTAAGTAACCAGTTGCAAAACAAGCAACAAAGTGTGGTAATGACGGAGGCTGTCTGCAAATGAAAAGAATATTATTAACGGGTGCTCTATTTACCGCTGGTTTTGGTGTGTATGGTGAAGCAAATGCTTCATGCGTTATCGTTAATTACCAACCAAATGATGTTCGTATGGCCGTAGGGCGTGTTGTTGTACGCCCTAGCGACCCAGTGGGTGCAGTTTTAAGAAAAGCGACTTTTCCTATTACCAGTAGCGGTACGCAAGCGGTGTATTGTGATAGTAGGGATAGTGTAGTTGCTCAATTAACACAAGCTTACCCCTTAAGTTCCTTAGGCAATAGCATTTATACCACCAATATTCCTGGTATTGGTATTCGTCTATACCGTGAAGCAGACAATAGTACCAATTTTTCTGGTTATTACCCTTATGAACGTGGTGGTATTTCTGGTACTCGTTATTTGGCATCAGGTTATTTTGTAGTAGAAATTATTAAGATTGCTACGCAAACCGGCTCTGGGACCTTAGTACCAGGCAGATATAGTAGCTATTATGTTCGTGGCTACCCAAATCAACCTTTCTTAACAAGTACTGTTGATGCTAATGCAATTACCATTGCTTCGTCTTCATGTGAAATCCAAGGTAATATTAATAAAGTTGTACAGCTACCGACCGTTACAAAAGCCGGATTTAAAGGCATTGGTTCAACTCAAGGTGAACAAACTTTTGATATGAACATTCTCTGTAATGGTGGTATCAACCCTACTGGCTATGAAGAGAAAAACCTTATTAGTTTGACTTACGACTTTACACAAGACGGAACAAACAATCAGGTTTTAGCAAATACAGCTGCTGCTTCTGAAAAAGCAAATGGTGTGGGCGTTCAACTTTTATGGAATTATCAAAATAAAAATCAGGTCATTAAAAAAGGTGACAAATTAGCCTTAGGTACATTGTCATCTAATCAGACACTTCAATATAACGTACCGATGACTGCGCGCTATTATCAAACAGCAACTAATGTGACACCTGGTAAAGTTCGTGCCATGGCAACTGTAACTATTGAATATGATTAATCATATTCAATAGTTTGCAAACTTAACAATATCAATTACTTAAAAATAATAACTATTTCTTTATCAATACTTTCTAAGAACTTAATACTTAACTTGATAGGAATATCTATGAAAAAAATAGGTATAGTTGCTGTTAGTGCAATTACATTATGCTGGGCCATGTATGAAGTATCTTCTGATAATACCAATCCAGTACAACGTAATGAGTTAGGCCAAAAAGCAGTAACTAAGAACTTTTCAGCTAGTGCAAAAAACGAAAAATTTGCAACTCAAATGCTGTTAGCTCAAACCAAAACTATTAACTCTTCCCCAGTCTGCCAATATCACTTTGATGCGACTCAAGAAGATTATGATCTATGGAATAGTGAGCATCCTGATTATTTTCCTATGAAAATCTTTTCAGTAATCAATGGACAAAAATTTAGCTCTCCAGTGAATTCTAGGCTAGAAAATGAGTATGGCTATGTAGATTATATGGCTAGAAGTAAAGCTAGTCTTAACTTGGCTAATGATATTGGAGATTTCTCTATACCTAATACGGGTATTATTGCCTTTGAAATGGAGCTTAAAGTCCCAACAGTAAAAGTTGGTAACTCTTCCTATATCTCTAATATTGATTTTACTGGCGTAACAAATAATGGTTATACCGTTAGATCAAATTACGGATTTCATACCGGAACTTATGATCCAGATTTTGGTGAGAACCCTCCTACTTTAAATTATTCTGTAGCTTATCGACTGAGTGATAATAGTGGACCTGATCATCCATACTTCAAAAGCCAAAACATGATAAATAATACCAATGAATACCAACGTTTAGGCATCTACATCAACCAGAACACTAAACAGGTCGGCTTTATTTTAAATGGTGTTGATCAAGGCTATCAGTCTAATTTACCTGCTCCACTTGCGAATATACGTTTTTATGTCATGAGTGGTATAGCAATATATTCTGATCAACTCTTTGGACAAGAGTTATCTAATGAACTCATTACTGACCGAAATGCGCTACAGTTTAACTACCCTCAAGGCACAACTGACATGTGCGGTAATGCAATTTAAGATATAAAACTATAAGTCGTAAAAAAGGGCTGAATCACAGCCCTTTTTTATTTCATTTAGAAATGAATGACAGTACGAATCGATTTACCTTCATGCATTAAATCAAAAGCTGTATTAATGTCTTGTAGAGGCATAGTATGCGTTACAAACGGCTCAAGTTGAATCTCACCTTTCATGGCATCTTCAACCATTTTGGGAAGCTGTGAACGGCCTTTTACCCCACCAAACGCCGTACCTAACCATTTACGGCCTGTAACTAACTGGAATGGACGAGTTGAAATTTCTTGACCTGCCCCAGCAACACCAATAATAACGGATTGTCCCCAACCACGATGTGCGCATTCTAAAGCTGAACGCATAACGTTGACGTTACCAATACATTCAAATGAATGATCTACACCCCAACTTGTCATTTCTACAATAACTTGCTGAATAGGTTTATCGTAATCTTTCGGATTTAAGAAATCTGTGGCGCCAAATTGTTTAGCAAGTTCAAATTTATCAGGGTTAGTATCTACGACAATAATGCGTCCTGCTTTTGCCTGACGTGAACCTTGTACAACAGCTAAACCAATACCCCCTAAACCAAATACAGCAACCGAGTCACCTTCTTGTACTTTTGCAGTGTTATGCACGGCGCCAATACCAGTCGTTACGCCACAGCCCAACAAACAAACTTGCTCGTGATTCGCTTCAGGGTTGATTTTTGCTAAAGATACTTCCGCTACTACGGTATATTCACTAAAGGTTGAACAGCCCATGTAGTGGTAAATCGGTTCACCATTATAAGAAAAACGTGTAGTACCATCTGGCATAACACCTTTACCTTGGGTCGCGCGTACTGCAACACACAAGTTAGTTTTACCAGATTTGCAAAATAAGCATTCTTTACATTCAGCTGTATAAAGTGGAATAACATGATCACCCGGTTGAACGCTCGTTACCCCTTCACCGACTTCAATAACAACCCCTGCACCTTCATGCCCTAAAATTGCGGGAAATACACCCTCAGGGTCATCACCAGATAATGTAAAAGCATCGGTATGACATACTCCGGTATGAGTAATTTTAATTAAAACTTCTCCCGCTTGAGGTGGTGCAACATCCACTTCCACAATTTCTAAAGGTTTTCCTGGGGCAAAGGCGACAGCTGCACGAGATTTCATCTTTGGGTTTCCTTTAAATCATTCGGTATTTATAGTCGAGCAAATTAGATAATGTAACCGTAATACAAGAGCTTAATTTTGCTTAAATTAAAATTAGCTTTCATAGCAATCCATCACAGCATAGCCAGTCAATTACGTCTAAGCAAGCCTGTATTTCAAAAAGAAGAAGCCTCTTATGTTAAGAGGCTTCTTATCAAATCATTTATATATCAAACAATATATATTTACTTAAAGGTAAATATCCGGTGGATATGGTGTGTTATCACTAATAGGTGTATAGAGGGTATTCTCAACAAAGAATCCATCTGGTGCTTGAGTCATATCAATTGTTATTGAATCAAACATCACCTGTGGATAGGCCCATATAAACTGCTTCATCAACCCAAGAGAATTGTTGTTTTTCATATCTCCAAAAATTCGTTGCCAAATTGGTGTTCGATAAGGCTTGTTTTTATCAAAGCCATAGATATAAGCAATAGATGCATCTGGTACGAAACCAGATAAATAAGCGACTTTATTTGCAGGATAATTTAAATCTTGGGTTGGTATTTGAGAAACAGCCTGATGAGCTAAATCTAACTTAGCTTCTAAAAGCCAGTCGTAGGCTTCTGTCATGATGTAATCAAAATTTGGATATGAATAGTGTTCACTTGGATAGTTGATATAAGTTGCAAGAGTTTGTATTGGAGAGCGAATAGATGGGAAAAAGACTAATGGACATACTTGGGCATTTGCATATTTTGCTTTAATAACTGTTCGGATGTCTTGGCAGGTCTGGCCTAATTTATTTCGCAGCCAAGTTTTAAACTCATCATATGGCGTACCAGTTTTATTCAGTGCATCATAGATGGTTCCTAAGTCTGGAGCATACAAACCTGTATCTGCATTAAAAGCTAACTTCGTTGGATAGTCGTAAACGCATGGTAAATTCGTATCGGTGTTATACCACCACCACGGCTCACCAATTTGCATATTGACGTCACATCCACCGCTAACCATAGTATCTGCAAATTCAATAAACACTTTATGCAAATATGCCAAAGCATTTTGATCACTTAAACTAAAAAAATAGCTAGGCGGTTGATAGCCTGTTTTACCTAAATTACTGTTCCAGTCACGTTGTGCCCAAAACTCATTTGCTCCGAGCGAATACATTTCAAAACTCACCCCAAAAACAGGTTGCATATTTGCATTATGCAAAGCTTGAGCATATTTCTCGTGCCATATACGAGTACATGGATTAATTACATCTTGACCTGTGACTAATGTGTCAGGAATCTGGAATTTATTAATATCACTTCTCCAGATCATTTCAGGATAATGTGACATCCCACAATAGTGATTAATAAAACCGTGATATCCCAAAGCAGCCATGTTATCTACTAAGCGCTGAGGGTTCAGATCATAATGATCATCATAACTTGTACATAGGCCATAGTTATGTTGGGGTACAACGACCCTACTTAGATTTAACTTGGCATTTGCACCTGTAACCACCGAATTTGTAATACGGATATAGCCATCTTCTGCTTGGTTTAAAGGCAGTGAAGAGTGTCCGTTATAGCTACTGGTGAAACCTGAAAATGCAATTCGCTGAATATTTGTGATTGGAAAGCTATCTGTAGCCGAGAAACCAGCCTTTACCGTATCCCAATTGATGTGAATATGAGCAGATCTTGAAGATGGAACATCGGCGTAGTTGAATAGGACAATATAAGCAATTTTATCGACCCCATTCTCATTATAATAAACCGTGAGATTTGGAGTTAAGGACTCATTATTCAAAACGGGCATAGATGGTGACAATTCAATATCAAAATCCCACACTACACCTGAGTAGCTATATTGAGTTTCATACGCTAAAAATTTGTGGTCTTTAGAATCATAAGAATCCCAGCTAATTCCAACTAGATCTGTGGTCATGCGTGAGCGAAAAGATGCTTCAAAACCATTACCATAATTCGTAATTGCAAAAGACATGGTTTGTGGACCATCTACTCTCCAATAGCTTGGGCTGAACCGGTCAATAAGTATATTTTGAGTAATGGGTTGAGGTGAAACAATCGAATTATTTTGTGCATTTTCTGAATTATTAATCATGTCATCATGCTCTTAATGGTTTTAAGAAGTTTTATATTAAATAATAATTTTTTTTATATTGTTCAGATAAGTAACAATAGAGTCTAATCTATTAACAGTAGATCATTATAATTGTCTTTAAAATAATATGATGCTAACACATTATTTTAATTATAAAATGAAGTTTGCAATAAGGAGTAATTAATGCCAAATCTTACACAATTAAGCCAATTTAGAATATTGCTTATTTTTACTCCATTTATAACTGTATTAACTGCTTGTAGTGATACGGCATATTATAAAAATACTAAATTAGCAGTTATTTCTGCCTCTAACACAACACCTTACCCAGAAGCAGATACATATTTAGGCGAAAAACTTCAGCCAAATGAAAAAATGATGGCTCAAGAAATATCTAGTGTTATTGAAGAAGCAATTCGAAAAGACTACCCAGCTGGTAAGGCCTTACGAGATGCGCACCCTAAAGCACATGGATGTGTTCGTGCCGACTTTCATGTTCTTGAAAATATCCCAACTCAATATGCAAAAGGTATATTCATTCCGAATAAAAACTATCAGGCATGGATTCGCTTTTCAAATGCTTCTAATGATGCTTCTAGAGCTGACATTGAAAAAGATGCTCGCGGGATGGCTATAAAAGTTTTAGGTGTGCCTGGTCAGAAAATTTTGGAAAGTGAGAAAGATGCGAAAACTCAAGATTTTATTATGATTAACCATCCTGTCTTTTTTGTAAATGATGGGCAAAGATATCTTTCTTTTATGCATGACGTTAATAGTGAGAGTGTGATTAAAAAATTTCATATACCTTTCGCTTTAGGACTTAAAGGAACGGTGAATGCTTTAGGGGCAAGAAATTCTAAAATATCTAATCCGTTATATGCACGTTACTGGTCTATGGTGCCCTATCAATTAGGACTGGGTAATGAGCGCCAAGCTGTAAAATATTCCGTGAGAAATTGTTCTACAGTTACTAGTGCACTCCCTAAAAGCCCAAGCCATAATTTTTTAAGAGAGGCTTTAAAAGATACACTGCAAAAGCAAGATGTTTGCATGGAATTTCTTGTACAACCAAGAACCTCTACAAAAATGCTTGTAGAAGATGCAATGACTGAATGGAAAGAAAATGAAGCTCCTTTTTATCGGGTGGCGACTATTCATATTCCAAAGCAAAACTTTGATACGCCTGAGCAGAACGAGTTCTGTGAAAACCTTTCTTTCACGCCGTGGCATGCTTTACCAGAACACAAACCATTAGGGGCAATAAATAGACTACGTAAAATTATTTATGAAAACATAAGCAAAGTTAGACATGATATGAACTCAGCGATCAGACAAGAACCTTAGTCAATACTTTACAATGAATTACTACAAACGAACCGCTTATAAAAAGCAGTTCGTTTATTCGTAAATGCTTGTTGAATACATACGATATATCTACTTTCTACAAATTAGTATTTTCAACAATACAGCTTGGGCTGGCTAACAGCTTTTTTATTGAATAATCTCCCTTGCCTGTGTCTATCGTGATTCGATCAATAAAATCTGCTAACCATAAAATGAAATCTTCCTCACTTTTATAGTATGGAATTAAGCTGGTGCCTAGCCTAAAAGGTAACCCATCTTGAAAGCTAAGTACCGATCCACCAAAATCCAAAAAATTATATAAAAACTTTAATTCTGTTCCTGTAATTGCTTTTTTTATTTCTACAATTAAATTATTCAAATCTTTCAAATGATCATTTGAGTGAGCTTTATTAAAGTTTTTAGAAATTTTTTCTGCTAATAGTAAGTATTTTGGCATTTCTATCTCCTTATCAATTTTTTTATAAAATATGAGTATAAGTTTAATTTTTTATAAGAAAGTTTTTAGTTTTTATTAAAGTGTTATTTATTTTTAAAATTAATATAATTTTTATGTCATTTTAAGCTTTTATTATTTTAAAAGTGTGAACTGCTTTGAAATATATTCTGATTAAATTAATAGGTTTTATTGTTGTTATCAAGTTGAACACTTTAATAATTATAATAAATAAGCTCAACCCCTTTAGAAATTGAGCTTATTTTTAATTGACTTAAGATGCGTAAAGTATTTTGCTTTAATCCTAATTCATTTTTCGGGAAATACTTAATTTAAGCATTTCTCCAAATTTTCTTAATTCTCTAATCTGATTATGCGAAATATCAAAATCATATTCCCACATGTGTATAGAGAAAAATTATCGAAAAAAACCGCCCCAGAAGGCGGTTGCTGAATTTTGACAGCGATACATAGAAGTGTGGTGGAGACACTTCTATATTTCTTATAATGTTATTTTTCTTCGTTTTTAATTTTCATAAAATCTTCTGATTTAAAGTAGTTAATGATGAGTTCACCGCCATCTGCTGGCTGTGTTGGTATCGATGGGCTCTTAACACCATCACCTTCAGCATTAAACTTAAAATCGGGGGGAATAAATTTTGAAATAGGTGGAAGCTTGGTCTCTCCTCCTGTGGTCATTCTTTCTATAAATCCTGCCAACCATAAAATATATTCATCTTTATTTTTATAATTAGGCATTAAGCTAATATCAATTTTAACGGCGCATTCCTCTAATGGCTTTGTTAAGCATTCTTCAAAGTCAATAAAGTTATATTTTAGCTTAAATTGTGTTCCTTTGATTTCTTTACGGATTACGCCTATTAAGTTATTCAAGTGTTCGGTTGGAGTATCAGCGAAAAGGGCCTTTTCTTCAATTTTTTTATAAACCTTTTCAGCAATCATTAAATATTGTGGCATTTCCTATCTCCTTCCTATTTTTGGTAGGCTGCTCACTCAGCTTTTCAAGGAATTATGATAGAAATCATGTGTTGTAATGTAGTTATTATTAAACCAATTGTAAGTAGTGTGTACTTATGAAAATAAAACTTCTGGTAAACGACATCTTATAAAAACAAAGAGAAATAGGTTGCTGTTTTATCAGTAAAACTTATAAATTGTCGAAATATTTGTTTGCAGTAAAGTACATGCCCTATCATCAAGTTAATCGGTCAATATATAGATAAAACTGGCTTTAGTTCTCAATAACTTAAAAGCCAGCCTAGCTTATTTCAATAAGGAACTCAGCCAACCCTCTAAATATGCATAGTGACTCCAAGTTGAAAAGCTCGACCTGGTAGTGGTGCAATATATTTTAGAGGAGAATTTTGTGGTCGTGCTTCTTCATTCAGTAAGTTAGTGCCATTTAAGAAAATATCGAATGATGCATTTTTTAGATTCAATTTTTTATTTATCTTAAAATCAAGCAAATTGTAGGCAGGTAACGCAACTTCTCGAAAGACATTTTTACCTAAATATTCTGGCTCATCATAGTAAATACTTGAGACTCGTCCCGACCAAGAGTCCTGTTTCCATTCGAGATATGAACCATAACGATTTGTAGGCATATTCGGTAAGTAAATCCCATCATTAGATAACCTTATGCTTGAGGGATGAGTCGCCTTATTTTTAACTAAATCAGCTAACCCACCCACTTTGATCGTTCCAATTTTATTAAGATTAAATTCATAGCTTAAATCTACTTCAAATCCTTTAACTTCTGTATCTGTCTGTCTCCAGTACTTCAAAGGTAAACGATTTTGCATTTCTACCCCAGAATGAGTTAAATACATGTAATTCTTAAAATCTATTTGATAGCCAACAATTGCTAACTCAGCATTTTTCCAATTTAATAACATGCTTAATTCTAAATTTTTAGCTTTTTCAGGTCTGAGAGATTGGTTTCCTTCTTCTTGGGTCATGACAGAATAGTGAGCATTACTTGCATAGAGTTCATTAACCTCAGGGGCTCGTTCTGATATGGTGTAATTGGCTTTTAGATTTAAATAATTGTTAACCTTGAGGCCAGCTCCAACATAATAATGATTTAAATCATAATGTTGATCTTTTTGTTTTTTAGTGCTTGCATTTCTGGACAATTTAAAATCTTGATCTTGAATTTCGTGTTCAACTTTCTCAAATCGATACCCTGTATTTACATAGAATTTTTTAAAATTTAATTCTTCTTGTAAAAAAATAGCTTTATTAAAAGTGTTAACATTTGGCAAATAGCGTTCTTTACCGCTTCCTTCGATATCTCTATTTCTGATACTAAAACCAAGTGACCCCTTTAATTTTTTAAACGGTGCCTGTGACATTATTACTTCAAGTAGCTGATCACTAATCTTGTATTCATTTGCTTGTGTCGTACCTAGATACTCACCTGATTTATTGGAAAGCTGTTGAAGTCTTATGCTTATATCATTAAGCAAAGGAACTGGTTGTAACCATAAAGAATCTAAGGCAAAACGATTTTGTTCAATTTTGACACCAACAGGTATGGTTTCATATTTGTCTTGAAAAGATTGATTCTGCATTGAAAACCCAGGTACGCCGTACTCACTTTTTTTTCTGTCTGCGCTTAAACCAATGTACCCTTTGTCAAAAAAATAGGTTGTCCCTATTCCAGCACTCTCATTTTGGGCATAACTATTTCCTAATTTTTTATAATAATTTGGTGTAACGTCATTATTAACCTTCTTTATGGTATTTTGTGGGGTGTTAGGAATATATGCGGGGTTCTTGGGGTTGATATATGTTTTCCCTCCCCATTTCGATGTTGGCTTATCGGTATAAAATGAAAATTCGCCGTCTGCCCAATCCGGATTTTCAGTCATGAACTGATCTATATACTGTTGCGATGCTTTGTTATAAATCTTTTGAATTCTACTATCTTTTTGACAAGATTCTGCTAATGCACTATTGGTCCCGCCCATATTAAAAAAAACCTGATTTTCGCAGACGCTCGCTTTGCTATACCCCGGTATCTTATAAGATGAGATTTCCTGTTCTGAATATCTTAAGTTGGTTGACCAATGATTTTGATCATTGATATTCAAATTGAAACCTTTTGCATCTAAATCATTAAATCCTTTTCTATAAACGATATCCATATTGTGGGGTTTATCTTCAATTGTTTTAGATATCAAACCTGATTCTATTTGTACACTCCCTCCTATTGCACTTCCACCATAACGAACACTATTGGAGTTTTTGTTTACTATAATTTCATCAGTAAACAAAGGATCAAATGGGATATTAATATTTCCACTGATTGCATTCATTCCATTAATAGGTTGATCATTTTCCAAGACGAGAACTCTATTGCCACTCAGACTGCGTATCATGGGTGCACCGGAATTTGGTCCAAATGAAGTACTTTGTATTCCTGAGATATGTTTAAGTGCATCTCCTAAGGTATTGGTCGTATTAATATTTTCTTTGGTCACAACATTTGATTTTTCCTCTGATAAATTCGCCTTAAAAATAAGTGGTTTTAGACGAGTTATATTTTCTTCGGCCTGTACTTGTTGAGTTGCTAACAAAATTAAAGGTATAGCTGTAAACGATTTCATAAATTCCCCCTAAGCATCAAATGTTATGTTATAACATAACATTTGATGCTTAGAAAATTATTTAGATTTTCAGTTTTAATGGGGACTTCTACTAGACGAGGCAGTTATCAGTTCTTCCTTTGAGTAATATTTATGGTTATCGTTTTGAATGCTTTATTTTTCTAGTGGAGATTTCTTTTTACTTTAACAATCTTGTGTCAAAAATAGTTAAAAATAACCTTTCGGTGTAACTATAGATGGGAAAATTAAGGTTAAACATAACTATTTATCTTCATATCTGTTTGTATTTTATAAATAATAAAAAAGATTAAAATCATATATGCTTAGTTTACATCAATTATATCGCCAATATAGTACTATGGCCCTAAGCGCTTGGGGCTTTACGGATTTACCTTCTTATACAGATACATATGATCCTAATGAGAAAGATATAGTGATAAAGACAAATAATTGGTTGAATGACATTACCGCAGAAGAAAAAACGCGTCAGGGCCTTACAGCTTTTGTAGCTCTTGATGATGCATTTATGAGTATCGCTTCACGTATATATTTGATTAGAAACGCCAAGGAAACGATAGATCTACAATATTATATTTGGACCAATGATTTTGTGGGTAACCTCATCTTGCATGAACTGCTTAAGGCCGCAGATCGGGGTATTAAAGTCCGCTTATTAATTGATGATCAAAATGGCATAAAGCTAGACGGTATATTAAGAAGTCTTTTACAGCATTCCAACTTTGAAATTAAATTATTTAATCCCTATAAATTTAGATACTTACGTGTTTTTGACTATCTTTTTCGCTTCAAAAAAGTGAATCACCGCATGCACAACAAGCTCATTATTGCGGATGCCTCGATAGCAGTAACAGGCGGTAGAAATATTAGTAGTGAATACTTTGAAGCAAGTAGTAAGTTTCAGTTTACAGACTTGGATATCTTGTTTTACGGAGATGCGGTACGGCATGCTCAAGCTGTATTTAATGATTTTTGGGAAAGTACCTTAAGTGTAAATGCGACTGACATTATTGGAACTTGTGCTGAGCATCATTTAAAGGCTTTGAGAGAACATTATGAGCAATTGCACCATGAAAACCATAGCTTAACTGAAGATAAGCTATACGATGCTCAAAGTTACTTAAAAGAGCTTTTAGAGCACAATCCTATTCAATGGTCTAAAGCGCATTTTGTTGCGGACTCTCCAAAGAAAATTTTAGGTACAGCCACTGAAAATGAAATGCTTTATGGGCAAGTTATGTCTATTATGGGTAAACCTAAAGAGCATTTAGAATTAGTTTCTGCTTATTTTGTACCTACCCAACAAGGTACTTATTATCTAAAGCAACTAAGAGTTGAAGGGATTAAAATTCGTGCTTTAACAAACTCATTTGCTGCGAACGATGTTGCAATTGTTCATGCCTTTTATAGTCAATATCGCGTAGAAATGCTTAAAAATGGCATTGAGCTTTATGAGTTTAAACCTGTTTTGGAACGGCGCCGTAGAACATGGTATGAAGTCGTAACGGGTAGTGTAATTCCTGCGAAAGGCAAAAATAAGTCAAGTTTGCATGCTAAATTTTTTGATGTAGATGGCAAAGTATTTATCGGATCATTTAACTTTGACCCCCGCTCTACTTATTTAAACACTGAAGTCGGCTTAGTGATCGAATCTAACCAATTACAAGACCAGATTTCAATTATGTTAGACCAACATTTACCGCAAGTGGCCTATCAACTTAAACTCAATAGCCAAGGGCAAATTATTTGGCTGGATTATCAGTCAAATGGACAAATCGTTGAACATGATAAAGACCCTGGTACGAGTCGTTTCCAAAGAACAATGATCAAAGCTGTTTCTTATTTGCCGATCGAGTGGATGATGTAATTATGAATATTACAGGAAACCTATTTCCTTAAAGAATCTTTGGTAGGCATCTGCTTTCTTCTCGAGTGCTAATGGATATGCTCTTGATGAAGATGGTAAACGATATAAGTCGATATTACGCTCAGCAAAATAAGTCGATGTAGAGGCTCCAATAGACGGTTTTTCCGTATTTTCAGGTAAAACAGAGATTAAGGTATCTGTGGCTTTATCACCGGTAGTCATAATGGTCTGACATAACGGAATTTGCTGAAGTAGAACGGCCAAATCTGTTGGAGTGACAATTTCAAGAAATTTGTCAGAAGCATTACCTTTTAGGCGTTTAATTTGATAAGCCGTATCAAAAATAGCAATTCCCGTTTCAATTAAAAAGTTTCGGATAAGTTCTTCATTAAAATTTTTCTGATTTTCAGTTAAAAAATGGGTCTTATCTTGAAAGAAGATTAAGCCAAAAATTCTCCACATATCGTTTTGGAAATTTGGATAGTAAAAGTCCATTTTCCATTTATTACGTGGTGGTGGGAAACTCCCTAGCATTAATAGACGAGCATTTTCAGGTAAAAATGGTTGTAGTGGATGGGTTTCTATCTCAATTATCATAAAAAATCGGTATTTACTTCAAAATTTATAAATAACTTAACGCATTTTTAAATTAATCACGAGTCAAGAAATGCAAATTCTTTTAATTAAACGTGTGAAGGCGAAACGTTTTTATCGTTTCGCCTCAATGATTTCTAGGAGTACTAAGAGTTGAGTACTTTAAAGACTTTCCCCGTTCTAGGATGAGCGAAAGTATTATCTTGATCTAAATTAATGACTTTATCTGAAATGACAATCTTGGAAAGTGGTAGCCAATTTTGCTCTGTTTCAGAAGAAGCCAGACTTTTCTCAAAGGCATTTTCAAAAATTTGCTCAACGACAATTTGCATACCACACATACTCTTTGCATTAACTTCTTTTAAAATATGGCGCTTGGACATTTTAATCTCCATTTTTTTATTCTTAACGTAAAAAATGATAAAGAGTGTTTTGCTACAGTATGTAAAATTTAGCATTTGAAGTGTTTTTTTTGTTTTAAAAATATTTGTAGCTTAATTAAATGAATAGTGAAATAAATATTTAAATTAAACATTTTTAAATTTACTTATCAAACTAATAATTATTTTAGAAAAAGTTAATTTATTTAAAATGAAATTTTAAAGGGGCCAGTTATGAACCCCTCTTTATTTAGCTTTAGACCTGAACAGCATTATCCAGCGAACTATCATCTTTAATTTTATTATTATCCTTACTAATCAATGAGTCAGAATCACTGTCGGTACTAAAGCTTTTACTGTTTTTTTGCTTTTTCTTGTACACACACATACCAATCGCAATACCTGTTCCTAATACTAAAATTGACTTTAACATATTGCACCTCTTCGATTGACGGAGAAACTTTTGAGAAATCAACTTAAATTAATAGCACATTCTTTGTTATTTATGGGCTATCATTTGCTCCGCTTTTGTAATGTATTTAATTTTTATGTTAATTAAAGCGTATAACTATCTAAAATATAAATTTTGATACAAAGCAAAAAGCCTATTCTATAAAAGAATAGGCTTTTTACTGTATTTCAGGATTAAGCAGTATTATTAATTGCTTTAAGCAATTTTATTTATCTTTAAATACAATTCCAATGTATTTAATGCTGAACTTTTAGTCAAGATGGGAAAGCGATGATTTGCAATTAATTAGTCATTCCTGTGATGAATTTCTCATTTTTTATTTGAGCAAAAGAAAACGCCCATTTCTACTTCTCATAAAGAAATGGGCGTAAGTGAAAACCACTAAAGACCTGAAATACCAAATGTTCTTACATTTAGTATTTTAATTTTAGTTAAAAAAGTGAATGAATAACAATTAAACCAACTGTACTTTTTTTAGTCATTTCGGCCAATAAAAAACCTAAAATAATTCGTTATTTTCAATATGTTTGTTTATAAATTACTGACCAAGAATACGATTTAGCACAGTTAACCAGTTAGAAAAGCAAATTTTCTCTATAAGGACGTTTGGATAATGCCGCTTTTGCATTCTTTCAATAAGAGTTTGTAACCCACCTACATCTTCAATTTCATGACTAATCAGCGCTCCATCAAAGTCAGAGCCCAAACCAACATGATCTTCCCCCATTTGATCTATTAAATATTCTAGATGTTCTAAAATGACATCAATAGGTGTGTTTGCATCACGCTGCCCATCTTTACGTAAGAATGCGACATCAAAGTTCACTCCAACTATGCCTTTAGAGTCTCTAATTGCCATGAGTTGAATATCTGTCAAATTTCTAGCTTGTGGGCATAAGGTATGAACATTCGAGTGAGTGGCGACAATTGGCTGTTGAAGAATGTTAGCAGTATCCCAAAAAGCGCGTTCATTCATATGGGAAACGTCAACTACCATTTTTTTATCAGCACAGCGCTTTATAAATGCTTTGCCCTCGTGTGTAAGACCTGCACCCGTATCAGGTGAATGAGGGAACTTTGCGTTTAAACCATGACCAAATTGACTTGGCCTGTTCCATAGCGGCCCAATACTACGAAGTCCTGCCTCATAAAATACATCGAGTAAATCTGGATTGCGTTGTAATGCTTCGGCACCTTCCATATGCAGTACCATAGCTAACTTATGTTTTGCTATGCTGTTCTGAATATCCTGAACAGTTGTGCAAATTTGAATATCGTTAGAATACTCGACAAGTTGTTTTGCGATTTCGAGTTGTTCTAAACAGATTTGTTCAATTTGCTGTTGTGTGAAGTCAGATGAAGTTTGATCAAAAAGCTTATAAGGATGCTGCTGCTGAACATAGGCAAAAGGTGGCAAGAAAATAGCAAACATTCCACCAACAAAACCTGCTTCTTGACAGCGTTTTAAATCGAGATGCCCCGCTAAGCGCTCTTGAATAAAAGCTTGAGCAGGATTGCTATGATCGCTTAACCATAAACGTGTTAGTGCGTCATTATGGCCATCAAAAACAGGGATTGTGCTGTCGTTCATGTCTACTAACTCAGAATTATTCATCTGTAATATTTCGTACAGCAATGTTTTGTTGAGCCGTAAATTGTTTTGAGTTTCGGCTATTACGGAACACCAGTTTTTCTAGAACCGAATCGAATTCACTCTCGGTACGTGCCTGTTCAATCAGTTGATGATAAGGTGATTTACCGCAGACAGGGTCTGCATTACTTGCGTCACCTGTTAACATATAGGCTTGGCAACGGCAGCCGCCAAAGTCACGGTCTTTATCTGGGCAACTCCGGCAGCCTTCTGGCATCCATGCATCGCCGCGGAAGTGGTTAAAACCTGTAGATTCATACCAAATTGTTGAAAGCCTTTGCTCACGAACATTCGGAAAAGCAATTGGTAGTTGTCTAGCGGCATGACAAGGCAATGCCATACCATCTGGCGCTACTGTAAAGAAAATTTTACCCCAGCCATTCATACAGGCTTTTGGTCTTTCTTCATAATAATCGGGTACCACAAAAATCAATTTACACGGATGATTTTGCGCTTTTAACTTTTCACGATATTCGTTGGTAATACGTTCAGCACGTATGAGTTGTTCTTGCGTGGGTAATAAACCTTGACGGTTTAAAAAGGCCCAACCATAGAACTGACAAATTGCTAACTCAACTGTATCAGCATTAAGTTCAAGGCAAAGTTCTATAATTTTATCAATCTGGTCAATATTGTGCCGATGGATCACAAAATTAAGAACCATCGGATAATCGTATTTCTTAACAAGTCGGCACATTTCATATTTTTGTTCAAAAGCATGTTTCGACCCTGCCAAAGCGTCATTAACGACCGGGTCACTTGCCTGAAAGCTAATTTGAATATGGTCTAGGCCTGCTTGCTTTAAATGGGAAATACGCTGCTCGGTAAGCCCCATACCAGAGGTAATCAGGTTGGTATAAAACCCTTGTTGGTGTGCATGGGCCACAAGCTGTTCTAAATCTTGACGTACTAAAGGTTCACCACCAGAGAAACCAAGTTGTACAGCACCCATTTGACGCGCTTGATCGAAAACGTCAAACCACTCTTGGGTGGTTAACTCATTTTTGTGCTGAGCATAATCTAAAGGGTTTGAACAATAGGGGCATTGTAGCGGACAACGATACGTTAACTCCGCTAATAGCCATAGTGGTAAACCAACACCATGGGTCATATAAAATCAATCCAGTGCTGCTGCTGGGCAACTAACATATAATCAATAACATCATTGTCAATTTCAGCTACATCGCCAAACTTTTGCTTGAGCTGAGCAATAATTGCGGAAACATTATTTTTCCCATCAATATACTGCCCAATCGCCCCTGCACTTTCATTTAACTTGATCATGCCTTCAGGGTATAAAATCACAAAGCCATTTTGAGCAGGTTCAAATTGAAAACGGTAACCTTGTCGCCATGTCGGCACGAGATTGATATCAAATTGTTCTTTATTCATTTAAATAATCCTTTGTGCCATACCCGTTCTTTAGTTACGTTGTGATACGGTGCTTCGTTGTGTACATATGCCAGTGTTAAGGCATCTAAAATGCTCCATAAAATATCCAGTTTAAACTGTAATATTTCTAGCATTCTTTGTTGTTGTTCATGCGTGGTAAATGAATCTAGTGTAATTGTTAAACCATGTTCAACGTCACGGCGCGCCTGACTTAGACGTGAACGGAAATATTCATAGCCCTTATCATCAATCCAAGGATAATGTTGTGGCCATGATTCAAGACGGGATTGGTGAATTTGGGGTGCAAATAGTTCTGTTAAAGAGCTGCTTGCTGCTTCGCGCCATGGTGCGCGGCGTGCAAAATTTACGTAGGCATCTACAGCAAAGCGTACACTTGGTAAAACTAACTCTTCTGAAATCACTTGTTCACGACTCAAGCCAACAGCTTCTGCTAAGCGTAGCCATGCCTCTCGACCACCACCATCAGGATATTCACCGTCCTGATCAATCATGCGTTGAATCCATTCTTGACGAACCCGCTGATCTGGGCAATTTGCCATAATCGCAGCGTCTTTTAGCGGAATATTGATCTGATAATAATAGCGGTTTGCAACCCAAGCCTGAATTTGTTGCTGGGTGGCTTTACCTTCATACATCATTACATGAAATGGATGATAGATATGGTAATACTGCCCTTTATCAATAATGGCTTGTTTGAATTGTTCGGTTGTTAAAGCTTCAGGTGTTTGTGTCATAGCGCACCTTAGAGTTCAATCTGCATGCCATCATAGGCAACCTCTACACCATTTGCTTTCAGTTCGGCAAATTGGGCAGAATCTTCATTTAAAATTGGATTTGTATTGTTAATATGAATCAGCACTTTTTTCGGTGTGTTGAGTTGGTTCAAATAAGATAGAGAGCCACCTTCACCACTAATATATAAATGCCCCATTTCACGGCCAGTTTTTTTACCTACACCCGTTTGTTGCATTTCATCATCTGTCCAGAGTGTGCCATCAATCATGACACAATCAGAACTTTGCATAATCTGCATGATTTGATCATCGATCTTTCCAAGCCCCGGTGCATAAAACAACTGTTTTTGTGTTTTATGATCTTTAATAATTAAGGCAATGTTGTCGCCTTCATGCGGATCATGGCGATGTGGAGAATATGGTGGTGCAGCACTTTGAATAATTAAAGGTAAAAATTCTAAATTTTCAAAATTATCGATTTTAAAAGCTTTTTTAGGGTTAATCTCGTGATATTGAAGACCACCATTCCAATGCTTCAACATATTAAAAACAGGAAAACCTGTGGTCAGGTCTTGATAGACCATTTCTGTACACCACACATTCATTGGACAGCCTTCGCGCAAAGTCAAAAGTCCAGTGGTATGGTCAAGCTGGCTATCCATTAAAATAACATTGGTAATGCCCGTGTCACGTAAATTACGCGCAGGTTGAGCTGCTTTAAAGTCAAATAATTGCTGACGGATATCTGGTGATGCGTTTAATAAGATCCAGTCTATGCCGTTTTCTGAAATCGCAATTGAAGATTGAGTGCGTACTTTGGCATTGATTGTACCTGTACGAACACCATGACAATTTGGGCAATTACAATTCCACTGAGGGAAGCCGCCTCCAGCTGCTGAACCTAAAATATAAATATACATAAAATTAATATCTTATTAGAAAGACATAAGCCCTAGAACAAAACTAGGGCTTATGAGAGATTTGAATAGAAATAATTAACGTGCTTCAAAGTACATTGTTACTTCAAAACCAATACGTAAATCAGTGAAAGCTGGTTTTGTCCATTGCATAAATTTTTCTCCAGTCAGGATTAATCTTGCGAAATGAATCACTTGATTAAATCTTATAAAGCAATTAAAAATTTATTCTAAATAAAAAAGTCACGTTTGTAGATAAGCTTGGCACAAGATATTGTTCGATAATTGTGTTTTTTGTCCAAATTTTAATAAGTTCTTATCAATCAAAGACTATTAAAAGGTCATAACAGATAAAAATTCTGCTATGACCGATATTTTTATACGGCTAAATTCATTAAGTGTTGCTGCGCAATATAAAGCTCTTGTCCCTCTTGAGGCTGATATTGCACCCAAGTTCCATCGGCGTGTAGTTCCCACGCTTGACGATTATCTTTTAGGTAATTGTTTAGCCCATCTTCAATAACTTGTTTCTTTAATTTTTTACTTTCGATCGGGAAACAGGTTTCGATACGTGAGAACAAATTACGTTCCATCCAGTCTGCACTGGCACAAAACACTTTGGTATCGCCATCGTTATAAAAATAATAAACCCGTGTATGTTCTAAATAGCGCCCAACGATTGAACGTACCCGAATATTATCTGATAACCCTGCAACCTGTGGTCTTAAACAGCAAATTGAACGAATGATTAGATCAATTTGTACACCAGCTTGTGAAGCTTTATAAAGCGCGCTAATAAGCTGTGGTTCAGTGAGCGCATTTACTTTAATAATGATATGAGCTTTCTTACCGGCAAGACTGTTTTTAATTTCCTGTTCAATAAGCTCAAGCAACTGTGAATGCAAGGTAAAAGGTGCATGAAAAAGTTTTTTAAGCTTTGCCATTTTGCCCATACCGGTGAGTTCTTGGAAAATCTTATGTACGTCTTCACAAATTTCAGCATCACTGGTCAGTAGGCCAAAATCGGTATAAATTTTGGCATTTACTGCGTGATAGTTACCTGTACCTAAGTGTACATATCTTTTGATTTTATCTTGTTCACGGCGAACCACTAAAATCATTTTTGCATGGGTTTTATAGCCAACAATGCCATAAACCACCACTGCACCTGCTTCTTGCAGCACGTTGGCTACTTCAATATTTGATTCTTCGTCAAAACGTGCCCGTAACTCAATGACCGCAGTAACTTCTTTTCCATTTCGTGCAGCTTCTGCCAAAAGTTGAACAATTTCCGAGTTAGCACCACTACGATATAACGTCTGTTTAATCGCCAAGACATTTGGATCTTGTGCAGCTTCACGTAGGAACTTGATAACAGGTGCAAACGAGTCAAATGGATGATGAAGTAAAACATCGCCTGCTTTTAGCACATCAAAAATTGGCTTTTTACTGTATAAAAGCTTGGGTAAGACTTGCTGATAAGGTTTATAACGCAAGTCCGGTAAATCAAAATTCGAAATAAACCGCGCTAAATTGACAGGCCCATCAACGTAATAAAGATGTTCCGCATCTAAATCAAATTGTTCCAATAAATAGTTCGCAATTTCTTCAGGACATTTTTTTGCAACTTCCAAACGAACCGCTTGACCAAAACGGCGTGAAGATAATTCACCTTTTAAAGCGACTGCTAAGTCTTCAACATCTTCAGAAACAGTTAAATCAGCATTTCGAGTCACGCGAAATTGATGACAACCTGTGGCTTTCATACCCGGAAATAAATCTGAAATGTGCTGATGAATAATGGCCGAGAGCAAAATGTAATGTTCTGCGCCACCAGAAATATATTCCGGTATTTTAACAAGTCTTGGTAAAGAACGTGGTGCCGGCACAATCGCTAAATCAATTTGGCGTCCAAAAGCGTCTTTACCTTCTAGGGTCACTATAAAATTAAGGCTTTTATTGACGAGTCTTGGAAATGGATGTGCTGGGTCTAAACTAATAGGCGTCACGACTGGTTGAACTTCTTTAAAAAAGTATTCTTTAATCCAGTCTTTATGCTTTTCTAATATATCGCCGTGCTGAATAAAATGAACGCCATAGCCTTGTAGTTGTGGCAACAACGTATAGTTTAATATTTTATATTGTTCTTCAACGGCTTCATGAGCATTTTTCGAAATTTGCTTAAGTACTTCAGTTAAAGGTAAACCTTCTGGGCCAGTGGCTTGACTCATAAGGCTGATTTTTTGGATTAAACTCGCCACGCGAATTTCAAAAAACTCATCAAGATTACGCGAAAAAATAATTAAAAAATTTAAACGTTCAAGTAATGGATGTTCAATATCTTTGGCCTGAGCAAGCACTCGCTTATGAAACTCTAATAAAGAGAGTTCTCTATTAATATATGTTTCTAAATTATGCTGGTTTGAGCTAGATAAAGTAGGCAATGATGTCATTCTTGACTCTTATACGTAGTAAAAAGTTAAAATGAATAAAAAAGATTAATTTAATAATTTAAAAGCGATTTTATTCACCGTATATTTTGTAACTGTTTTATTGCAAATTCATGAATTTTTTATGAAAAATTTAAAAATATCCTTTATGCCAATGCTTTATGTACTCCTTTACGTTCATATTTATATACCATCATCTTAGCATTTATTTTTTAAAGATTATCTGTTTTAGTTAAGATTTAGTTTTCATCAAATATTCACACAGTATGCGTATTTTTTATGCATCTTAATTCACCAATTGATAAAAAATGACGACTTTAAATATATTATTTAAGACAACATCTTTATGTCTGGCGATGGCTTTATTAGCCGGTTGTAATGATAACAATGACAGTGATTCAAATACATCTGTGCCAAGAAGTAACCAGACTGTCGATATTTTAGCTTTTAATGACTTTCATGGAAATTTAGAACCCCCTAAGCGCTATGTCGATGCAGCGAACCCAAATGACCCATCTAAAACTGTACGAATTCCAGTAGGTGGTGTCAGTTACTTTGCTGATGCAATTAAGAAACTTAAAGCTCAAAATCCAAATAATGCTGTGGTTTCTGCGGGTGACTTAATTAGTGCATCACCACTAACCTCTTCACTATTTTTAGATGAACCCACCATTGATGTCATGAATGATATTCAAATTGACTTTAATGCGGTTGGTAACCATGAGTTTGACCGTGGTACAGATGAATTACGCCGTTTACAAAATGGTGGCTGTCAGCAATATACCAGCACTCCTCCATGTCAAATTAATAAAAATTTTGGTGGCGCAAAATTTAATTTCCTTGCAGCAAACGTCGCAATGAAAAACGATGCAAGCAAAACGATTTTTCCAGCTTATAAAGTCAAAACTTACGGCGGGATTCCAGTTGCATTTATTGGTTTAACGCTTAAAGCAACCCCGAGTATTGTTTCTGCAGCTGGTATTAAAGACGTTGAGTTTCGTGATGAGGCAGATACAGTAAACGCCCTCATTCCTGAATTGCAGAAGCAAGGAATTCAGGCATTTGTGGTGGTCATACACGAAGGTGCAGCACCAAGTACTAAGCTCAATGAAAAAACATGTGACGGTTTAAGCGGACCTATTTTAGGTATTTTAGACCGCTTAAATCCAGCAGTTGATATTGTTGTTTCAGGGCATACTCATCAATCATATATTTGTGACTATGCAACCAAAAACCCGGCTAAACCATTCTTGCTTACTTCAGCTGGCCAATATGGCACGCTGATTACTGATATTAAGATTGAGCTAGATGGTAAGACTGGCGACATCATTAAAAAAGATGCTAAACAAATTCCGATTCAAAGTGAGGCCTATACTTCAGGTACAACCACTGTAAGCCTTACAGATCTTTATCAAAAATTTAGTAAGACACCAAGTATTGAAGCAATTTTAGATAAATATCGCCAAGCGGTAACCACTATTTCTGGACGTATTGTGGGTACTTCTACTGCCGTTGTGAGCCGTACTCAAGTCGAAAGTGGTGAAAGCCCTCTCGGTGATATGATTGCCGATGCACAGCAAGCCTCTGCTCTCAAAGCAAGCGACCAAGGTTCGGACTTTACACTTATGAACCCAGGTGGTGTACGTGCTGATTTACTGATTAATAGCAGCAATCAGATTACCTTTGGTGATATTTTTGCAGTCCAGCCTTTTGGTAATTCGATTGTGACGGTCAGCTTAACCGGTAAACAAATTCGAGATGTGCTTGAACAACAATGGTCTGGTGCAAATGCAAACTCGCCTAAAATTTTACAGCCTTCTAAAGAATTGAGTTATCAATATTCAGCAAATACAGCTGTTTCACCACGAGCAAGCAATATTATGGTTGCAGGTTCAGCATTGGTTGACACGAAGGTATACCGTGTAACAGTTAATAGCTTCTTGGCAGATGGTGGTGACAACTTTACTGTATTGAAAGATGGTCAGAACCGTGTCGGTGGCGGTCAAGATATTGATGCCTTTGAGAGTTATGTTGCTAAGAACTCTCCGTTAATTATTCCAGCTACGACTCGAATTAAAGTCATCAAATAATTCATTTAATGATGCATAAAGGACAGTATGAAGCTGTCCTTTATTTTTATATGAAAAGCTAAAAGAGCCTTTATTCAGTATAGAGATTGAGCTCAACACTGCTGATATTGACTCCAGTATTTGCAAAAATAATATCCATAGCTTCATGGAGTAATTCTTTGACTTTTGCATTTTCAAAGCTTGAGGTTTCTGCTGTTTTAAGACAAATCAGATTACAGCTCATTTTATCTTTTCTAATTTTATAAATACTTTTACTTTTTCCTAAGAATACTCTTTTGATAAGTTTACGATTTTCAAACTCAGATAAAATTCGGTAAATAGTTCCGAGCGTTATTTTATGTTCATTTTTAATTTGTGCATAAATACTGACTGCACTTAAACCTTGTGGGTTCTGATTTAAAATTTCAAAAACTTGTATTCTCGATTTTTTTATCGGTAGTCCATTTAGTAATGATTTTGATGTCATATTGAATTAACCTTAATGTTTAGAAATATAGAAATTTTTAAAATTATTTTGTCTATATTTACTTGAAAATTATGGGTATTTATACATTGAAAAGCTCAAAACCTATTCCCCTATGAATAAGCTTTGAGCTGTGTTTTCGCTTAGAAACTATAAGTCGCTTTTACAAAATAGTTACGTCCATAGAGTTTGGTATTAAAGGTTTTGTTCTTATCTTCCAAATCAACATCGGTCAGGTTTTTTACACCATAGTCCAGTGTTAAACGTGGCGAAATTGGCGAGGTAAACGTAAGGTCATAGGTGGTATACGCTGGCAACTCTTTGGTTGCAGAGTACATTTGTTTGCCCACATAACTTACGCCCGCATTTACACGAAAGTCTTGAACGGGTACCCAAGAAATAGAACCATTGGCAAGCCATTCTGGTCGTTCTGTTAAGTCTTTACCTGTGGTTTTGTTTTTTGCATCTAAGTATGTTGCATTTGCTTTAACACCTAAATTGTCAGTGAAATCATAGCCACCTGTAAGCTCAACCCCTTTAAGTTCTGCACGGCTTACATTGGTCCAGATTTTTCTAAAATCACCCACTAAACGTGGATCGCCATCACTTAAGGTAATGGCTTCAATTAAGTTCTTCACGTCATTTTGGAAAACCGTAACACCTGCATTCCAGTTTGGACGTGTCACAATTAATGATGCTTCATAATTTGTGCTTTCTTCGGGTGCTAAATCTGGATTACCTCGAATATGGCAGCTACCACCACATGAGATCATTGAATAATTAATGTCTAGCTGAGCAGGCGCTGGAACTTTATAAGCTTGTCCTACACCACCTTTAAGGATGACTCCTTGAGCAAGTTCATAGGCCAAGTAGGCTTTGCCAGTCGTTTTACCATCAAAATCATCAAAATCGTCATAACGCCCCCCTAATGTTAGGGTGAGTGCATCATTAATATGGGTATCGTTTTGAACAAAAATACCGTAGCTCTTTTGCTGGTTTTTTCCAGTACCGATATAACTGACAACGTCTGTAATTTTCTGGTCTTTATAATCAAAACCAGCAGTTGTGTTATTCATGAGCCAGTCAAAGTTGGCAAAAGCACGACCAATTAAATTTTCTTGTTTATAGTGACGGCTTTGAGGGGCATCGTATTCACTGTCATAGTCATAAATTTTGGCGGTTTCTTTACCAATATAAGCTTCTGTTTTACCCCAAGCCCATTTACCACGGTGAGCAATACCTACATTGGTACGTTTCATTTCTGATTCTTGAATAGATGTTGGTGCGTCTTGCGTAAGCGGGCGTTTATCGTTGTTATAACCCAAATCTAAGTCTAAAGTTTGCTGATCATTAATATTCCAGCTTAAAGTACCGTTTATATTTTTAGTATCTTTTTCTACAAAATATGCGCCGTCCGCATCTGGTTTACCTTTTCTATACCATGCATCGCGGTTATAGGCGTCACCTGCTAGAGTAAAACTTAAACTATCAGTTAAACCACCATACAGGTTAAAGCCATAACGGTATTGGTCTTTACCATTGCCACGGTCTGCCCGATTATATTGCCCAAAAATAGAACCGTGTAGCTGTCCGTCTTCTGCTTTTTTTGTAATGATGTTAATGACACCACCCATCGCATCTGCGCCATAGAGTGATGACATTGGGCCACGAATCACTTCAACACGCTCAATGCTATTTAAAGGAATTGCACTCCAGTCAAAGTCATTGCCTCGCCACATGGCCCCATTAGACGACATGCGCTTACCATTTAGCAGAATTAAGGTGTAGTTCCCCGAAGTATTCAGCATTCCCCTTATAACGATTTTATCTTGCCCGCTGTTATAGTTATAAACCCCTGCTTGTTTTTGTAAAACGTCAGCGAGGCTCAGCGCTGCACTACGTTCAATATCTTCACTCGTGATCACACTAATAGATGCAGGTGCTTTATCTACATCTTGTTCTTTTAAAGCAGCAGAAACCACAATAGTTTTAAGTTTTTGAACAGGTTCATTTTTGCTGTGTTGGTCAATATCTGTATTTGCTTGGACTGCGAATGGAAGCAGTGTTGAGAGGGCGACCACCAACGCCTTTTTCGTTAACGTCATTTCTCGATCCTTATATTTTATAACGATTACCATATGATAATTGTTATCATTTATGATGTGCCGAGCATGATAGCCTCATGACTTTTATTGTTCAAGATAAAAGTAATTATTATTTATATAATGATAATCATTATTGTTTGTTTGAATTAAAAAAGATAGTATTGCAGATTGGTGTGCCTAAAAACCTATTGAAAACAAGCTTAAAGTAGACATAACAATGCTCTCTCGATTTTTTATTTATCACCCTATTTTTGTATCTGTCATTGCCATTACTATTCTTATTTTTGGTTTTTTCTCTATTCGGGCAATGCTAGTTGAGCGTTATCCAAACCTTGCTCCTCCAAGTGTTAGAGTGGTTGCTAACTACCGTGGCGCTTCGGCCGAAACAGTTGAAGAAAGCGTAACTCAGATTTTAGAACAGCAAATTAAAGGATTAGATAACTTACTTTATTTCACTTCAAACAGTGAATCTTCGGGAACAGGTAGTATTGATATTCATTTTAAAATTGGCACAGATATCGATAAAGCACAATTGCAAGTACAAAATCGCATTAACAGCGCATTAAATCGCTTACCCGAGCAAGTGCAACGTCAAGGGGTAAATATTTGGAAAACCACGGGTGATTTGCTGTTGATCGTGGGGTTATACGATGAGACTGGTAAAGCCAGTAATATCGACTTATCGGACTATATGGTCAATCACTTTGAACAGCCTCTCTCTCAACTACAAGGGATTGGTGAAGTTGATGTATTTGGTTCAAGTTATGCTATGCGTATTTGGTTAAATCCAAATCAGCTTAGAAATTATCAACTTATGCCGAGCGATATTGAACAGGCACTTGAAGATTACAATACTCAAATTGCTGCGGGTTCCCTTGGTGCAATGCCTTCCGCTTCTGATCAGAATATTTATGCCAAAGTCACAGCGGGCTCACGCTTAAAAACAGTCGATGATTTTAAATCGGTTGTGGTTAAAGCCAATGTAGACGGTAGTTTAGTATATTTAAAAGATGTTGCGAGAGTCGAGTTAGGTGCCGAAAACTATGAAAGTATTAATACGCTCAATGGCTACCCTTCCGCTGGTTTAGGTATTTCACTGAGTCCCGATGCGAACGCAATTGAAACCTCGGCTTTAATTAAAGCAAAAATTGAACAGCTCAAGCAGCATCTACCTGCTGGATATAAAATTGTTTATCCACGAGACAATACGCCGTTTATTGAAGAGTCTATTAAACAAGTCATTATCACTTTACTTGAAGCGGTAGTATTGGTCGTCATTGTCATGTATCTCTTTTTACAAAATTGGCGCGCCACGCTCATTCCTACCATGACTGTACCTATTGTGATTTGCGGTACCTTTGTTGTGTTGTATTTGACTGGTATGAGCATTAACACCCTCACCCTGTTTGCACTGGTTCTAGCAATTGGACTGTTGGTCGATGACACAATTGTTGTGGTTGAAAATGTTGAACGGCTTATGCATGAACAACAATTAAATGTTCGGGAAGCATGTTCGGCATCCATGCAGGAAATTAGTGGTGCATTAATCGGAATTACCTTGGTATTAACCGCCGTATTTATTCCGATGGCTTTTTTTACTGGCTCAACGGGTATGATTTACCGTCAGTTTTCAATCACTTTAGCGGCCGCAATGTTGCTATCTTTATTAGTAGCCATGTTTATTACGCCTGCTTTGTGCGCTGTTTTATTAAAAAAACAAACTCAAAAACCTAAATGGGGACAGAAGCTTGAAGCTTTACTTGAAAAAGTTAAAGTCGGTTTTAGTTACTTAGCGACAAGCTTAATCAAATTTAAAACACTTTCATGTCTTATTGTTTTGGCTTTGGTTACTGTTTTAATCGTTATTTATCGTGGTTTACCCACTAGCTTTATTCCAAATGAAGATCAAGGTTTACTTGCTGTTCCTTATAGTTTGCATAACAGTGCGTCTATGAGCCAAACACAAGAAGTAGGTAAACTGGTTAATAATTATTTCTTCGAGCATGAAGCCAAAAATATCAATACTGTACTTGTTGTCAATGGGCAAAACTTTTCTGGTAGTGGTCCAAACTTAGGCATGGCATTTGTTTCATTAAAACATTGGAATGAACGTAAAGGTGAATCCAATACCGCAAGTGCCATACGGGAGCGTGCCCAAAGTTACTTGCAAAAAAACTTACCCGCTAAAGTCATGGTGGGTATGCCAGCAAGTGTTTCAGGTTTAGGTCAATCTGATGCCTTAGAACTTTGGCTCAGAGATGTAAATGGTCAAGGACGCGATGAACTCATTAAACAATATAAAGACTTAGAAAAAGAATCTCACAATTACCCTGCATTTGAAAATCTAAGTCCGCTTGTAGATGAAAATAAGGCTGAAGTTTTTATTCAACTCGACCAGAATAAAGCCAAGATATTAGGGATTGATCAACAAGCGATTCGTTCAACTTTATCGACTGCTTGGGGCGGAAACTATGTGGGAGATTTTGTCGAAAGAGGCAAAATTAAACGAATTATTATGCAAGGTGATGCTGAATTTCGCTCTAAACCTGAAGATTTGGCTTATTGGCATGTGCGAAACAATACAGGTGGAATGCTTTCACTTGCTCACTTTGGTCAAAGTCAGTGGACAGGTGGCCCAGAAACACTCACCCGATTTATGGGACTTGCGGCCATACAGCTTGAAGCCAATGTAAGCTCTGGCTTTAGCTCAGGTCAAGCAATGCAACAGTTAAGTGATATGGTGAGTAAACAATCTGGTGTAGATGTCGCATGGAGTGGCCTCTCATTACAAGAGCAGCAATCGAGCCAGCAAGCCTTATTTTTATATATTATTTCTATTTTATTTATTTTCTTATGTTTAGCTGCTTTATATGAAAGCTGGAAAGTGCCTCTTATTATTTTGCTCGGACTTCCGCTAGGAATTACGGGAACTATTATATTTGCTCAACTTTTTAAGTTGCCAAACGATGTGTATTTTCAAATCGCGTTACTGACAGGTATAGGTTTGTCTTGTAAAAATGCAATTTTAATTGTGGAGTTCGCAACTAAAGCTATAAAACAAGATAAAGATTATATAACAGCTGCATGTGAGGCTTTAGCTCTACGTTTACGTCCCATTTTAATGACATCGCTGGCTTTTGGAGCTGGTGTGATTCCCCTTGTCGTTGCTACAGGTGCTGGTGCAGTGAGTCGACATGAAATTGGGATGAGTATATTTGGTAGTGTGATTATAGGAACTGTACTGGTCCCTGTATTTACGGTGTTTTTCTTTGTGTTGGTGCATAGTTTACCGACTATGCAATGGTCGGTTGGCAAAGTTTGGTTTAGTCGTATGGGAAAATATAAAAAGGATCATCCATCTTTATAAAACAAAAAAAGCAGATCATTGATCTGCTTTTTTATGATTTAGCTTTAAGCGACTAGTTTCTCAATCCATACTTCTAAAGTAGGTTGTTCTGCTAAATCTTCAAAGCTTACCTGAGCACCATAAGCTTGCCATTTACCTACCAAGGTCATTAAGCGAACTGAATCAAGCCCAAGCATAAGTAAATCATCATTTAACTGAATGTCTGAAGCAGGAATTTGTAGTTGTTCACTTACCGCTTGAACTATCCCTTCTTGGGTTAATGGCGAGGCTGCTTGTTCAAGTTCCCAAGCACGAGTCACTTGCTGGGTGGTCATGACTTGTGCACAACGTGTACTTGCATATTTTAAAGCCATATCATGTTCTTCACGACTAAAGTCAGCGAGTGCATCTCCACATAAAAATGGTTGTATGTTCAACATAAATGCTTCTGCTGCACTCATGAGGCAGCCAATATGGGCATAAACACCACAAATAATGAGCTGATCGCGGCCAGATTCACGCATGAGTTGTTCAAGCGGAGAAAACTTAAATGCGCTATAACGCCATTTTGTTAAAACGGTATCATTTTTCTGAGGCGTAATTTCCGGCAAAATTTGAGTAATATACGGATCATCTTTTAGACCAGTTCCCCAAAAATCAGTTAAGAGTTGGCGATGTTCAGGTGTTTGATTACCAGGCTGTGCCGTATAAACCACCGGAATATTAAACTTACGTGCAGTTTCAATCAGTTCTTTGGTGTTTTTAATAAGCTCTGGAATAGGCGCTTGAGTTTGATCATAAAAATCTAAAAAATACTGCTGCATATCGTGCACTAATAAAACGGCGCGATTGGTATGCAACTGCCAATGAGTTTTATTGGGTGTAAACTCATGGGCTTGAGGCATGCTGTAACTTGTAATTTTGGGAATACTCATCAAATTTTTCCTTTTTTATCTTTAAGCAAGAATATTGGTGTTAGTTTCAAGTTGTTGACGTAATCTTTTTTTGTCTATTTTTCCAAAGGCCGTATAGGGAAACTGCTCGATAAATTCCACTCGATCGGGAACTTTGTAGGTAGCAAGGCCATAGTCTTTAAGATGTTGACGAACTGACATAGCAAGGCGAACAGGGCTTGGATCATCAGTTTGTGATTGCCATGCAACAAAGGCACAGCTTTTTTCACCCATCATTTCATCAGGCATGGCAACCAGCGCTGCCAAGCGGATTTGTGGATGAGTTAATAAAGCTTGCTCTACTTCTTCAGTCGCAATTTTTTCACCAGCGCGATTGATTTGTTCTTTCGAGCGTCCTTCGACAACAATGCAGCCATCGTCACAAATACGAACTAAATCGCCAGTACGATAAAAACCATCCGGTGTAAAAGAACGTGCATTATGCTCAGGTGCTTGATAATAACCACGTATGGTATATGGGCCGCGAGTGAGTAAATGACCTATCTGCCCCGCTTCTACGGGTTGATCGTTATCATCTAAAACTAGAATTTCATCATCTGGCGAGATTTTTAAACCTTGGGTATGAATAATTTGTTCTTTCGTCATGTCAAAACGGGTGTAGTTCACAAGCCCTTCAGCCATTCCAAAGACTTGTTGTAAATTGACCTTAAACTCATCAATTAAACGTATGGCAACCGCATCGGGTAAGCGTGCTCCACCTACTTGCAAACAACGTAAAGTCGATAATATAGGGTCTTGATCTTTGGCCGCTTTATCCATCCAAGGCCGGACTAATGCAGGAACCAAACAAGCATCTGTTACACCGTGTTTTTTAATCAGTGGAAATACAGTTTCAGGGCTTGGGTCAGTTCCTAAAACGACCGCACCACCAGCATAAAAAATGCCTAAAGAACCAGCCGAGCTCATTGAAAAGTTATGTGCCGCAGGTAAAACCATCAGTAAGCGTGACGATTGACTGAGTTGGCAGATTTTCGCGCTCTCCCGCACACTGTAGAGGTAATCATCATGAGTACGTGGAATGAGTTTCGGAACACCGGTACTACCTCCTGAAAGCTGTAAAAAAGCCACTTGATCCGCCGTAGACGGAGAGATTGCATCCGCCAAAATATTTGTTTCTTTTAATAAATTTTCGATAGCAATAAAATTACCTGCATCTCCAAGTACAAATACATGTTCTAAGCAAGATGCAGTTTGCTGAAGCTTTTCGGCAAGCTCTCGGTAATCAAATTTTTGGGCACCAAAATCAGCACAGAAATAAGCTTTTGCTTGCGTCTGCTTAAAAAAGCTACTGAGTTCTGCATATCGATGGGCAGGCAAAGACATGATTGGTAAAGCACCTAATCGTATCAGTGCGAAAAATAAAATATAAAACTGATAGCGGTTTGGCATTTGGACGACGGCTTTATCACCCGCACGTAAGCCATATTGATATAAATGGCTTGCACAGCAGTCAACCAAGTGGTCAAATTCTTTATAGCTAACAGCTTTGTCACCATCGTATACCGCAATATTTTGTGCGTAGTTTTGAGCACTTTCCCGTAAAAAATCACTTAGGTTTTGCCCAATCCAATACCCCTTTTTACGGTAAGCCTCAGCAAATTCTGCTGGATATGGCACAGCGCCCACTAAATAATTCATTGTTGTCATCTATTTATTCCTTATCGTGGTAATTGTTCTGGTGAAATCTGTAGACCATCCAGTACGGTACGAAACTTTGCAGCGGTTTCAGCATGTTCAGCCTGTGGACGAGAAGCTTCCACAATGCCTGCACCGGCAAATAAACGGGCAATATTCTGATAAATCCGGGCACAGCGAACAGTTACCGACCATTCACCATTACCTTGTTCATCTGCCCAGCCCATAGTTCCAGCAAATAATTCACGGTTAAATGGTTCAAGTTGTTGAATTAAATCTTTCGCGACAGAACTTGGTTCACCACAAATTGCAGGTGTTGGGTGTAAGCGTTCAATTAAGTCGAAAACATGCGTATCGGCTTGCTTAAGTTCGCCAGTAATGTGTGATGCTAAGTGCCAAAGGCGTTTGGTACGAATGAGGGATGGTTGCTTGGGTACTTGTAATTGCTTGCAAAAAGGTGTGAGCTCATCGGCAATCATTTCGATGACGAGTGCATGCTCATGTTGATCTTTTTGTGAAGCAAGTAATGCTCTAGCGTTATTTTGATCTAAGGTTGGATCGTCATCACGAGCCAATGTGCCAGCAACAGGTTTACTCCAGATATGTGAGTTTTGCTTGGCAATTAAAAGCTCGGGGCTTGCACCCACAAACCACCCTTCGCTTTGAGGATGCCTTGCGACTGCATAGTTATATCCTTCAGGATTATGCTTGGCCAAGTTATAAAACACGTCTGAGACAGGAATCTTTTGATCAAACTCAATTTGTAAAATACGAGCAAGTACGGCTTTATCGAGTTTTTTGGCTTGCATTTGTTGTACTAAATATTCAACCTGCTGTTGATAGTGTTCACCTGAAGGTAAATAATCAGCCTTTCTGAAAGTTAAGGTATCAAAATCAATATCAGATTGTGCATAGAGTACTTTTTGATAGATTTTTGCATTTTGCATCAGCATTAAATTGACATCTGCTGCCGAGCAAAATGGTAAACCGCCCATAATTTTGACGTCTTTATAGCCCTCTACTACAGCTTTCTCTAGTTGAGCTCGGGCTTCTTGTAGCCAGTCTTTTAGAAGACTTTGGTGTGGAACAGAAATATCCCGTAGTTTCTGATGACTATTGATGGTGTATTCAGGAGTAGTAAAAATAAAGCCAGCTTCTTGATTACACTCTAAAACCTCTTGTGCTAATGCGATGTGACTTTCAGTAAAATTTTCTCGTTGGATAAAATACGGATGCTGTACCGACATCTCGCAACTCCTTATAAAATTATTTTGTTGTGATGAATGAATGTTTAAACGCCTAGTGTGGCTCCCCCATCAACCACAATTTCTTGCATCGTAATTTGTGAAGCTTGGTCTGAAAGTAAGAAACTTACTGTGTTTGCAATATCTTCAGGTTGGGCAAGTTTTCTAAGTGGAATGCCCGTGCGGTATTGGTTTAAATCTCCATCAATTACCGCAGGCGGAGGTGAATTATCTGTCCAAAGCTGTTGCTGCATTTGAGTTAGGGTAGAGCCTGGTGAAACAATATTAAGCCTGACTTGATGAGGTGCGATTTCAAGCGCAAGATTACGGCAGTAATGGCTCAACGCTGCTTTTGTAGTGGCATACATGCCAAGTTGTATACGTGGCATACGGGAACTATTTGAACTAATCGTGACAATACTTCCCTGCTTTTTTTCACAAAAATGTTTGGCAAGTTGTTGGCTAATCGCAATGGGTGCCATGACATTGACCGCAAAAAGAGTTTCCCAGTCCTCTGTTTTTGCCTCGAGCATTGAACGCATAATTAATACGCCTGCTACATTCACCAGCCCCGTAACATCGTATTGCCTTAAAATCTGATTAAGCAAAAGTTCGGTTGATTCTTTTTCAGTGATATCTTGCTGAAAACCTTGCCAACGTAAGATTTCACTGCCTTCTAGCTTTTGTTTGATTTCCCATTGTTCAGGATTTTCCTGTCGGTCGATACCGACAACTTGATACCCCTGTTGCAATAATTGTTTTGCAATAGCAGCTCCGATACCTCTTGCAGCACCAGTGACTACGATGGTAGAGCTCATGTTTTACTCCAGTTTGACTCAAATAGTAAATTTCGCCACATAATTGCAAATAATTATCATTATTATCAAGTGCGATAAATATCAAACATAAGATTACAATCTAAATCAAGTTATTTATTAACCAAGAATTCGACTTATTTAATTGATTTTTAATAACTTTAATAAAATCAGTCTTTTTTTATTGATTATAATGATAATTGTTTTCATTTACTAATGAGAATCATTTTGGTAATTTTAGCCCGCTTTCTTGTCGAGATGGACTCAAAATGAAGCCATTTTCTCAACCCTTACATCCCCTATTTCAACAACTCAATATTGGGAGTGAAGTCTGGTGGAATACTGTTAAAAAAATAGGCAGTCCACTGGTGAGCCTACAAAAAAATAAAGCGCTATGTACCTTTGTTTGGCGTAGTCCTGAGCCTAAAGAAAGCATCTGTGTTTATATCGATATCTATTCACAGAGCCCTTCTATTTATCAAAAGTGGAATCGTTTTAGTCATATAGCTGGAACGGATGTGTACTTCTTTGAAATAGCACTTCCTTTAGAGTGGTATGGTAGTTATGTTTTAGTTATCACGAAAGATGAAGCTCCAAACACGACCTGTAGTACCACTCGACGCCAGTGGTGGCAAACTCAGCTTAAAAAAAATGCTCAAATTGACCCATTAAGTCAGTATCAGTTTTACACGGGCCATCTAGCTCGATATATCAACCAAATTCAAATCCAAAAAAGCAAATCGTTAATAAACGATTGCCCTATTACTAAGACATTTCAATGGACAAGTCACTTATGTCAACAAGATTACTTGGTTGATATTTTTATTAGTGGTGAATCAGCAGAAGAAAATCTGCCATTAGTTATTTTGCTTGATGGACAAATCTGGAGTAGAGAACTTTCGATTCTTTCAGAAATTCAAAATTTGACTATTTCAAACGAGATTCGTCCAGCAGTTTACGTTTTTATTCACAGTTTAAATAGTCAACAACGACAACAAGATTACGGCTGTCATGATGTGTTCAGTCAGGCGTTAGTTGATGAACTCATTGAAATACTATTAAAAGAATATCCTTTTATTTCTAAAACCGACATTACGTTATGTGGCCAAAGTTTAGGTGGATTATGCGCTTTACATAGCGCCTTGTTGTTCCCAAACATTTTTACTTCTCTGATTTTACAGTCCGGATCTTATTGGTGGTCAGATTTTTCAAACAGTAGTTTAGGGCAAAAACACAAAGGTAATATTTTAGAACTTCTTCAAAACGTATCTCATCAATTATCAAAAACAACTCAAATTTATATCAGTGCCGGCACGTATGAAACCGATATGCGGGACGATGCCCTTCAGCTTTATCAACAATTGCAATCATTCAATCAAGTGAGTTTCCACATTTTTCAAGGCGGACATGATGCCGTGAACTGGCGTACTGACTTGCTTAAGGCATTGCAACAAACACTTTCACTATAACCATTTGTTTCATCAAGGATAACAATATCATGAGTAACTTACAGGAAAATTATATCAATCCCTTTGATAATGAAAATTTGTCGTTTCAAGTTCTAAAAAATTCGCAGGGTGAGTTTAGTTTATGGCCTGCACAACATCCTGTTCCTTCTGGATGGGATGTGCAGTATGGTCCAGATACACGTTCTTCATGCATTGCTTATGTCGAAAAGCATTGGTTAACCATTAATCCTTTTCAACAAGCGTAAAGGAGAATAGCCATGAATCAAGCATTACATAATGAGTTTACCCAAGATCTTTCTGGACCAACACGCTTTGAGCTGACTTCTACACAATTGGGGATATTTCTAGCCGATCATTTAAGTTCTATTAATGATCTATATACCATTGCACACTGTCTTGAACTGCCTAAGTCAGTTGATCTTTTATTATTTAAACAAGCTATTCAAATCGGTTTAAATGAGGCTGATACAGTAATTGGCTCTTATTCATCTGACCCATCAGATCCCTTTATAGAGCTTAATCATCAAGTTCAGATTCAAATTGAAGAATTTGATTTTTGCCATTTAACTCCTAAAAAAGCTCAGCAACGTTTATGGGACTGGATGCCAACCGATCGGTTATGCGCTAAATCACTCAAAGAAGCCGATAATCACCTATACCGTCAGGTGTTATTTATTACCCATGACAAAGTCTATTGGTATCAACGTTATCACCACATCATGCTTGATGGTTTTAGCATGATCAACCTGACTAAACGTATTGTTGATTTATACCAACAATTACAAGTAGGAAAAGATCTTAGCCCTTCACCTTTTATTAATGTTCAGCACGTTATCCAAGAGCGTCAAGCGTATGAAAGCAGTCATCAATTTAAACAAGATCAAAATTTCTGGAAAGACTACTGCCAAGATTTACCAAGTCCTATTACTTTAAGTACTCATCACTTGGCAGCAAAAACAACGGCGCAATTTGTTAAGCATCATCTTCGGTTTTCTTCAGGAATTTTAGCGAAAATACAAAAGATTGCTGCAAATCTAAAACTAGGTTTGAATGACATGATGATGTCATTGTCATTACAATATATTTACAAAATGACAGAAAAAGCTGAATTAGTGGTGGGTATTCCATTTATGCGTCGCTTAGGTTCAAAAGCGATTCGCTCGACTTTACCCGCAGTCAATGTCTTACCAGTAAAGTTCACTGTAAGTGAAAAAGACAGCTGGGCAAGTTTAGCACTGCATGTACAAGCTCAACTACAACTCATTCGTCCACATCAAAAATATGATGCTGAACAGATTTTAAGAGATTTAAATAGTATCGATATTCATGAGCGAATGTATGGTCCTATTTTGAACTATAAAGCTTTTGATCAAGACCTAGTGTTAGATGGTGAAAAGGTCAAAACACATCATATTTCCACAGGACCAATCGATGACTTTGAGTTTTCTTTTATTGTTCAAGACCAAGAATTTATTATAGAACTTCGTGCAGATGCAGAGCGCTATACGCAAGATGAGCTCTTTATGCATGGCCAGCGTTTAACATTATTGCTTGAACAGGCACTGATTGAACCTGAGCAGCAATGGAATAGTTTTAATATTACACCGCAGCAAGAGCTTGCTGTTCTCACTCAAAGTGGAATTGGGCCACGTGTTAGCCACCCTGAACAATATAATAATGTTCTAGATATTTTTTATGAACAAGTGAGAAAGTTTCCTGAACGTACCGCCATTGTGAGTGGTGAACGTACAAACCTTCAGCATCTTAGTTTTGCTGGGCTTGCAGTACGCGTGAATCAGCTGACTCGTTTTCTACAAAAAAATGGAGCCAAAAAGCAAACTGTGATTGCAGGCGCTATTCCTCGTTCAATTGACTCAGTTGTGGTGATGCTATCTGTACTAAACTCTGGTGCGAGCTTCTTACCACTTGATTTAGATTATCCAATCGATCGTATGCAAATGATGTGTGAAGATGCCAACCCATTATTTGTATTAACCACACAAGCACTTGCACAGCAATTACCACCAAATATTCAGCAGTTATATCTTGATGATGAGGATGTTCAAACACAAATTCGAAAGCAAGATGTGAGTGATATTCCTGCCGAAAATCGTAAATTTGATTTCCAAGATGTCGCTTATGTAATTTTTACCTCGGGAAGTACGGGTCGTCCTAAAGGGGTAATGAACACACATGGTTCTTTACTCAACCTCATTTTGTCTCATAAACCAACAATTTACTGGCCCGTATTGGAAGCTGTAAATGAGCGTTTCCCTGACCGTCCGTTACGTGCAGCGCATACCCACTCTTTCTCTTTTGACTCATCTTGGTTACAAGTTTTCTGGATGCTCTGGGGCCAAGAGCTACATATTTTTGATGAAAACATGCGTCGTGATGCATTTGGTTTAGTGCAAGAAATTCAGCAACGACAAATCGATACACTTGATTTACCACCATCTTTTTGTGCGCAAATGATGACGAATGGCCTATTTGCTGAAAATCAGCATCACCCAAGTCTTATTTTGATTGGTGGTGAAGCTGCACCTTTAGCTTTATGGCAACAGCTCAATGCTCAGCCAGCGCTTTTTGCTCATAATTTATATGGCCCAACAGAATATACCGTTGATACTTTCCGAGCAGAATTAAAGCAGACAGCTCGCCCTGTGATTGGTAACCCTATTGGCAATACACAAGCCTATGTACTAGATCGCCACTTGCAACGATGTTCAACTGGTGTCATTGGTGAGCTTTATATTTCTGGCTTTGGTCTTGCCAATGGTTATTTAGGTCGCGCTGACTTAAGTGCTGCCCGCTTTGTAGCGAATCCATTTGAACATAGACAACGCATGTATCGTACAGGTGATTTAGTCCGCTGGAATAGTGCGGGTAAACTTGAATTTATGGGGCGCTGTGATGACCAGATTAAAATTCGTGGTTATCGTGTTGAGATTGGTGAAGTTGAAAATGCACTTTCGATTTTAGCCAATGTTGAAAGTGCAGTCGTGATTGCAGAACCGATTAATAACAGTCATCGTTTGCTCGGTTATTGTGTAGTAAAAGACATTGAGCTTGATGAAAAAACCAGTGGGCAATTAAGTCAGCAATATTTAAGTCAGTTACGTCAAAACTTACCTGAATATATGGTGCCATCTGCTCTAACTGTTATGTCTGAATTTCCACGAAATGTAAGTGGCAAAGTCGATAAAAAAGCACTACCAAAGTCTCAAATTCGCACCCATAGCCGAATGGCCGAAACGCCTAAGCAACAGTTGTTATGTCAAGTTACTGCATCTGTTCTTAAGCTTGACGCTATTGGGATTGATGACGACTTCTTTATGACAGGTGGCGATAGTATTTCGGCCATTATGCTTTGTACTCAATTACGCCAACATGGTTATAGCTTAAGACCAAGCGATGTATTCCAATTTAAAACTGTCGCTGCTATGGCAACGCAACTCACCCGTTTAGATGAACAACAAGCGGCTATTTCAAAACCGTTATTTTCAACTGACCTAGAACAAAAAGTCCAAGAAAAATATGGAAAAAACAGCACAATTTTACCTTTGCTTCCTTTGCAAAAAGGCATGCTGTTTTTGTCTCAAGTAGAAAATCAATCAAATTATAATGCCTTTACTCGGCTTAGTTTAAATGGAGACATTGATCCAGTACGTTTACAGCAAGCGTTGATTACCGTGTTAAAACGTCATCCTCAATTAGGTGGACATTTTGATAGTGAATTAGCTGAAGAACCTGTTTTTATCTATTCTTTACATCCTACTCAAGCTTGGCCAGTTCAGTTTTGTTCGGTCACTCCCGATTTGCTTGAGCAGACTATTCAAGAGGCATTGCAACAACCGATTCACCTCGACCAACCCTATGGCTTAATTCGGGCAACCTTAATTCAACATGCTCCAGAACAGTCAGAATTATTGATTATGGTGCATCATCTGTTAACAGATGGTTGGTCAACTCCGCTATTTTTACAAGACTTTATTAAAGCCTATCAGCAAACTAATCAACCACTGCCAGTGCTTGAACATAGTTATGAAACGGTGATTAAAGCTTTATCTGGACGTGACCATGAAACATCAAAAGTAATTTGGCAACGTGATTTAGCTGATTTACAGCCACTGATTCTATTTAATCAACCCCAGCAAGCTGTACAAGAAACCTCATATCGTTTAAGTGCTGAGTTGGGCGCGAAACTTCAACACAAATTACGTCAGCAAGGCATCACGCTTAATGTTTTCATGCAAATGATTTGGGCAATGACTTTAAATATTTATGCTCATCGTGAAGATATTGTATTTGGTACGCCTGTTTCTGGGCGTTCAGCGCCTATCAATGGCTTAGAGCAGCAGATTGGATTGTTTTTAAATACGATTCCAGTGCGTGTAAAGCTCAACATGCAGCAAACACTTTGGGAACAACTACCTCAGTTACAACAATTACATGTTGAACATTTAGAGCATGATGGTTTAGGTCTTGGTGCAATTCAGCAATTGATGGCTCAAGGCAATCTTTTCGATAGTTTGTTAGTCGTAGAAAACTACCCTGATAACCAGTATTTACAGCAAAAACTTGGTGATGCTGCGATTTCAAAACTCACAAATCGTGGTTATAGCCATTACCCGCTTGCTTTGTTAGTTATCCCTGATCATCAAATTGAGCTATTACTCGAACAGCGTGGTGTAATTGATCAACCAGAGCATTTCTTAGAGCGAATGGTTCAATTGATTGAAATTGCATTAAATGAACCAGAGACGTCTCTTAGTCACTATCTCTTACAACTGGCCGAAGAACGCGATTTAATCCAGAAAGTTAATCAAACCCAACATGAAGTTCCCCTAACAACTTTACAGCAATTACTCAGAGAACAAGCTCGAATTACGCCTGAACAAACGGCGTTAAGTGATGAAACTCATCAGCTCAGTTTCATTGAGGTGCGTTTGCAAGTGTGTGCTTTAGCACAGCAATTGCAAAGAGCGGGCGTACAGGCTGGAGATATTGTTGCGGTTGCCCTACCAAGATCAGTCAAACTGAGTATTGCTATTTTAGCGGTGATTGAAGCAGGTGCAGCTTATTTACCTATTGATTTACAACATCCGTCTGAACGCATCAAATTTATGTTGCAGGATGCCAAATCTAAACTTGTAATTGGTGAACAAAAAGATCTAGCTGCTATTGCTCATCCATCAATAACCACTTTTGCTTTTAATGAATTGTTTGATGAAACAGAGGTTGATTTAAGTAGCTATAAAACGACAGTTATTACGCCACAGCATCCCGCATATTTAATCTATACATCGGGTACAACAGGCCAACCAAAAGGCGTCATGGTTTCTCACCAAGCCATTGTGAACCGCATTTTATGGATGCAATCAGAGTATCCGCTGTCAACCAACGATACGATTTTGCAAAAAACGCCATGCACTTTTGATGTCTCTGTATGGGAATTTTTCTGGTCATACTTAGTAGGTGCACGATTGGTTATGGCACCTGTAGATGCACACCGTGATCCATTGGAATTATTAAGCTTTATTCAAAAATATCAGATAACGACATTACATTTTGTACCTTCAATGCTGGCTGTTTTTGAAAATGCTGCCACCGAAATTTTGTCATCTGCTCAGCTCCAAAGTTTGCCAATCCGCAGAATATTCTGTAGTGGTGAGGCATTACCAACGGCTTTAGCAAAATCATTTACCGAGCACTTTAGCTGTGAGTTGCATAACTTATATGGCCCAACAGAAGCTGCGGTAGATGTGAGTTATATGGACGCAACACTGGGATTACACCCAGAAGAAAGTAGCGTTGCAATTGGCTATCCAGTCTGGAATACCCAGCTTTATATTTTAGATCAATACTTACGCCCTGTTCCTGTTGGAGTGGAGGGTGAGCTTTATTTAGCAGGTCATCAATTGGCTATGGGTTATTTACATCGAGCAGACTTAACGGCAACACGTTTTGTGGCGAACCCATTTACAGCAGGTCAACGCATGTACCGCACTGGTGATATTGCTCGCTGGCATGCAGACGGCAGTATTCAATATGTGGGCCGTGCTGATGATCAGCTAAAGATACGGGGTCAACGTATTGAACTGGGTGAAATTGAACAACAATTACGCTTAATCAGCGGTTTTGATGTGGTTGTACACCCTATTTCTTCTGAACAAAATAAAACTAATGTTCAGTTGGTTGCTTACTTGCAAACAACAGCACCTGTGGACATCGACAAGTTAAAGAAACAATTGGCGAAACAGCTTCCTGCATATATGGTGCCAACACACTATATGTTGGTCGAGCAATTCCCATTAAGTCATAATGGTAAGCTGGACCGTAAAGCGCTGCCACAACCGCAGCTTGATTCTTCAAATACAAAAAAACAGTACGCCACGACTGCTTTTGAACATGAACTGACACGTATTTTCCAGCAAGTTTTAAATACAGATCAAAATATTGGTGTTAACGAAGATTTCTTTGCGATTGGTGGACATTCCATTTTGGTGATGAAGCTTGCAATTGAAATCCGAAAAGTATTTAAGCGGACCATTCCAATTGGCCAGTTGATGAGTCATGTCACGATTCAACGTTTAGCGGCTTTACTTCTTACACAAGAACGTTTGGCAGAAGTTGAACAAACTGGCATGCAGCCTATTTTACCCATCCGTTCTGGCTCTGGGCATCCATTGTTCTGTTTCTACCCGGGTTCTGGTTCGGCATGGCAATATACGGTACTGAATCGTTATCTACATTCTGATTTACCTATTATCGGTTTGCAGTCACCTCGACCTGAGGGCCTATTGGCAAATAGTACTGATATGGATGAGCTGGTTGAAAAACAACTTGAGATTATTCGTAAGCAACAACCGACAGGACCTTATACTTTATTAGGTTATTCACTTGGCGGTACTGTGGCTTATGCAGTTGCAGCGAAGTTAATTGAACAAGGTGAAAAAGTTGATTATCTCGGCTTATTAGACACTTACCCTGCTGAAATTCATCAGTGGTTAGATATGTCGGTAGAAGAAATGAATGCTGAAGCTGAACAAGAACAGCTTCAATTCTTCAATGATATTTTAGCCGATGCAGATACGGCATTAAATGAAGAAACCCGTCGTTTACAAGAGGATATTTTTGCAAACTATCGAGATGCCGTCCGTTTATTAAAACCGTATAAGATGCCAAACTTTGATGGTGAACTACACTTAGTTGTCGCTGAAAAAGACTTGCTGCCGTATATCCAACCAGAACAACAATGGTCACCTTTAGTTAAAAAACTCAATATTGTTCGACTGAGTGAAGCAGACCATACCGATATATTGTCTCCACAGCAACTTGAAAAACTCGGTCCAATTTTAAACCGCATGATTTGTCAGGCACGCGGTTTAGAGGAGCACACGCCATGAGCTTCAAATCTATATTGACCGATTTTAGTCTTTTAAAACGTAATGCTCATTTCCGACATGTATTTATTGCCCGCACATTGTCATTGTTAACCATTGGCATGTTGGTCGTGGCTATTCCAAAACAGGTCTATGACATTACGGGTAGTTCGTTAAATGTTGCCGTCGCAATGGCCTTTGAAGGCATAGCCATGTTTATTGGTTTATTGCTTGGTGGTTTGCTCTCAGATCGCAAAGACCGAAAATGGCTGATTTTATTGGCACGTGGTGTATGTGGCTTAGGCTTTGCTGGCCTCGCGATTAATGCCATGTTTGAGCATCCTTCGCTTTATGCCATTTACTTTCTTTCAGCATGGGATGGTTTCTTTGGTGCACTAGGCGTAACCGCAATGATGGCGATTATGCCTGTGATTGTAGGGCGCGAGAATATTGTACAAGCCCGTGCGATCAGTATGGTATCCGTACGGCTTGCAACCGTTATTTCACCAGCAATTGGCGGTATTTTAATTGCGGTTAGTGGGGTAGCAACTGTGTATTGGGTATCAACGGTGGGTACTTTACTCACTGTGTTTTTATTAATGGGCCTACCTGCACTTAAACCGCAACATTCATCAAATGGCGAAAGTCCTCTTCGCCAATTGGCTCAAGGGTTTAAATTTGTTTTTAAAAATAAAGTAGTCGGTAGCACCATTTTAATTGGAACATTGCTCAGTTTTAGCAGTGCTATTCGCATTATTTTTCCGCAAATGGCAGATGAAATTTTTCACGGCGGCGCATTTGAACTCGGACTTATGTATTCGGCCGTTCCGTTAGGCTCGACTTTAGGCGCCTTATTGAGTGGATGGACAACACGGTTACTTCGACCCGGCTTAATCATGCTCTATACATGCTTAGGTGTTTTTAGCTGCATGATTATGATTGGACTTTCACCTTGGCTCATCGTGACTTTACCCATTTTATGTGTTTTCGGATATTTGATGTCGATTGCCAACTTGCTTCAATACAGCATTGTACAAGGACATACACCTGATGAATATCTAGGGCGTATTAATGCAATCTGGCTCGCACAAGATGCATTAGGCGATTCGATTGCCACCACAACTTTGGGGCTCTTAACTCGGTTTTTACCAATATCAGGAAGTATCCTCTTCTTTGGCATACTAAGCTTTGCAGTAGGATTTATGTTCCTATTCAACTCTCAAGATATGCGTGAAACAGGCTTCCAAGATCCTAAGTTACAAGAAAATTAAACCCTAAATAAAAAGAAGGCAATTCGTTGCCTTCTTTTTATTTAAGCAAAATTTGGTGCTTGAAAACCCAAGTCATAATATGGTCTTGCTCTACAGTCCAACCACCTTGATATTGTTCTAAGAGTTGATAGCGCTGTTGAATTTCTGGCAAAAAACTTAGCGTTAATGTCTGATTTTTTAAATTAATATCAACGATAGAGGCTTCTAAGAAATCAATATATTGCGTTGCAGTGGGATAAACCGCTTTATATAGACTTTCTTTTACAGAGAAAATTAAGCTCATATAACGGGAAAAATCAAAAAATTCACAGGCTCTATTTTTCCATAAATTAAACTCAGATGGCGTTAAAATGAGATGTGCACTCTCTTGAGCAAATTCTGAGGTCACCCAGTGCTCAATATCAATTCCCAAATAAACCGCATTATTAGATAGCGCAACAATTAACTTATTTTGTGAATGACTGATACTACCCAAAACATGAGATGGCCAAATAGGCAAAGGTTCATGCATAGAAGTTATTGGCTGATCTAAACCGAAATGATGATTTAAAACTGCCTGAGCTAATACTCTGCCACATAAGTACTCATTTTTACGTTCGACACGCGCTTGAGCAATTTTTAGGGGATGCTCTAATTGTTGGTCTATATGCAAATGCGTTGTTTGCGATAAATCTAGCCCATAACAAAATAGCTCTGATGTAAAAAAAATAGGATTCGATATTTCATAAATTGATGTACTGAGTTGTTCAGGAATGTATAGATAATGACTCACTGTATTCGACTTCAAAATAAATATTTTTAATGAGTTATCTCCTATCTTAACTTACTTACCACAAACCATAAATAATTATATTTATCATTTGATAATAATTATTATTTACTTATACTGTTGGGTAAATTTTGACTTTAATTTACTTATAAACATCGATTATGAAACTTATAGGACTTCTTTTGACCCTGTTGGGAGCGGTCAGTATCTATTGTAGTCATAGCAACCAAAATCTGTTGTCTCAACATCTTCCTACTTTCTTTAAGTATTTGGGTCTAGTGCTATTAGGCATTGGATTGATTGCGCTTTTTGCTTGCTTACCAAAAGTGGTTGCCGCTTTTTGTTGGTTCATGCTCATCATTTTTGCGTGGTCTTTCCTCCCTTTTATGGCGCTTTTTAAACGGAAACTGGTTTCATGAAAGCTAAAATTCAGTCTCCAATCCAGCCAGACTGGTGGAGTAAAACGTTTGCAGGTGGTGTTTTAGGTCTAAGTCTTTCTATCGCGATTGGTAATTTGATTGTTTTATTAGGCCAACCTTATGTCGCCATGGATTTATTGGTGCAAGTGGGTATGTGGAGTGTTCCTTGGGTTTGGATGCCTATTATGTTTGGCAGTTATTTTTTTACGACTGGACGAAAAGCGCTTATCTATTTATTGATTGCGAATGCCCTAGCGTATAGCTGTATTTTTGTCTTACGGGGTTCAACATGAAAGTACGTTCAGACATCATGAAATTAGCAAAAAGCATGCATACTTGGGTGGGTGTATGTGCTGGGATTTTGCTTTTTATCTGTTTCTTTGCTGGTGGGCTCAGCATGTTTCAGCACCATATTAGTAAGTGGGCTACGCCAACACAGCAAGTTTTACCGAAAGTCTCACCTGATCAATATAATGAACTCATTCAAAAAGTACAGACTGCCTATCCTGCTGTGCAAAAGAACTTCACATTAAATTTATCATCCAATGAATTTCACTATGCACCTATTACGTGGAGTGAACATGAAAGTGGCGATGGCTTTAATGCTACTCAGACTACGTGGATGGCAAGCTTAGACCATAAAGGTCATTTAATACTTGCCCAAGAAAACCTATCTAAAGCTGGCTGGCTCATCGAACAGTTACATGAAACAGCAGGTATACCGGGCATGGCAGGTCATCACGGATTAGGACTTTACGTGATGGGCGTGGTTTCTATTTTATATTTTCTTGCTTTACTTTCAGGAGTGATTATTCTTTTACCAACTTTGGTAAAGGATTACTTTGTCATCCGTCCTGGTAAAAATAAAAAGCGCTTTTGGTTAGATGCGCATAATGTGATTGGAATTACCAGTTTACCGTTTCACATCATTATTAGTATTAGCGTTATTGTCTTTGCTTTTCATGACCTTTTTTATGATGCGATTGGACAACTTGCACTCAAAGGACAGCCTGTTTTTCAGCGTTCTCCCCCAGCGCTTATTCAACCTAAACAAACACAAATTGATGTGCAGCAAATATTAGCTCAAGCTAAAAAAGTAGCACCTGAGTATTCAGTTGACTATATTCAGTTCAGTGGCCTAGACAAACCTGAAAAAGCCAATGCACGTATTGCTCTCTATAGCGCAGATCAGATGTTACGTGGAGCAAATCAAGACTTTATGCGTATGAACCCCTATGCAGTTGAGCACTTTAACCATAAAGGCATTAACACACAGACTGATGCAGGGAATAAGTTAATCAACGCCATGTTTAGCCTACATTTTGGCAGTTTTGGTGGTACGGGCGTACGTTGGATTTATTTTGTGTTAGGTGTCGGTGGCGCTTTCTTGTTTTACACAGGGAACATCCTTTGGGTTGAAACTCGTGCACGTAAGCAAAAGCGTGCTGAAGATCCTGTTCCTGTTCAACGTAAAGATGTAGTGTTCCTTGCGAACTTAACGATAGGTGCATGTTTAGGGTGTGTTTTAGCTGTCGTAGGTACAATGTTGGCCAGTCGTTGGCTTTTCGCAGCGCTTAACATTGAAAGCATGAATCACATCTTTATGTATGGTTATTATGCGATTTTCCTACTGAGTTTGATTTATACCTTTGTGATTGGCTATGCAAAAGCTTTACCACAACTGCTGTTAACCTTGGTTTTAGTGTTATTTGCGATTCCGCTTACATCCCTTTTAGCCTACTTTATTCCTCAAAGTGGCTTATGGGTACATGGCGGAGAAATCTTAGTGGTTGATTTCTTAGCTATCATTTTTGCTTTCGCTTTCTGGCGTTTTTATCAACAAGCCCAAGATCGCCGAAAATCTGCTCCAACAGGCAGTTTATGGGCTAGCTAACAACCATAAATCAATATGGCTGAAATAATGTGTGAAATATGAAAAATTATAAAATCCACATTGTTTCGGTCAGTTGTTTAATTTCTTGAATATCATGACTCACATAAATCATTGGAATTTTTATTTCTTCTTTTACTTTCTGAAAAAAAGGAATAATTTCAGCTTTATGGTTTGCATCTAGTGCGGATAAAGGTTCATCAAGTAGTAACAGCTTAGGTGAATATAACAATGCTCGACCAAGTGCTACGCGTTGTTTTTCACCACCTGAAAGTTTGATGGGCATACGTTGTAATAAGTGCCCTAACTTTAATAATTCAATAATGTAATCTGCTTCAAAGTGACGCTCTTGTTGGGACAGGTGCTTAAGACCAAATAATAAGTTTTGCTTTACCGTTTTATGCGGAAAAAGCTGAGCATCTTGAAAAACCAATCCAACATGCCGCTTTTGAGTACTTAAGTTAATGTTTTGATCTGAATCAAACCATGTTTGATCCTGTATTTTAATGAGTCCACTATGCGGAGTGTTCAGCCCTGCAATGGCATGTAAAATTGATGTTTTACCTGACCCAGAGACACCAAATAGCCCAATAACAGAAGCATTTGACTGGAAACTAGGCTCAATATGAAATTGACCCATCTGTAGCTGAAAACGGCAATCAATCAACATAACCTTACCGTCCTAAACGCTTCTTTTGATAACGATGAAACCACTGTGCAAACCATAAGGCTAAAAAAGCTACACTTAATGATAAAACAATAAGCCTTTGAATAGCTGCTTCTGTATCGGGCTGTTGCATTAAGCTATACATAGCCAAAGGCAAAGTACGCGTTTCATTTGAAATATTACCCACAAAGGTAATGGTCGCACCAAACTCACCTAAACTACGGCAAAAACATAAAATAGCGCCAATTAAAATACCACTGCTGGCAAGAGGCAAAGTGACATGAAAAAATACCCCTAAAGATGAGGCACCTAATGTCTTTGCTGCCATTTCTAAACGCTGATCGACCACCTCAATTGCTAAACGAATAGATTGCACCAATAGCGGAAAACCCATCACTGCCGAAGCAAGAACTGCGCCTTTCCAGTTAAATGCAAAATCAATTCCGAGCGGTGCCAAATATTGCCCAATAATGCCGCGACTGCCAAAAACTTGTAAAAGCAAATAGCCAGGAACAACTGGTGGTAACACCAAAGGTAAAAACACCAATGTTTCAATGAATGACTTACCCCAGAACTCTTTTCGTGCCAAAAACCATCCCACACAAATTGCAGGAATAATACTGACCACAAGACAACTTGCTGCCACCTTACAAGAAAGTTGCAGAACGCTGAGCTCTTCTGGGGTTAAAGAAAACATCATGGCTTGACTGAAGCCAATACGCTAAAGCCATATTTTTTAAAGACTGTTTTGGCTTGATTGCTTTGTAAAAATTGATAGAATTTTGTTGAGCTCGGATTCTTTTTAATTATCCCTATAGGATAAATAATTGGTGAATGTATATTTTCTGGAAATACGCCAGCTAGCTTCACGTCTTTGCTAATCGCTGCATCGGTTGCATAGACAATCCCAACCTGACATTCACCACGCGCAACAAAGTTTAATGCAGCTCGAACATCTTCTGTTTCAACTAACTTTGGCTCAATATGGCTCCACCAACCTAGGTTAGTAAAAGCTTGTTTAGCATATTTGCCTACAGGCACACTTTTGGTATCCCCTGTACAAATCTTGCCTGTAAATACTTTATTGGGATCAGTCGTTTTATCTAGTTTTACTTTTAGTGACTGACCTTTAGGGGTAATTAGAACCAGACGGTTGCCTAATAAATTTATACGGTCATTTGCTGCAACTAATTTTTTATTTTGCAGATAATCCATCCACTGGGTATCTGCTGAAATAAAAATATCTGCCGGTGCCCCAGCTTCAATTTGTTTCGCTAATGTCGATGAGCCTGCATATGAAGTTTTAACTTCTACTTTATTTTGTTTTTCATAAATTTTTTCTAAATCGTTAATCGCATTCGTTAAGCTCGCTGCTGCATAAACGGTAACGGATTCAGCCTTAGCGGGAACATTAAAGACCAATCCTATGCTGAGGACTGAACAGGCTAAAGCCAAATTTTTTATCTTCGTATCACTTACCATTATGTTCACCTTTTTGTCGTTTTTTGCAGCGATATATACCCAAGAATATAGCGATAAGCATAGACGATGAAAAGTAGAAATTATTTATAAAGATGGATATTTTTTATGAGCAACTGAAAACTATTGGTAGATAAAACTGATTCGCGCTTAAATTCTTTAATTTATAAAGTATTTCTCATCTTATTTCTTTAAATAGCTACTCATGATTTGATACTCCTGTTCTAAGGCTTGTCGAGCATTGATTTCCATTTGACGATAGTGTTGTAAAACTTTTTGGCCTATAGCTGTAACGGCTGCCCCACCTCCATGTGTTCCGCCTGTTTGAGTTTCAACTAAAGCTGTTTCAAAGCACTGATTCATGGTGTCTACCAACTGCCACGCACGGCGATAGCTCATATTCATAGATTTTGCGGCTTGTGAGATTGAACCCGTTCTCACAATTGCTTCAAGTAAGTCTGCCTTACCCGGACCAAATGCAATGTCCTGCTCTAAAAGAATTCTAATTTGTAATTTTAAGTTTTGTTCTTTCATAGACTTAGTTCACAAAAGTTTATTTTATGCTCGTTAACATTATAGGGAAGTTTAACAAGCTAAGACATATACAAATTTAAATCTCTCCTCTTTCTTGAAAAGAGTTCGATTAAAAAAATCAAAACTGCACAAAGTGGATAAAGATCTGGAAAAAACGGATAGAGGCCAAAGCCTAATCGCGGTTCAATCAGTTAAAAGCTGAATGAATAGGATTGAGCAAATGACCTCATCTAATTTAAAACAATGGAATGATTTTGTAGATGGATGTATCGACTTCCGTCCTAACGATGGCGTGTTTCGTATTGCACGAAATATGTTTACCGAGCCTGAACTGTTTGACTTGGAAATGGAACTTATTTTTGAAAAGGTTTGGATTTATGCATGTCACGAAAGTGAGATTCCAAACAATCATGATTTCCTAACCGTTCAAATTGGTCGCCAACCGATTATTGTGAGCCGTGATGGTAAGGGCGAATTACACGCGATGGTCAATGCTTGTGAGCATCGTGGAGCGACCTTAACACGCGTTGCTAAAGGCAACCAGTCAACCTTTACATGTCCGTTCCACGCATGGTGCTATAAGTCAGATGGTCGCTTGGTGAAAGTCAAAGCACCTGGTGAATATTGTGAAGATTTTGATAAATCAAGCCGAGGCTTAAAACAAGGCCGTATTGCCAGCTATCGTGGTTTCGTATTTGTAAGCCTTGATACTCAAGCAACAGATTCTCTAGAAGACTTTTTGGGCGATGCAAAACTGTTTCTTGATTTAATGGTTAACCAGTCTCCAACAGGCGAACTCGAAGTATTACAAGGCAAGTCATCTTATACATTTGCAGGTAACTGGAAGCTACAAAATGAAAATGGCTTAGATGGTTATCATGTCAGTACCGTTCACTATAACTATGTCTCTACAGTCCAACACCGCCAACAAGTCAATGCATCAAAAGGTGAAGAACTCGATACGCTTGACTATAGCAAGTTAGGGGCCGGTGACTCAGAAACTGACGATGGCTGGTTCAGCTTCAAAAATGGTCATAGCGTATTATTTAGTGACATGCCGAACCCAACTGTTCGTCCGGGATACAGCACAGTTATGCCATATATGGTCGAAAAATATGGCGACAAATATGCTGAGTGGGCAATGCACCGTTTAAGAAACTTGAATTTGTACCCTAGCCTATTTTTTATGGACCAGATTAGTTCACAGCTTCGTATTGTTCGTCCTGTGGCATGGAATAAAACCGAAGTCATTAGTCAATGTATTGGCGTTAAAGGTGAATCTGCTGAAGCACGCCGTAACCGTATTCGCCAGTTTGAAGATTTCTTTAATGTGTCGGGCCTTGGTACACCAGACGATTTAGTTGAATTCCGTGAACAGCAAAAAGGTTTCCAAGCACGTCTTGAACGTTGGAGCGATATTTCTCGTGGCTGTCAGTCTTGGGAATATGGCGCGACCAAAAACTCACAAGATTTAGGCATTCAACCCGTCATTACTGGCCGAGAGTTTACCCATGAAGGACTCTATGTAAACCAACATGGACACTGGCAACGTCTAATGCTCGATGGCTTAAATAAGAAAGCCTTGAAAATGCAGGATATTACTTTTGAAAACAATGCCGTAATGGATGAGGTGTAACCATGTCACAAGAACTATATTTTGCTGTATCTCAGTTTTTGTACAAAAAGGCAGAGCTTTGTGATGCTTATGACTGGGATGCCTATCTAGAGCTTTACGATGAAGATAGTGAATATCATATTCCACAGTGGATTGATGACCATAACTATGTTCAAGATCCAAATCAGGGTTTGTCTTATATTTATTATGCAGACCGTACTGGACTTGAAGACCGTGTATTCCGTATTCGTACTGGCAAGGCAGCTTCGGCAACGCCGTTACCACGTACGTTACACAGCATGAATAACATTCGAGTTAAAACATTGGATGATGGATTAATTGAAGCAAAAGTTGCATGGCAAACGCTTTATAACCGTCAAGGTTTAGAAGGCTGTTTTTACGGACACGCTACTTATCTTTTACGCCAAACAGCAGATAGTTTCCGTATTCGTCGTCAGCACAGCATTTTGCTTAATGACAAAATTGATTCCGTTTTAGACTTCTATCACGTTTAAGGGGAATGAAAATGGGACATTCAGTTGCACTTAACTTTGCCGATGGCAAAACCTTTTTCATTTCGGTAAATAACGACGAGTTGTTGCTTGATGCAGCAGTTCGCCAAGGAATTAACCTACCGCTAGACTGCCGTGAAGGTGTTTGTGGTACGTGTCAGGGTCAGTGTGAAACTGGTATTTATGAACAAGAATATGTTGATGAAGATGCATTAAGTGAGCGTGATTTGGCTGAGCGTAAAATGTTAGCTTGCCAGACACGTGTGAAATCCGATGCAGCTTTTTATTTCGATCATGATTCTGCTATCTGTAACGCTGGTGATACTTTAAAAATTGAAACCAAAGTGACCGCTGTTGAGCTGGTTTCTGAAACAACAGCAATTTTGCATCTTGATGCAAGCAGTCATGCTGAACAACTTCAGTTTTTACCTGGTCAATATGCTCGTTTGCAAATTCCAGATACTGAAGATTGGCGTTCTTATTCTTTTGCAAATAGACCAAATGCGACCAATCAATTGCAATTCTTAATCCGTCTCTTGCCAGACGGTGTGATGAGTAATTACTTGCGTGATCGTTGTCAGGTTGGGCAAACCCTACTCATTGAAGCACCACTTGGTAGTTTCTATTTACGTGAAGTACAGCGACCACTGGTTTTTGTGGCAGGTGGAACAGGATTATCCGCATTTTTAGGAATGCTTGATAACTTGGTCGAGCAACCTAACTCACCTGCAGTTCAATTGTACTATGGCGTAAATAATGAAACTGACTTGTGTGAACAACAGCGTTTACAGGCCTATTCTGAACAGCTACCAAACTTTAGTTATCACCCGATTGTGACTAAGGCAACCGAAGCTTGGCAAGGTAAAGCCGGCTATATTCATGAGCACTTAAATAAAGATCAATTGGCCGAGCAGGCTTTTGATATGTATTTATGTGGTCCACCGCCAATGATTGAAGCTGTTAAAAATTGGTTAGATGAACAATCTTTGCAAAACTACCGTATTTACAGCGAGAAGTTTTTACAGAGTAATACATCACGTTGAAGTATAAATAATTCAAAAACCACTAAAACCTGAAATGATTCAATATACTCTATAGGGGGTATATTGAATTTTTCATTTAAATTAAAAGTTTTTATATATCAATAATATAAAATAATAAATTCCGACAAAATAAATTGACCAGCTCACTCGGATTTGCTATAAATTTTGATAGATCTTAAGGAATAAGATCATGATGAGATTAACTTATAGCACCTTTTATATCCCCCTATTCTATTTCTCGAATTTACTAAATTGATGGACAAAATCCGATGTAAAAATTTGAGAAAATCATATTAATTAGCGGTTAAATTGGTCTGTATTTTGCTTATATCTCATTGTAATTTGCGAGTAACTTAATTTTTTTAAGTGCCGTATTTACTTGCTGTGCAGCGAAGTTTTAAAGCTCTTGCAATACAAGTAAATACAGGAGTGAGCCAAAAGGGATAAATATGAACCAAGCCAACTCCCCAGAACTCAGTGGGCGTCATTTTCAAAATGAGTCTATCTTTACCAATCATAATCTGGTGTTTGATCACCACGATTTAAGCGAAACTTGCCGAAATGTAGGCCAAATTTTTAAACCGCATGATCTTAAAATCTCTCAGCAGAAGCGAGATTTCAGTGCAACCATGCACCATGTTAAAACAGGCGCACTGTCTATTAGTCGCTTGGAATATGGCGCGGATGTCATTATTGAACCAGATCACCTTGATAGCTTTTACTTAATTCAAATTCCAACTCAAGGCTACGCAGAAATCGAATTCGGTTCACAAAAGTTTATTTCTTATTCTCAAGTTGCTTCTCTTATTTCTCCTCAGCAATCTTTACGTATGCGCTGGCATGCGAACTCGCCACAGCTTATTCTAAAAGTTTCAAAGGATGATTTTACCTACCATTGCCGTCAACACATCGCCGATTCAGAAAATAACTTACTTGTTTTCGACCCAAAATTAGACTTTGCTACACAAAGTGGAAGCTACTTTTTACAGCTCGTTAGAACATTGATGGATGCTTTGGCATGCGAGCAACACCCGCTTCATCATCCTTTAGCCTTTAAACAATTTGAGTCAAATTTGTTTAATGCCCTCATTTATGGTCAACCCAATAACGCATTACATAAAATAGATCAGCATAAAGAAAAAACAGTATCTCCTTATTTCGTGAAGCGCACAGAAGCCTATATTAAAGAACATTTACATGAGCCGCTTAATGTCGAGATTTTAGCTGAACATGCATGCGTGAGCATAAGAACTCTATTTACTGGTTTTAAAAAATTATTTGGGAACCACCCCGATGTCTTATTTAAAAGAATTACGCTTTGAACAAGCTCATTTAGAGCTGATGCATAATGAAAATCTGTCGGTTACTGACGTTGCATTTAAATGGGGATTTACTCACTTAGGTCGTTTTTCTCAAGAATATAAACGCCGTTATGGTGAGTTACCTTCTTCTACTCGCCGTTCTGGTCAAAGTGAAGGTTCAGGCTTAATTACTTCAATTTTTTCTTAAGTTTAAAATAGACGAAAGCCTTTTATATTGATTGATATAAAAGGCTTTTTTTATGATTTAAAAATGATGGACATAACGAACTTGTAGTCGTGTTCCCTCTGGACGGTTTTGGGCATCTTGCTCAAAATAAGCATTTGCAACCAAGTGATCATTTTTAGAAAAACTATACATCGCACCCGGACCAATCGCCCAGACTTGCTCACGTCGGCCTTTGACTTTTTCACCATCGACTTCGGTATCTGTCACTTGTTTTAGCCAATAACCATTCAGTCCCAAACGGAACTGTTCGGTAATGGCATAGTCTGTTGCAAAGTTTGCATGAATTGCTTGCCCAGCTTGCATATCATTTGCTCCAGCAAAAGTATAGCTTGGGTCATCATTTTTAAAGTTATAAAGATAATGGATACGTGTTGAAGCTGTCCATTTTGGATTAAACCAATATGTGGCAGCCCAATAAGGGTCAAATGAAACAGCGTTATTACTGGGGTTAATATCTTTTTGCCGATTGTATTCACTAGTAGGTAAATTCACCTGAAACTCAAAACGATGTACAAACTTCGGCCCTTGTGCACCCATAACTGGATCAAACTGGATAAAAGGTCCGATCATAATGTCTCCAAAGCCACTTTGGGCTTTAATGGCAGCATTATTCAAGCCATCATCCATGTCCATTTTGCTGACAAAAGGAATTAAAAAATTCATGCCTAGACTGGCTTTATCTTTTACTCGGACATTCGATAAATAACTAATCTGTTCAACCAATACTTGATAATTTAAATCTGTTTTAGGTAAACCTAATTTTTGTCCATTGGCATCGACTAGTTTATTGCTATCGTAATTTTGAAAGTAAGTTTGAGCATACCAGCCGGGCCCTGCGGGTAATCCACCATCGAGAAAGCTGGTCATACCTAAGTTTACGGTCGGTAAATCATAGGCATGTGTAACCAACGGCAAACCCAACAATGTCCCTGCTAAAAATCCATGTTTAATTAAAGTGCTTTTCATCTTCTTATTTCCTATACAAAAATCACGACCGGATTGATCGTGATTGTGGTGAATTAATGTGCTAATTCTGGATGCCCAGCGGCAATCCGATACTTTCCTGCGTGGAATACCAATGGTTCACCTTGGCGTTGTTGGTACTGTTCAATTTGACCAATAAAAATCAGGTGATCTCCGCCTTCATATTGATTTACATTACGGCAAACCAAGGTTGCGAGTGCATCGGTCAAAATTGGAACGCCTGCATTGCATTGTTGATGTGCAACGCCTGCAAATTTATCTTCGGTACCTCGAGCGAAATGCCCAGAAAGCTGATGATGTTCTTGCGCCAACATGTGAATGGCAAAATATTCAGCTTCAACAAAATCAGACAGACTTGGCGCTGTTTTTGAAAGACTCCACAAAATTAATGGCGGATCTAAAGATAATGAAGAAAATGAATTGGCTGTCATGCCTATTTTCCGACCATCTTTACCACGAGTTGTAATCACGGTAACGCCAGTTGCAAATTGTCCAAGTAAGTTACGGATTTTTCTTGGGTTTTTAGCATTAATCGTTTGTAAAGCTAAAGTTTCAATTGTGTCCATTTTTAATTCTTCCTTTGATATTTTGACCTTAAGCCACTTTTGCTGCGGTTTTTGAAGCCAAGAATGCTTGAGCTTGATTTGCATCAAACCACCAAGGAGCAAAAGAGCGCGGGTCATCAAAGTTATTTGCCATAATGGAAGCAATGCCCTGGTTTTGGCTTGCGGCTGCTAATAGTTCAACAACATGAGGCTGTGGTGGCACTAATAGGCTATTGGTCCAAGCCACTACTTTTTCTGCATAGGCCCAATAACGCTCAAAAGTTTGAACCATCCATTGTTCGCTAAAGCTTTGATTATCATTGGCTAAAATGGCATCGAAATAGATTTTGCTACACTTAGCTGCATTGTTTGAGCCTTGACCAGTAATCGGGTCATTGACTACCAAGGCATCTGCCATACCAAAAATTTGCTTGCCAGAGGGTAATGTCAAAATTGGTTTGCGTACGGTCGGAGGGAAACGTCCTGCTAAATATCCACCAGCATCGGTTAACTCAACATTTGCGCAGCGTTCATATTCCCAAGGCACAAATTTCTTGAGTAAATCCAAACTGCATTGCAGATGCTGTTCAGGTGTTTTGACATCTTGCCAGCAGTCCATTGGTCCGTTTGGGACTCCTTCAAACACCATAATGTCGCAAGGCCCATTGATGGTCAGTGCCGGAAAAGAAAAGTACTCACCGACTTCTGGAATAATATTAAAAGTCACACGTGAATAAGGTGAAATTGGCTTCATATTTTTGACATAGGTCAATGCCAAAGCGCGCTGTGGTTTATCAAAAATACTACGTGTATCATCACGCTCAAACTGTTTAACGACTTCACCTTTACCAGCCGCGAGTAATACAAGCTCGTAGTCGTTTGCGAGTTGTTCTAGCTCTTCTATTCCTACATCCTGAATCACTAATCGACCACCACGGTGTTCAAACTCTTCCATCCAATATGGCATTTTGACGCGTTGATCGACCGATTGAGCATAGCGCTCAAGACGCGCACTCCATTCAAATGCTTTACCACCATTTTCAGGGTTAACTAAAGCTAGCCCAATGCCCTCTACCGCTGGACATTGTTCTTCCCAAAAATTTAGTCCTAAGTCACGTTCAGTTTGTAAAGCGGTATGAAACATACACTGGCTTGACATGACTTTGCCTTGGCGGATTTCATCGGCAGTTCGATTGGTGATCATGGTCACGTCATAGCCTGTATCTAATAAGCCCAAACCAAGCTGTAAACCAGACTGTCCTGCTCCAACAATTGCAATACGGCGCATAATATTCTCCATAATTTTCTAAATGTGCTTTTAAAACGCTGTGCTATTCGGCTAAACGTGGAATAGCGGGCTGTGATCCTTCAGGGCCCATCACTGAATATCCGCCATCGACCGCATAATCTGCTCCGGTCACAAAACTCGCAGCAGGTGACAATAAAAACAAAACAACATTGGCGATTTCTTCGGGATGGCCCAATCGGCCGAGTAAGTGATAATCGGCTGCTACGTTATCGGCTTTTTCACGGTTATTACCGCTGACTTCTGCAATGACACGAGACCATGTCCAACCCGGTGAAACAGAATTGACGCGAATACCATCGGCAGCAAAATCCATTGCCATGCTTTGTGTGAGTTGACGTATCGCGGCTTTAGACACTGGATATAACCAGCGCCCTGTTTGTGCCACTTTGGCCGAGATTGAAGTAAAATTAACGATTGAACCTTGCTGCTTTTTTAGGTCATTGTATAAAGCACGGCTCAGCTCAACTGTAGAGACCAAATTAATATCGAGTGCTTGTAACCAGTCCTGACGTGAAGATTTAAAACCGTCATCTAAATATGTACATGCCAGATTGACCAAGTAACTCACTTCACCTAAATGTTGGTGAATATCTGCCACAGCTTGTTGAATAGCCGCATCGCTGGTTAAATCGGTTTGAATAAACATCACATCATGGTTAAAGCTTTCAGCTATTGCCTTGCCTTTAGCATCGATATCTAAAATAGCGACATGAGCACCTGCACTGACCAAGGCTTGTACAACGGCTCTACCAATCAGTGTTGCGCCACCACTTACGACAGCGACTTTTCCTTTTAAATCTATATTCATTGCAGATACTCCTTAATTGACTGGCTTGCCTTCACTACTTGACCAAGATGGCATCAACGTATTTGAAGGAAGATCTTCATCAAGAAGTTTTCGTGCGGTCTCTACACCTGCAATAGGTAGACCTGTTGGGTCTAATAAACCAATCTGTACCAGCACCGACGCTTGGTCCCAGTAAATATGCTCATGGCATAACTTTGAGCCTCTGAACTGAATTACACCTAACATTGGAATTTCGACATATTTACCAGTCGGTTTTACACCCGGTAATAACCAGTCAATTTCAGCGTCGTGTGTAAAGCTCATAATGAACTCGTCTACCACTTGCGTTGAGCCAACCGTACGAGAGATCGAAGTGATCTTCATATCTTTCGGATTTTGATGAACAAAGTGATATTGATAAAAACGGGCAAGTTGGCTTTGACCCACACCACCAGTTAAGGTTGGAATATGGTTGACATAAGGCTCCGCGACCATTGTTGCCATGGTTGCTGGCACATCACGTGTATCAAACTCATGACGAATATGTTCTTCCCATAGCGCGACTAGGTCATATTTCGGCCCAATTGTTTCATGTAGTGCAGTTACTGTACGCTCATGAGCAAAGCGCGCTGAAGGTTTGTGATAATGATTGCTTTTTGGTCGTGCAAAAGCATGATCAACACCGTCATAAACATAAATTTGTATATTTGAATATTGGTTGCCTGCATTGACAATCGCTTGTCTCGCATCTGGCGGTGTAAATTGGTCCAGTTCTGCAATATGTAAAACCAATCGTCCTTTTACGTTGGCTAACTCATCTAACGTTTTTTCAATGCCTACACCGTAATAACCGACGGCACATGCCACTTCCGAAAGTCGACAACCCGCCAGATACGCAAGCTTTCCACCCAAACAGTACCCCACCACACCGAGGCCTGTAGAGGTGTCACATTCTGGTCGAGTCTTTAAAAAAGATAAGCTGTCCTGAATATCTTCAACACCAAGGTTTTCATCATATTGCTGATAAAGCTCGAAAGCTTTTTGAAAATCTTCTGGTGTGTAACCCAGTTCGATATTAGGTGCTAAACGCCAAAATAAATCAGGAACTAAAACGGTATAGCCTTCTTCTGCAAGAAATTCTGCTTTTTCTCGCATGGCTGCATTAACACCAAAAATTTCCTGACAAAGCACCACTCCAGGTCCTTTTCCTGTTTCTGGTGTCGCTAGATATGCACTGAACTGTTTTCCAGATGCTGTTTTAATTTGAACGGTTTGACCAGCCATAGTGTCAACTCCTGACATTGTTATGGCTTTATCTTCTATCCGAATATTTTTTTAGACTGTCCAAAAGCTGCAAGCACTATCCAATCTCTGCGCAATTATCAAAATCAATAAAAATGAATAAAACATTAAAAATAAGAAAACCAATAAATTTCATAACTTTAAATTAAAAAATTAAATTAATACTTTTTATCTAATTTGGAAAAAATGGATGAAGATGAGGACTTATTGGTTAGTGAGAGCTGATTAAAAATAGTTCAATCAAAGCCACAGGTTTTGTAACGAGTGCATTGAATTACTCAGGGAATTAAATAATTTTAAGAAGGAATACATATGAAAACGATAGATGCTTTATTTGGCTCGCTCATTTTCACTTAAGCTTAAGCGGTATTTTTTTTATTCTTACATTACTAACCTTCATTTTATTTATTGCACTTAGCTGGAAAGTGATTTGTGAGAAATCTACAAACAAGTATTAAAGCTCAAACAAAGTCTCTAGACATTAATCGATACATAAAATATCAGAAAATTTTGCTTTTGGTCTCACTTGGATTTTCTCCAAACTCTTCCCGATATTCTTGAGAAAAACGACTTAAATGGTTAAAGCCCCACTCATAGGCAAGCTTTGAGATAGAAATCTTTCTATCTGCTCCTGTAGTGCTCAAGATTTTATAAATCTGTTGGAGGCGATATTTTTTTAAATATGACATTGGGCTGGTACCGCAGTACTGTTGAAATTCATCATACAATTTTGATTTTGAAACCCCTGCCAGACGTTGCAAGTCTTCTGCACAAATTTCTTCGTGCGCATGTTCAATAATAAAATTACGGACCTTACGAATATAAGCTGGCTCATCCTGATGTGAGAGTGACTTTAAGGCTTCAGAGTAGTTGTTTTCTTGAGACAACAATAACGCTTTAATTACAAAATTTTCATAGTCCTCAGATAACATTTGCAAACCATAAAAATTGCTATATTGCGATTTTAGCTGTACAAAATTTTGAATATTTTTCCACCATGCACCAATCAGTTGCTCGGAGTCTAAATGCATTTCTGGATTAAAAATAATAGGAGTTTCTATCGGTTTATTGAGTAAATCGGCAAGGACAATCTGCATACTCCTTTCAGGAATAACCACCTGAAATTTTCTACAATCTTTATCGATAATCAGATCTTGTTGATCATTATTTGAAACAATAAGGCCTCTGTTTTCATCAGACTGATAATGAGCGCCACGAATGTTAAGGGCTTGTCGCCCCTGTATAGGCAAACTAATGCTATAAGCTTTTAAATGTGAGATGTTGATGGCAACGTTTGCGCCATAACTGATTGTACCGATTGCCATTTTTTTAGTAGGCAACCGCATCCCATCATAATGAAAGTCAAGAGTATCTTTATAAATAGTATCGAGACGGTGCTCACCACAAATTGTGGACATCAAATTCTGCGCAAATTCGGCTTTGCGTGAATAATGATTGAGTTCCATCTGTTGGCTGAGTGATATCATATCCTTTCACCTAGCTAAATAACTTATTGCTAAAAAGCAACTTGTATGCCAATTAATATCCTTTAATTGGCGAGTTTTCCTAAAAAAATTGAATCAAGAAAGAGAGTAAATATTACTTACTCACACTCTATTAGATTTTAAAAATGGAAATAAGTTAATTACCTTTAAAGTATAATTACATACCTTAATAAACTTATTCTATTAGATTTTTATAAACAGTTATCGTAGAGTTAAATCATTATTTTGACCAGTAGATAAACATAAATTTTTAACAAATAAAAAAACCGCCTATTTAAAATAAGCGGCTTTTATAAAATGCTTAAAATTATTGTGCTGTGTAGCCACCATCCATAACGACAGCTTGACCTGTTACACCACCTGCTTTGTCACTTGCAAGGAAAATCGCATAATCAGCAATTTCTTCAACAGACAACAAACGCTTTTGAGGAACCATGGCCAAAATTACATCTTCAAGAGCACTATCTAAACTCACATTACGAGTTTTAGCCAAATCTGCAATTTGACCACGAACCAGTGGTGTATCCACATAGCCTGGACATAAAGCATTTACCGTAATACCATCACGTGCGCATTCCAATGCCGCAACTTTTGTTAAACCAATTACGCCATGTTTAGCACTGTTATAACCAGCTTTCCCAGCAAAGCCAATTAAGCCATTAATTGAAGCCATATTAATAATACGACCAGACTTTTGAGCCTTCATGATTGGAAAGACATGTTTAATACCAATAAAAGAGCCTGTGAGCATGACTTGAATCAGTTTCTGGTAAACAGCAGTTGGAAATTCTTCGATAGGTGCAACGTGTTGGAAACCAGCGTTATTAATTAAGATATCAACTGTTCCAAAGGTCTTTTTAGTGAGTTCAATTGCTTGTTTATAAGCATCTTCATCGGTTACATCACAGGGTGCAGATAGTGCATCAAAACCTTGCTCTTTAAGGGAGTTCGCTGTTTCTTGACACTTTTCGGCATTCATATCTGAAATGACAATTTTTGCACCTTCTTGAGCAAATTTCTTGGCAATTTCTAGACCGATACCACTTGCAGAACCTGTAATAAAAGCGACTTTACCGTCTAAAATTTTCGTCATCTATTTACTCCTTAATACTTATAACGTGCTGATTTAAACAATACCCGTTACGGTAAAGACCGTAATCACCACAAATACAGCTAATGTTTTAATTACCGTAACTGCAAAAATATCTTTATACGATTGTTTATGGGTTAACCCTGTAACAGCAAGTAAAGTAATAACGGCACCGTTGTGCGGTAAGGTATCCATACCACCTGAGGCCATCGCAACCACACGGTGCATAACTTCTGGTGGAATACCAGCAGCTAAAATCGCGGCGTTATAATGTTCAGCCATTGCACTCAAAGCGATACTCATACCGCCAGAAGCTGAACCGGTAATACCTGCTAAAACGGTTGTTGTCACTGCCCCATTCACTAAAGGATTTGTGAAAGTGCTGCTCATTGCATGGCTAATTAAAGCAAAGCCCGGTAGTGAGGCAATAATCGCACCAAAACCATACTCAGAAGCTGTATTCATTACTGCTAAAAGTGAGCCACCAATACTTGCATTAATACCTTCTTTAAAATTAGTTACTACACGCTGATAATCAAATAAAATTGCAGCAATAATTCCCACAATAAGCGCAAGGCCAACCGCCCAGATCGCACTAGTTTTGGCAACATCTACGGTGTAATCTGCTAAACCAACGGTGGCAAAATCAAAGCCATTTGGATACCACTCTTTGATTGCTTTAGACAAATATTTGTTCATTACTGCAACAAGAATAAGCGGTACAAACGCTAAAAACTGACGAGCGGAGCTTCCATTGTTTTGCAAATTCATATCGGCTTCAGTTTCTTGAGACGGCATATTTTCTATACCAAAACCAGAGAACCCTTCACCCGCTTTTGCAGCAGTACGGCGACGCCATTCTAAGTAGGTTAAACCCATGCATAGAACAAAAATAGCACCAATAATTCCCAAGAAAGGTGCGGCATAAATGTTTGTACCAAAGAATGTGGTTGGAATTACATTTTGAATTTGAGGCGTACCTGGCAAGGCATCCATAGTAAAGGTAAATGCACCAAGCGCGATAGTTCCCGGAATTAAACGTTTTGGAATATTAGCTTGTCTAAAAAGCTGGTTTGCAAAAGGATAAATGGCAAATACAGCAACAAATAAACTTACACCGCTATAGGTTAAAATTGCACCTAGCAATACAACCGTTAAAATTGCTTTCTTTGCTCCAATCCATCTTACAATAGTTCGAGCGATAGACTCAGCAATTCCTGACATTTCAACGACTTTACCGAAAATTGCGCCAAGCAAAAAGACAAGAAAATAATCTTTAATAAAGTTCACCATTTTGGGCATAAAAACACCTGAATAAAATGGTAAAACATTGGCTGGATTTATAAGTAGAACTGCAAGTAAGGCACAAATTGGTGCCATGAGAATGACTGAAAAGCCCTTGTAAGCTGTATACATTAACAGCCCAAGTGAAAGTAGAATTACAAATAATTCCCACATATATTCTTTCTCCCTAAAGAATAAATACTAGGTTCAATAAAGTTACCAAAAGATATTTAGGTTATCCCAAACCTATAATGATAAAAATCACAATATCCATGTATGGCAATAGGTAAATGAGCTTAAAAATAAAATATCACTAAAATATTTAAAAACAATGTAATTTATTTAAAATTTAAAATAACAATAAAATACAGCCACTTAAAATAGTCACTTAGTAAAATTCAATTAACTAAAAAAATCTATTGTTTTATAAAACTTATTAATTATTGAGTAAATTAGATAAATATCTCGATATTATTTAACAAAGGCGATTAGTTAATATATCTTTAAAATAAGTTAATTCTAATTTTTTATAAATATTATATTAGAAAAATCTTTTATATGAATTACATGTCTAAGTGCGCTGAGGGGCCTAAAGAACTAACACAACTAAACTTAAAAAGCCCTCTAAAGAGGGCTTTTTAAGTAGAAAACTACTCTAATTCAGATCCTAGCGTTGATTAAATTTGATATTGATCAGCTTTAAGATTTGGTTGATCTACAAGCAGTTCAATAAAAGATGGAATTGAGGTAGTATTAAGCAAATACGGGTTAAACTCATCAACATGATGTTGAAAAAAGAAATCTTTTATTTTCGTATTTATAGGAGCAAATTTCATACTCCAATGCTTAAATAACCGCTGCTCGGATGGTTCCGAAAAGATGATTTCGCAGTTCTGATGTCGCGAATCTTTTAAAATTGAATTATAAAACAGCGATTCAACCTGTTCTTTCTCGCCCTCTAAATACTGCAAGAAATACCCATTACCATAGTAAAGTACTCCCGTAATATCATTATAAGAGTTGAATCTGACTGCTTCTGTGAGGATATCAATTAAATCTTGTTTTACTTGACTATGTTCACTATTGGTTTTACTTGCATACATAAAGCCTATTAAACTCATAGCGATAACTCGAAGATAGATGTCAGTTAGGCATTCTGACAGCTACACACCCCGCTTACAACCTGACCTATTTAAAACCTTGTATTTTAAGAGTAAAGATTATTATCGTTTTGAAAATGACAAACTTTAACAACCAGAAATCTTTTGTAAATGAATACCAACCTAATCAACTCACCAGAAAATCTGAATATTAGTAGAATTGAAAATTGTCTTTAATTTGTGGATGTCTAATGGAGAACCATGAAATTATTCTTCAAGACGAACATCATAAGCAATTTAAGATTGTCAAAGTTCAAGATGTTCGTTTTGATAATGATACATTAACCCATAGTCATCAATGGTTATGGGTGTTTGATCATAATTCAGAATTTTTCCCATTCGAACTTTGGGATCAACTCGACAATGCCATCGTTCATCAAAAGATAAAGCTGGGTAAACAGGTTTTTAAGATTATCAAGATTTTAACGAAGAAAACTAAACTGCAGTATTCGTGATTAAAAGACTTGTCTAATGAGTTTTATTTGAAATAAGAAGCTCCCCAAAAGGAGCTTCTCAAAAGTTTATGTAGTGTAAAACTTATCAGTTTTATTTTGCGTATTAACGGAACTTTATACTGCAACAATGATCATTTCACGATACCAAGCTTCATCGTTATTTCCAACTTCAGGTTTAAAGCTTATAGTCTCTTGATAGGTATAACCACCTATTGCTTATGGATAAGATAGAAAATTTATTAATTGGGTGTACGCAACCATGGTGTAACTGTTAATCCTGTAAGTACTCCTTCTGGACTTAAAAAGCGCGTAACTGATTGTCCCCATGGTTCTAAACGATTATCTACTAGTAAATGATATCCTTTAGAAATCATATGAGCTGAAGCTTCATTAATATCTTTAACTTCAAACTCAATCCAGCTTTGAGGGATAGTAAACTCTTCGGGCCATTCTTTTCGACCAAAGCAGGACTTTGCTGCTTGGTCTAATGGCCACAGTGCAAAATGTTTTACACCGCCAAGCTCTCCATCTTCTGTACTCATGTAAGATTCATTACCTTCCATCGCTTTTATAGGAAGGCCTAATGTGTCGAGATAGAGTGATTTACTTTCTTGATTAACTCTTGTAATTGGTCCAAATCCAGCAACAAAAAGTACTTTGATAGGAGACATTTTAATAACTCATTCTTATAAAGTAATAGATTCTTTTATACTTGAAATTATTAAATTTTTAAACATTATTTCTTTTCCTAGCTCATTTACCTTTAGAAATTTAAAGCTTTTATTGTCAGTATGATCGTACTAGTCATGCATAATTCAGTTTCTGATTTTTAAAAGTCATTACTGCTAAGGCTTTGTAGAATTTTTATAAAATATAACTTACAAAGAGAATACTTAAAACTTTAACTGAAAGCCTCGACAATGCGAGGCTTAAATATTCTAAAATTTAGTTAACTAGAAGCTTCTCAACATTCTTTTCAATTAATTTTTTGCTTTGATTATTGAGTAAGTAGAAGTAACCAATCAATCCAAAGAACGCTACAGCATAAAGAATAACAAGCCATACATACTTTAATACGTTATCAAATAACATATGATTCATCATATCTACATCAATATTTATTCCAAAATTGTGTATATATCGGCTTAAGAACAAAGCAATACAATAAATTAGTATCGGAACTGCAAGAATTCCTGTCCAGATATTAATTCTATTTTTCTTAACTTCAAGTTTCTTAAACTCATCTTCACCAAAATATTTTTCAACTTCAAAAACTTGTCTATTCAAATCATCCTTTAGTGATATAGGTAATCTCTTATCTTTAATATGATATTGAACATCTTTTAATATTTCTGCATCTTCTAGTGTTTCACCTAGAATTCTTAAATTTCCCATAAAAAACCATAGTATAGTCAGTAAAAAAATAGGGATTTTAGTAGAAATACTATGTTAGTAACTGCTTTTTAACATAAAAGTAATAAATTAAATTGAATCAAAATCCCAAACCTACTTTAACCTTTTTGAATACTTTGCTGTTTCTAATAAAATTTTAATGACATCAAATTTTGTGAAGAAGTATGATTAACTTCAAGTAATTAAAGATAATAATTTTCCTACTGGGTTTTTAAATTGACTCTAATATTACAGATAGAGAAAAATTTTATTTATACGAATTTTTATCGAAAATATTTCGTAGATAACGAATTGGAGTAATACCTGTATGCTGACGGAAAAAAACGATGAATGCACTATCACTGATAAATTCTAATTGCTGCGCTACCTCACTTATTTGTCTTCCTTCTGCTAGCATTTCCATCGCTCTTAATAATCTCCATTGCTGTCTCCAGTTTTGATAATTCATTCCGGTATCACGGATGAATATTCGGCTAATAGTACGCTCACAAGCACCTACTAACTGGGCGAGTTGCCTTAACCGCGGAGGTAATTCCCCCAAACGTACGCGGTTTAGCCATAATTCCAGACGAGCATCTGATGGATACATTAATTGCCAATTTTCACTTTGTGCAGCCCATATCTCTTCACAAAAAACAGTGAGTAAACTTGCTTGTTGTTCAGCCTGCATTCGCCATGGCCAAAATGCCATTCTTTCTATTACTTCAAAAAATAAGGGATTGACTTCAACAATTTGTATTTGCAACTGAGATAAGTCTGATGTTGGTAAAAAATACAGTGAGCGATAAGCCATCACACCACGCATGATTGCGCGATGAATTGTACCTGCTGGAATCCAAGCTGCACGGCGTGGTGGAAGCAAATAAATCGTTTTATCTATTTCTATTGTGATACTACCGGCAGCTGAAAAAAGTAACTGATGACGAAGATGACTATGCTGACCTGAATCATGTGCTCCTATATCGGATGCAATACCTATTACTGGATCTGTAAAAATATCTGGATCAAAAAGAGTGTCCGGCGCAATTTTCACGATTTGTCCAATAATTAATATATTTAGTCTTTATTATGATAATCAGACTTTTTTCTTTCAAGAATAATAATCTTTAATATTCATTTATTGAGATATTTTATGAATGCTATGCATCGTCCACCATTATGGCTTTTAACACTTCTTATTATGTTTCCACAGTTGGTTGAAACCATATACAGCCCAGCACTACCTTACATCTCTCAATCATTTGCAGTTAGTCCTAATCAAGCCGCTCAGACACTTTCTGTTTATTTCATCGCCTTTGCAGTAGGTGTAGCATTATGGGGATGGCTGAGTGACCAAATTGGTCGTCGCCCTGCAATGATATTAGGACTGATCTGTTATGGAATTGGAACACTCTTAGCAATCACAACAATAAATTTCAAATTTTTATTACTCGCCCGTATGATTTCAGCTTTTGGTGCTGCTGCTGGATCTGTCGTAGTGCAAACCATGCTTCGTGACAGTTATGAATCAGCAAAACTAGCGAGTGTATTTTCAATTATGGGGGCAGCTTTAGCTGTAAGCCCTGTTTTCGGTCTAATAAGTGGAGGATGGCTAGTAAGTCATTGGAGTTACATAGGTGTATTTATTGCCTTATTTTTACTTGCCATACTATTGTTAATACTAAATGCTACTTTTCTACCTGAAACTCGGTCTTTTCCTATAACTCATATTCGAATACGGCCACTTGCTATTCGTATGTTTCATGATAATTCGCTTTGGCAAAACGCCCTATTAGTTGCCCTGCTTAATACAATGATTTTTAGTTATTATAGCCTTGCTCCATTTCTTTTCGATCAACTTGGATGGAGTTCGGAAACGTTTGGATGGACAGGATTATTACTAGCAATTTCATCTCTTATAGGCAGTTTACTAAATCGAAAACTACTTGCCTCAAATATTGAACCAGAAATATTGGTAAGACATGCGTGTCAACTCGCATTTTTATCTAGCTTGATTGCCTGGATATTACAAACAACAGTATGGATCTTAATTCCTATGACTGGGGTTGTTCTTGCATACGGTATTGCCATTCCAAACATACTTAGTCAGGCACTACGTCATTATCGAGAACAAGCAGGCAAAGCTGGTGCGTTATTCGGCTTAACGTATTATTTACTGTTGGGTTGTATGCTCGGACTTGCTGGTTTAATACAACAGTTAGGCCTTGTTCTTACAGTCTGTGCTTCAGTAGGCTTAATTCTTAAACCAAGTCTAAAGTATGACCAATATACTAGCGAACTATAAGTTTTAATTGTTGTAAGATAAATCATATTTTTAATTTACTTCACAGATTTATTATTCCTACCATTGGTAAGTGTAGCCAAATGAAAAACGATAATTAGCATCAACTGAAGATACTTTTCTAAAACCCCATATTATCCTACAATATAATAATATATTTTTATAAAAATATTTAAAGAGGAGAACCTATCAATTGATAGGTTCTAATTATTAAATATTTAAATTAATCTTACTTCACCAACAACTTGAGTTATTTGATCTAACATTTTTCCGTTAATCTGAACAAAATTTTCCTCACCAACAGTAAGATTTAGATCATTTGATTTTATTAAACCAGTATCAGTAAATTTATAAAAATTTGAGTGTGACCATCCCCCAATAAACTCACCCGCAATAAATGTAACTGTATTTCCATTATCAATTGCAAGATTTACGTAAATACGCTGTGTTTGAGAATTTAAAATAGCTGTTTCAATTTTCAAATCTGTGCCAAAAGTATTAACCCATTTAGCCCCATTTAACCCATCCATCCCTTTTGAAAAACGTCCTGCATAGTTTCCACTCACATAAACATTAGTTGACTTACCTAAACAGCCTGTGAACTGGTAATCCTTTTTTATTGTCATATTTTTACTAAAAAACATATTGTCTGCAAGTAAATCTCTATAATCATTACTATTAGTCTTATATCTTTCAAATACAATACCATTACTATATGTCACATCTGAGAAGTTTTTAAAAATCTGCTTATCACTATCTAAATTAATAAAATGATTAGAGCTTTCTATATAAATATTATTAGCGGGTAAAGGAATATGTTCAATAAAATATGCTTCCGGATGATTCACAAAGTTAATATAGTTATTTGAAAATCTTGAACTATGGACATAACTATTAAATTTAACAACACTTCCTGTAATTCCTTCTATATAGTTGTTCGAGATCATAATATCAAAAACAGTTGAATTAAAGATTAACCCATTTTCTACACCCTCGATTGAATTTTCATTAAAATAGCAAGCTGTTACTGACCCATCAAATGTGTAAGCATTTATAGAATTCACTGCAACTAACTGTTCAAAAGAGCATAGATTGTGATCTCCTGTAAAAACAAATCTATTACCAGTCTTTTCTCCTACTAAACCACCAGAATATGAACCATTAATATTTTTAAATTTACAATAAAAAGATTGTCGCGACTCTAAAATAGTTTGGCATACATGAGAGCTTATGTTTTTAACTTCGCAACCTTGATGCCAATCTTGCAGAGTCAGCGCAGTCTTTGTTAAATACCCTACTTTAGAGGATATAGTAAAGTTCTGAAGTAGCGTAAAATAGGTATTTTGCGATTCAAATGGTTGACCAAAACTAGAAATTAAAAGATTGTCTAAATTATAATAACCGGAAGTAAATAATGTTGTATTTGCTAGCATAACAAAATCAGATCTTTTGAAGTCTAACTCTACAAATCTATCATTTACAAAACTTTGATCATTATTTCTTGGAATAATTAAAGTTTGAGAGATTCCATAAGATGTGGATTCACAATACATAGAAAATTTATTTTTAAAAATAAATTCGATCATTTTTTGTATTTTTTCAGAATCATTTGTAATCCCATCTCCTCTTGCTCCTGCCATCTCAGGTGTTACAGCTTGAATATTTATTCTGATCCAGCCATTAAAATTTATAATTTCATCATTCTGATTTATTTTAGTACTGTTAAACTCAAATTGACCGCCACCTTTCCCCAACCCTAAATGATAAGATTTAACATAAACAACCTGACCATCTGCTGGATTTTGAATAGCTAGTAATTCTGTAATATTTTCTACTGTTGTCATCAAACTCATAATTTATCCAGATATTTAATATTAGAATGCAAAAAATTTATCGTTTAATAACTTAAATATTATTTGCTAATATAATTTGCACTTTATTATAATTATTTTCAATAAAAACTATATGATAAGCGTCACAAAATGTCGCTTGATAAAGTCGATAAAATTAACTGTAGATAGATAAATAAAAAATAGTTAGGTTTGATTTATAGACTCAGGCAAACCACCCGAAGGTGGTTTAATCAATTTACAAACTATTATGAATCTCTACACTTCAGTTTTTAAAGCAGGCCTTGGTGGTAAAAACTCAGGTTTTATCAGTTGGTCTGTATCATGTAACTCTAAACTCACAGGACCTAAGACATATGGAGCTAACTCATAAAGCTGAAAATCAAATGTAATCCCGCCTGATTGGTTAATATAAAAATTTTCACTTACTTTAAAGTCTTCTTTACTAATATAGGGTTCCATATCTTTTTCTTGACACCAATATTCGTATTGTTTCCATAATTCATCTTTAAGTGCATTCATTTTTCCAGTAACTACAATATCTTTTAATCCAATCCGTTTTTTACTTTTTAAGTCAAAAACATAATCTTCAAAAGTGGATATGCCATGTGCTCCGCCAGAATATTCCGAGCTAACTTTTGAAAGTTGCACATATTGACCAAACTGCCCATTAAAGCGGTAAACTACACTCTCTGACCAGTTATTAAGACCTTCAGCTTGGGTTTGATTTAATTGCTTTTGCTTTTCTGATGGAGGGGTAAGAGCATCTGCATAATCCTTACGGATTTCTTTATCAATTATTTGATCAATCCAATTAATATTACTTTTAAGTGCAATAGCTTCTTTAGAAGTACATACAATCCCCTCAACATCTGGATTAGGCCCACAAATTTTGGGTTGTTCAAACTTTACAACAAAATTGCGCGCTATCATGGCAGGAATAACATTCTCTTCTTTTTGAGGTAGTTCTTTCACCTTTGTAGTTGGTGTTTTTTCTACTTTTTCTGTAGTCTTTTCTTCTGCTTTTTTGACGCAACCACTCAATATAAGTGGTATCAACACTAAGCCAAGAACATTTTTATTCATCAATTTTACCTTTGCACAATTTCATTTATCTTTTAAATTGAGTTCTAAAGAATTTAAAATTCATGAATATTTTAATTGAAATAAGGGAGACTTGATATATAGATATATTTTCTTCAAAGCAGTATTTATTTTATTTTTATAATTCAATAGAATGCCCACATAAATGTTTATAAGAAAATGAAAAACTATGTGGCTTAAATTTGTTTTGTATCCTCTTGGTATGTTTGTACTGTGGCAAACTATTTTTATCATCGAACAAACTTCCTTAGAAAGCTTAAATACACCGAAATTAATTTTGACTATAGTTACACTCATTATAAATTGGGGGATGCAAATTTTGATTGGATATAAAATTGCTCAATTAGCACCAAGACATAAATTTATAGTAAGTACGACCTATATCATCTTTTTCACGTTTATGATCACTATTTATTCTATAACTATATTATTAGAAGGTTTGAAAGTTGCTCCTCAAAAAATTTGGATGGGTTATTTATTTTTTCATATAATCGGCATGTTCATATATTTTGCGAATAATAGGGATGAATTTTGTTGGGACAACTTACTAAAGTAACCAGTATTTTTAATACCTATTGCTTGTTCTATATTAAGTAAGAATTTGATTATTCTTTTTCTTAATTTTTTTGTCAAAAAACATCATATTAGGCAAATTTTCGTATAAATTACCCTTCTAGGTAAGTTGAGTAATCTAAAGGAATGAAATGACGCTTAAACAACTAAAAGCTTTTTTAGCACTTGCGCGTACACTCAACTATGCCAATGCTTCTTTAGAGCTACATCTCAGTCAATCTGCTTTAAGCCTCACCATTAAAAGCTTAGAAGAAGAATTAGGCGGTAAACTGTTTAACCGTAATACACGCCGTGTTGAGCTTACCCAAGAAGGCAAATCCCTCATTCCCTATGCTAAAAAATTGCTCGCCAATTGGGATGAGATGGAGAATGATGTCAAACAACGCTTTAAGCTTAATCGGGGAACTTTAAGTATTGCTTCAATGCCTTTTGTGACTCATGCAATTCTACCTGAGGTCATTCATCAATTTTTAGCACTTCATCCCAATCTCAACTTTTCAATTCACGATATTCCAAATGAGACCATTATAGAAAAAGTTCAAGATGGTATTTTCGAGCTTGGCATTTGCTTTGAACCCGATCTCACCGAAGGCTTAGAATTTAAGCCTCTATTTGAAGAAGATTTCTTGGCGCTATTACCAAAGACTCACCCACTTGCTCAATCGCCCTCTATTACATGGCATGAGCTTTGTTCAAACCCATTTGTAACTTTGCAAAAACCTTCCATTGTTCGATATTTAGTTGAGCAAAATTGTTTGCGAAATAATATAACACTCGATTTGAAAGTTGAATGCCATCAAATTTCATCACTTTCAAGTTTTGTTGCTTATGGAATTGGTGTGAGTGCTATACCAAGGCATTTTGCCAAACACATCGATAAAGAACATAACGTACTCATTGAATTAAAGGATGAGGCTATTCATAAGACAGTGGGAATTGTTTATAAAAAGAATTTTGAAATTTCAAATATTTCTACTCAATTTATTGAGGCTTTAGTTCAATATAAATTTTAAAAAATTAAAGACTGTATTTTAGGATGAGTTACCCCTGCGTTTAAGTGAAATTTATTAATAGTTATAAATTTCAATAAATTGAATGATTATTTTTAAGATAATTCGCTTTTATCTTTCTTATCTTTTGTTGCGAATTTGCTGCCATTCATTGATTATACTTATTAATCCTTTAAAAAAATTAACTTCTATAACGCAAAATGTGATGCTAAAACTAAACTACTAAGGGATATAGGAAAACAACAGAATGAATAAAGTTTATGCCAATGCAGAGGCAGCACTGAAAGATGTTATTGCAGATAATCAAACACTCGCTGTAGGCGGTTTTGGTTTATGCGGAATTCCTGAAAAACTGATTGTTGCAGTAAAGCAAAGCGGTGTAACTGGTCTAACTTGTATTTCGAATAATGCTGGTATAGATGATTTTGGTTTAGGCATTTTACTTCAAACTAAACAAATCAAAAAAATGATTTCTTCTTATGTTGGAGAAAACAAAGAATTCGAACGCCAATATTTAAATGGTGAACTCGATGTCGAGCTTACTCCTCAAGGCACTTTAGCTGAAAAATTACGCGCTGGCGGTGCAGGAATTCCTGCTTTTTATACTCAAACTGGTGTAGGTACACTCATTGCGGAAGGTAAAGAAGAACGTACTTTTAATGGCAAAAATTATATTTTAGAAGAATCTTTAACAGCAGATGTGGCACTTGTTAAAGCTTATAAAGCAGATAAAGCGGGTAATTTAGTATTCCGTAAAACTGCTCAAAATTTTAACCCTGAATGTGCAATGGCTGGAAAAATTACTATCGCAGAAGTTGAACAGGTTGTTGAAATTGGTGAATTGGATCCGGATGAGATCCATTTAGCGGGTATCTATGTAAACCGCATTGTACTTAATGCTTCACCTGAAAAACGTATTGAGCATAAAACTTTAAGCACGGAGGCAGTGTAAAATGGCTTGGTCACGCAATGAAATGGCACAACGTGCTGCAAAAGAACTTGAAGACGGTTTTTATGTCAATTTAGGTATTGGACTACCTACCCTAGTTGCTAATTATATTCCTGAAAATATTAATGTTTGGCTTCAGTCTGAAAATGGCCTATTAGGGATTGGTGAGTTCCCAACTGAAGAAACTGTTGATGCCGATTTAATTAACGCTGGTAAACAAACTGTTACTGCTCGTCCTGGTGCTGCTTTTTTCTCAAGCTCAGAATCTTTTGCCATGATCCGTGGTGGTCATGTCAACATTGCGATTTTAGGTGCAATGGAAGTTTCCGAAAATGGTGACTTAGCCAACTGGATGATTCCTGGCAAAAAAGTTAAAGGAATGGGCGGTGCAATGGACTTGGTTGTTGGTGTCCAAAAAGTTGTAGTACTTATGGAACATTGTGCAAAAGACGGTACACCAAAGATCGTGAAAAACTGTAGCCTACCTTTAACAGGTAAAGGTGTCGTTCACCGAGTCATTACTGACTTAGGCGTAATGGATATTACACCTCAAGGCGTAGAACTGATTGAACTTGCTAAAGATGTCACGCTTGAACAGATTCAAGCTGCTACAGGTGTCGATTTTTATAAAACCTTAGTCGCGTAAATTCTAAGATTTAATTAGCTGTATAAGGCTCAAGCTAGCAAGTGAGTTTGGGTCTTAACCTTTTAAGCACCGGATGTGCTGTTTATAAATAAGAACGAGAAGGATTTTTGAGCTATGGAAAAACAGCAAGGAATTTTTGAAAGATTTGCCCTTCGAATTAGTAACTGGTCTGAAAAATGGTTTCCTGATTCATATATTTTTGCATTACTTGGCGTCATTATAGTCTCTATTGCCGCTTTAAGTATTGGTGCTCCAATTAAAGATGTAGCAACTTCATTCGGTAATGGTTTCTGGAGTCTTATTCCATTTACCCTGCAAATGACCATGCTCATTATTGTGGGTTATGTCGTTTCTGTATCTAAGCCCGTAAAATTTTTAATTCAAAAAATGGCACGTATTCCAAGTTCTGGTCGTGGTGCTATTGTTTTGGTAGCAACCGTCAGCTTATTAATTTCACTGGTCAATTGGGCAGTTAGTACCATTCTTACAGCGCTTTTAGTGATTGCTTTAGCAAAACGTAAAGAGCTAAATATGGATTACCGCGCAGCGGCTGCGGCAGCAATCATTGGTATGGGTGCAACTTGGGCACTTGGAATCAGTTCTTCAGCAGCACAGCTTCAAGCAAATAAAAGTAGTTTGCCTGAATCTATTTATAACTTAACAGGTGTTATTCCATTTACCGAAACGATATTCCTTTGGCAATCAATTGCAATGACCATTATTTTGGTGATTGTTTCAATCGCCATTGCCTATTGGTCAGCTCCCAAAGGTAATAACGTTAAAACCATTGATAGTTTTAACGTGCAGTTTGAAGAAGAAAAACTAAATGAAGAGAAATCTACACGTCCAGGCGACTGGTTAGAAAACTCACCGATTTTAACGATTATTGTGGTTGCTTTAGGTTTAATCTGGATGTTTTTTGAATTTTCAAAAAGTAATCCAATCATTGCCATTTCAAGCTTGAACACATACAACTTTGTATTTTTAATGCTAGGTTTAGCCTTGCATGGAACACCACGAAACTTTTTAAATGCTGTTTCAAAAGCAGTTCCAGCCGTATCAGGAATCTTAATTCAGTTTCCACTTTACGGAAGTATTGCTTTTATTATGACGCAAGCTTTAAACAGTCAGGACTTATCACTTTCACACTATGTTGCTGAGTTTTTCGTTTCTATCGCATCAAAAGAAACCTTTGCCATTGTGATGGGAGTTTACTCTGCCGTACTTGGATTCTTTGTTCCTTCAGGTGGTGGAAAATGGATTATTGAAGCCCCATATGTTATGCAAGCAGCAAATGATTTAAAGGTTCATTTGGGCTGGTCTGTACAAATTTATAATGCAGCTGAAGCTTTACCAAACTTAATCAATCCATTCTTTATGCTTCCAATGTTAGGCATTTTAAAACTAAAAGCAAAAGATGTGATTGGTTTTACAGTCACTCAGCTCGTTGTGCATTTTCCATTAGTTTTATTCTTACTGTGGTTCTTTGGTAGAACGCTCAGTTACACCCCTCCAACTTTTTAATTTACTGGAGTCTTTAGTTTCGGCTAAAGGCAAATTTAGCAAAAACACCAATAAGAGATATTAAGATGAGTTCAATTGTTATAGTTTCAGGTAGCCGTACTGCAATGGGTGGTTTTCAGGGCAGTTTATCTTCTCTAACCGCTCCAGAACTTGGCGCTGCTGTCATCCGTGAATCGATCCAACGCGCAGGTGTTAAACCTGAACAAGTAGATGAAGTTATTTTTGGTTGTGTACTCAGTGCCGGTATTGGCCAAGGCCCTGCTCGTCAAGCAATGCGTAAAGCTGGTGTACCTGATCATGTTGGTGCAGTTACTATTAATAAACTGTGCGGCTCTGCTATGAAAGCAGTATTAATGGCATCGGATACTTTAAAAGCAGGCAGTGCAAATATTATTGTGGCTGGCGGCATGGAATCTATGACCAATGCACCTTATATTTTGCCCAAAGCTCGCGGTGGTTACCGTATGGGCCACGGCGAAATTAAAGACCATATGTTTTTAGATGGCCTTGAAGATGCTGAAACAGGCCGCTTAATGGGTTCTTTTGCGCAAGATATGGCGAATACGAAAGGCTTTACACGTCAGCAAATGGATGACTTTGCGATTTCTTCACTTAAAAAAGCGCAAACCGCAATTACCGAAGGTTACTTCAAAGACGAGATCGTTCCTGTAGAAGTGAAAACACGTAAAGGTGTCGAAGTTGTTGATCAAGACGAGCAACCATTAAAAGCTAATCTTGAGAAAATCCCAACTTTACGCCCTGCTTTTAGTAAAGACGGAACAATTACTGCAGCGAACTCAAGCTCCATTTCTGATGGTGCTGCTGCATTAGTACTGACTACTGAAGAATATGCACAATCCCATGGTTTAAATACTTTAGCAAAAATTGTGGCGACTTCGACTCATTCGCAGCATCCAAGTGAATTTACAATTGCCCCGATTAGTGCAATTCAAAAAGTACTTGAGCGTGCGGGTTGGTCAGTTGATGAAGTAGATGCTTGGGAAATTAATGAAGCTTTTGCAATGGTGGCAATGGCACCTATTCATGAGCTAGGCATTGATGAAGCAAAAGTTAACGTACATGGCGGCGCATGTGCTTTAGGTCATCCAATTGGGGCAACGGGTTCAAGAATTATCCTTTCTCTCATTTATGCTTTAAAACGCTTAGGTAAAAAGAAAGGTGTTGCTGCCCTATGTATTGGTGGTGGTGAAGCAACCGCTGTAGCGATTGAAATTTAATTAAAAAATTAAAAGAAGATGTAAGGGCTTTTCTTACATCTTCTTTTTTTTACAAGAAAAATCTAAGCTGTTCTAAATAGCTCGTAACAGGTTTGTCGGAACCATTTATGACTACTCTTGTGATGACAAGACATATGCCAATGTTGTTTAACGTCATACGTTGGAAAATCAAGAGGTGCAGGTAAAATCTGTAAGTTTTCTCTAACCAATAAAACTTGGCTTAAATAATATGGCACAGTGGCAATAGCATCAGTTTCTTGAACAACTAAGCCCACACCTAAATAGCTGGGTAAACGAATTAGAATATTCCTATCTAAGCCCTTATTTTGAAGCTCATTTTTAATGTGATAATGCCCAATACCTGCATCAATATCGATATGATACTCACGCATATAATCTTCTAAAGTAAAATTATTGGGGTCTAAACGAGGATGATTCTTTGAACACATCACAACATAATGTTGACGGAAAAATTTCTGCTGATAAAAACCTTCTTCTAACTGTGGTAGAAAGAGGTGGATCAGGAAATTTGAACAACACTTATAAGTGATATTTTGCTCCCCAAATGATGTTATAAACATCAATATATGGAGTATTTTATGGCACGTAGACCAAGAAGAAATCATTCAAATGATTTTAAAGCTAAGGTAGCACTTGCTGCGATTAAAGCAGAAAAAACACTTGCTGAATTGAGTGCTGAATTTGATGTTCATCAAAACCAAATTATCGACTGGAAAAATCAACTGATTTCAGCTTCCTCGCAAGCTTTCGATCAATCAAAAGCTCCAACAGAACCACCCATCGATCTAAAAAAACTACATGCAAAAATCGGTGAGCAGGCATTAGAAATTGATTTTTTAGAAGGTGTGTTGAAGAAACTGGGCCGCTTCAACCACAAAAGTTAATCGATGACTCACTTCAGATTTCAGTATCTAAGCAAGCTCAGCTGCTGAAAGTCTCCCGTGGTTGTTATTACTATCGCCCAAAACCTGTGAGTGCATCAGATCTGAAGCTGATGCGGTGTATGGATGAGTTACATATGCAATACCCTTTTGCAGGTAGCCGTATGATGCGTGATTTGTTGAATCGTCAAGGACATCATATAGGACGACGTCATACACGTACTTTAATGAAGAAAATGGGCATTAATGCGTTATATTGCAAACCAAATTTAAGCCAGGCTAATCAAGCTCACCGCAAATATCCATATCTGCTCAAAGGATTGGCTATTCAGCGCAGTAATCAAGTGTGGTCTACGGATATAACGTATATCCCTATGGCAAAAGGCTTTGTTTATTTATGTGCTGTGATTGATTGGCATAGCCGCAAGGTACTTGCGCATAGAGTATCGATTAGTATGGAGGTTACATTTTGCATAGAAACATTAAATGAAGCTATTGAAAAATATGGTCGACCTGAAATATTTAATACAGACCAAGGCAGTCAGTTTACCAGTGATGCATTTATTGATGTATTGAAATCAAATGACATCCAAATCAGCATGGATGGTAAAGGTCGATGGGTTGATAATGTGATGGTTGAACGATTATGGCGGAGCGTTAAATATGAAGAGGTGTATCTCAAAGCCTACAGCAATGTTTTGGATGCGAAGAAGCAATTAAACGCATATTTTGAATTTTATAATTTGAAACGACCTCATTCGAGTCTGGACAAAATGACTCCAGATGAGTTTTACTATGACCAGCTACCACAACAAAATAAGGTAGCTTAACTAGAGCAGAGTATCACTTATAAATAAGCTTTTAGTTGTTCAAACATGTGGGACCACCTCTGAAAGCCTATGGCAAGATCAATTTCACCGTTTGCCATTTGATAACTGGTTTCAGGCGTAATAGGTCTAATATTTAAACGAATGAGAGGCGCTTTTTCTTTTAAGTAGTTGGTTAACTGCGGCAATAAAACTAAATGGGATACATCAGTCATTGCAATGGTAAATAATTGATCAGACGTTAAGGGATCAAAGTTCACATTAAAGTTATTAATACTTTCAACTTTATCAATAACTTCACTAATTAAAGGAAAAATCTGCTTTGCAAGTTCGGTCGGAATCATTTCATTTCCAACTCGAATAAACAAAGGATCATTAAAATGTTGGCGAATTTTGTTTAGACCGTTACTTACACTCGGTTGTGTTAAACCGATGGCATCTGCGGCCATTGAAACACTTTTGAACCGATAAATATGATAAAAAATATTTAATAATCTACTGTCTAGATCAAACAAAATTGTCTCCGCTTGGACTAAATAGTCCATTGAAAATAAGTTCAAAGCAGGTATGAAATGCAAGGGTATCTCGATACCCTACTTTTGACTTATTGATATTTACTCTAAATTAACAAAGAATTTAGACGAGGGGCAATGCTTTATAACGCCTTTCATCGTAAAGACCAAAGCATAATCCACTTATTTGATTAATTTATATATAAATCTCGTGAACCTCACCCATTTCAAATAGGAACCTATTATTCTTGCTGGGCTTTAAAACCATTCCATATTTGTTGTACCGATTTATTATCACTCAAATTATTTTTAAAGATATAAATATCTTGAGCAAGACAATAATCTTGCTGGTCCAAAATGACTAATTTTCCAGCGGCAAGGTCATCTTCAACGTTAATTTTTGGAATCCATGCAACACCCAACCCTTGTAGAACCAGCTCTTTTAAATTGGTGGCATTGTCTGTTTCGTATAATGTTTTATATATCAGTTTACCCTCAATGAGTTGGTCAACAAGCTTCCTTAAATAAGCATGTTTACTATACGCAAGCAGAGCAAAATTACTTTGAATTGTATGTTTAGGACTATGGTCAGGCTCAGTTGCAGATACAGGTACAATGACTGTTTCAGCAATTTTAATACCACTTAAAATATCATCTCCGACTTTTCTAATATTGCTTTTATCTGCATAACAAATCATGAAATCACAGGCACCCTCTTTTAATAAAGATAAGCCTTCGCCACTATTTGTTGCTACGATTTCAATTTTTAAATCACGAATAAGTGTAGGGAATTTCTTTAAAAAAGTAGTTAAAAAGCCAGAAGCTAAGGAGTGAACAACGCAAAAACGAATAGTAGATTCAGTTTCATTTTTAATATTCTTAATGAGTTTTGCAGTCTCCTCAACCTGCTTTTCAATGTTCTTAGACATCACTAACAAAATTCGTCCAATGTCAGTAAATTCGATATTATTTTTGTTGTTTCTAATAATGACTTCAGCACCAATCATTTCCTCAATTTGCTGAATTCTTCGAGTAAAAGCAGACTGACTAATAAATCTTTTCTCTGCAGCTTTTGAAATCGAACGTTCACTTTCTAATGTGAGGAGATCCTCTACCCAACGAACTTCTAAATTCATCTTATCTATTCCCTTTTTAGATTTATAATTTTATTAATTGATATTTTTGGGAAATAGTATGAGTAAATGGAGTGATGGATAAAAATGAGAAAACATAGGGAGTACCTGCAAAAATGGGAGAAGCGTAAGGACAAAGCCAAACTATGAAAATAAAGTATTTAATAATTTTGACATAGAAAAGAAGATAAGAAAATAATAGTATTTGTTTTAAAGCGATACGAAATGAACTTAAATAAAGATAAAGTAAAAAAACTAATAAAATCAAATAAAAATCCAACATCAATTAAATAAATCAAGTCTTTAAGTACAATAAATTTGAAAAATAAGTATTGGCTTTTATTTAATCAACTCATTAGGGAAATAATAAAAATTTTCGCTTTTAGAATAGATAAAAAAAGTCCGCACCTTGGGGAAGAATGCGGACTGTGAACTGTTTCAATAACTCATCCTTGTGTCATTGATTAAATTTGGAAGTACCTAATTGCTACACTATTCTAGTATTCAAAAACTTTTAAAAAGTTAAATTTATACCTTTTACTACTCTACCCAATCAAAAAAAGTATTTGCCTTTAGCATAGGGCGATAAGGTAATAATTTATGCATCAATTATTACCTTACCTCATTTCAGGATTTAAGTAGTCATAATAATTTATTGTATTTAAATACAATATTTAAAAAATTATAAGCTAAAAAAATAATCCCGACTATTATACTAAAGTATCTATTTGCGGACAGAGAAATTGTTAAATCAACTTTTAAAAGCTGTCTTCAGTCAGCATAGACCTCTATAAAATGATCTAATATTCGCCAATTAAATAGTATAACTTCCTTGAAATTTCAACCATCATGTTTGAAGTGTATTGGCTAATTTCAAAAATCTGTTTTTTCTGAGGATTAAAAACCATGTTATCTTTTTCATCACTATAAAAAACATAAGTTGTGTATTTATCCATGTGATGAATATGCTCTTTCAAGCTCAGTTTTTCACCAGAGTTAGGGTCATATGCAGTAAACTTCATTCTCATGCATTTGTCTCTTTACAGCGCTACATCTTCAAAAATTGCATTCTAAAAACTATTGAATAAACAATAATTTCTATGAATTAAGATTGATAAGATGCCAAAGGAATATTTTGTTTGGCTTTTTGAATAGATAGCTCAGCATTTTGAATAGATTGCTTAGCTTCTTTAAGCATGTGTGAACTTTTGGATTCAGGTTTTTCTTGATGTCCGAAAAGGACGTAACAAGTAAAACTTCCTAGTATCATTAAAGCAGCAGTTACTTTTAACATAGACTTAATAAAACAAAATTTTCTGTATTATATGTATTTTTATGTGAAATGCATCACAATTTTATTAAAAATAATTAAATAAAACTCACTATTTGATCATAAAAGTTAATATTCACATGATATTTCAAATAATCTAATCAATCTTTTAGCCAAAGACTATTCAATCAGGTCTCCTCTACTTTTAAGGACTCTCATTTCGCTTCCTAGTTCTTTATACAAAAAATACAAATAAGCATTTGAATATATTATTTATTTTATAATCTCTAAAATATTTTTAGCTCTATACAGTGAAATTGATTTTGACATCCTAGAATTTTTGATATGCAAAAAATGCATAATTGCTTTAATAAATGCATTAGAAGTGAAGCATTTCGAATTCTAAGATGAATCATCTTTAATGATTCGAAGTTTAATGATGAACGCTGATATTACTACCCGTATTGAGAAGGATCTTATTGGTCATAGAGAGATCAATAATGACCATTATTACGGAGTTCAAACATTACGTGCTTTAGAAAATTTCAACTTAACAAATAGCAAAGTTGGAAATTTCCCTAATTTAATTAAAGCATTAGCTATGGTTAAATTAGCCTGTGCTGAAGCAAACCATAATCTTAAAAACTTAGATCAAACTAAATTTGAAGCGATTGAATACAGCTGTAATCAGCTTATTCGCGGTAACTTCTACGACCAGTTCCCAATTGATATGTTACAAGGTGGTGCTGGTACTTCAACTAATATGAATGCTAATGAAGTATTAGCAAACGTTGCTTTAGAATATATGGGGCATGCAAAAGGTCAATATCAATATTTGCACCCAAATAACGACATTAACATGTCGCAATCAACAAACGATGTATACCCTACTGCAATCCGTTTAGGTCTATTACTTAGCTTAGATGAGTTAAATCTTCCATTTAACAATTTGATTCTTAGCTTCCTTAACAAGTCTCAAGAGTTTGCGCACATCTTAAAAATGGGTCGTACTCAGTTACAAGACGCTGTACCTATGACTTTAGGTCAGGAATTTGGTGCTTTTGCGGTTACTCTGCAAAAAGACCTTGAGCAAATTAATACACTTATTCCAAATGTTCTAGCTTATATGAACCTTGGCGGTACAGCGATTGGTACTGGTATTACCACTGAATATAGTTACCGTGAACTCGCTATTCAAGCGCTTGCAAGAATCTCTGATAAGAAAATTAAATCATCTCCCGATTTAATTGAAGCAACTTCAGATATGGGTGACTTTGTTCTTTTATCTGGTTTACTCAAACGCACCGCAACTAAACTTTCTAAAATTGCCAATGACTTACGTTTACTTTCAAGTGGTCCACGTACTGGTATCAATGAAATTAACTTAGAAGCTCGTCAACCTGGTAGTTCGATCATGCCTGGTAAAGTAAATCCAGTTATTCCTGAAGCGATGAATTTGGCTTGTTTCCAGATTATTGCAAATGATTTGGCTGTAACTTTAGCTGCTGAAGCAGGTCAATTACAGTTAAATGCAATGGAACCACTTATTGCATTCAAATTATTTGAATCTATGGATCTGCTTGGTAAAGCAATGGCAATGTTCCAAAGTAAATGTATCGATACTATTACGGCGAACCCTGAGCACTGTAAGGCTTTAGTTGAAAACTCAATTGGTATTGTGACTGCACTTAATCCATACCTAGGTTATGAAACAACAACTCGTATTGCTAAAACTGCAAACGAAACTGGACAAAGCGTATTGGCTTTAGTTCAGAACGAAGGTTTATTATCAGCACAAGTGCTTGATGATATCTTGTCGATTAATAATATGGTTAAACCTAAAATGTCGGCTTAATTCCTGAAATAAAAAAGGAGCTTTCATAAGCTCCTTTTTTATTTGTTTATATTTTAAAAACTAAACGTTGTAGAGAATTGGGCTGTACGAGGGTTACCTAAGAATAAATAGTCATCACCCATAAATGCACCTACATCGCGCCAATATTTCTTATTAAATAAGTTATCAATATTGAATCTAAAAGTAGTGTCATGCCCAGCAAAATTTGTTTTATAGGCAGCACCAATATTAAAGACGCTGTATCCACCTACTTTTGCAGTTCCCTCTTTATTTGCATATTTACTACTACTGTATTGCATGCCACTGAGTAATCTTAACCCTTCAATTGAAGGTACTTTATAAGATAGCTGGGCTGTTGCGCGTACTTTTGGCACATTCTGAGTTTGATGACCTTTGTAGCTGTCAGTATCAATATCAACAAGACGAGATTTGGTATAGGTAACACCCGAACTTACATCAAGTGTATCAGTTAAAGCACCTGCTAAACCGAGTTCAATACCTTGGTTGTGCTGTTTGCCTTGTTCAATAAAATCGAAAGTCCCGTCTGCATTCACTTTGCTATATTGATTATCTTGTTTTAAATCAAAAAAAGCTGCTGTTACTAGGAAGTTACGTATTTGTTGTTTAATACCAAGTTCATATTGTTCAGAATTTCTAGGTGATAATATCTGGGGCCCAATGCCATATTTGACATTGTTTGTATACCATGGAGCTTCACCACCATCTGACAAACCTTTGGCATATGAAGCATAAAGATTAGTTGTAGCAGTTGGGCTATACGTGAGCGCTAATTGTGGTAAAAACTTATTTAAGTCTGTATCTCGGCTTTGCTGCCCATCTGAATTATAAGCTTGCTCGTCAAGGTGAATAAGTTTTCCACCTAATAAAGTTGACCATTGATCATTAAATTGGACACGGTCAGATATGGTGAATGCCGTCTGATCACTTTCTAAAACTTTATAACGATCGCCTGGGCTTTCCGTTGAAGGATTATAGTCAATCGTATCTTGATAGATATTGCCTGTTCCGACCACTACATTAAGTGGTGTATGGTATTTTAAAGTTTTATAAGTACGCTGTATTTCGAAAGCAACTTGATGCTGAATATTGGCCGTACTGAACTGACCATTTAACCCAGCAGCAAACTGATTAGTTATACGTGTGTCATCTGGGCTTCGGAAATCGTAAATGTCATAATTACCGTGTTTATCAAAAGTATTACCCAAACCATTAACTTCACAAATGCTGCTATAGCATCCCCATGGGAAAGCACTATTATCGTCAATCACAACACGGCTTTGTGACGCGCTTAAGCTACCATTCCATTGATCATTGAATGCATATTGATATTTTAAACTCGCATTTAGACTGTTATTTACAACAGGTTTACTCCAAGACTGATATCCCAATAAACGGTCTTGATCTACATTTGTTGGCACTTGTCCATCAAGCAGTTGATAGCCCGGTACTGAGCGTTGACTTTGACGCTGAGCTTCAATATCAAACAGTAATTTAGAGCGATCATTAATTTTCCAGTCTAAAGCTACTGAGCCAAACTCACGTTTACCATTTGCATGATCAACATTTGGATGAATACTTTCATGCGCTAAATTGACTCGATAGCCAAAACTATCATTTAAAAAGCCGCCTACATCCGTTGCCAGTGTATAGCCACCTTCTGAATTTGCATCTACGGTAATGTTTTTAACATCGGCAGGTCTTTTTGTTACATAGTTAACAACACCGCCTGGTGTCGACATTCCACTTTGAATCGCAGAAATACCTTTTAAAATCTCAACTTGCTCTTTATTTTCTAAAGCTACATTTTGCTCACCACGTACAGTATGGCCATTAATGAGATAACTTGAACCTAGATCGAGCGCAAAACCTCGTGCTACAAAGTTTGGATAGTAGCCAATAGCTGCGTAACCATCTCCTAACGAGGAGTCATTTTTAACAACATCAGTCAGCGTTTTTGCATGCTGATCTGCTAGGCGCTCAGAAGTAATGGTTGTAATAGAGGCAGGAACTTTCTTTACATCGCCAGTTTGAAAACCAGATAAATTAACTTTTTTGGATGTATATAACGCATCACTATTTTGTGTGGCGTTCACAGTAATGGTTGGGAGCTGAGAAACCTCCGCTTCATTTGCATAGACGACAGATGTTATGAGTGCAATAGATGAAGCCAATGCTGTTTTAGAACATGTCATGAAGTGAAGATTTAACGAACGTCTTTCCATTGAATAACTACCTGCCATACCGTGCATAATTTGAAGCGCTTGAAGTAACTGCTGAGCCTATTTTTAGCCCCGCAAGAATACAGCTACATATATTGAGAAACAACACATTCTGTATTTTTTCGATTAAGTGAATTTGATACAACTTTTATGAACTTCTCATTATATAAATTTCTTTTATTTTCTTAAGAATTGATGCTATAAATTTTTAAGTATTACCAAATATTCAAAATAAACTTAAGCTCAAAATAGTGCTAAAAAGGAGAAATACTATACAAAATACGGTTGTTAAATTAGCTCACTGATTTTAAATACAATTAATTATCAATTTAAGTGGGTGAAAGTGTTCGATTATCGGTAAAAACATCTTTAAATCGAACAAAAGGACGTAATCTCACTAGAATTGAATTTTAAAATTAGAAAAAATGAATGGTTAGGAATTTAAGGACATGCTCAGGATTGAGTGATATTTAAGAGTTCATTCTATTTCTATTCAGCATACCCCAAAATTCCTCGTTTTTGTCTGCAAAATGATGGAAGAAATATGACATATACTCAGGAAGAAAAACGTAGCAGGATCGGTGGGATTGTAGGTGCAGCTTCTGGTAATTTAGTTGAATGGTTTGATTTTTATATTTATGCAGTGTTTGCAGCCTACTTTACTCAAGCTTTAACTGCACCAGATATGGATAGCACAACCAAATCTATTTATGTTTGGGGTGTATTTGCTGCAAGCTTCTTTATGCGCCCAATTGGAAGCTGGTTATTTGGTCGTATTGCCGATCGACATGGCCGTAAAAAGTCGATGATCATCTCAATCTGTCTCATGGCATTAAGTTCTTTTCTGTTTGCAGCCCTACCAACTTATGAACAAGTTGGTTTATTTGCACCTTTTCTTTTACTCCTTGTTCGGTTACTTCAAGGTTTGTCTGTAGGTGGAGAATATGGTGCCGTTGCGACCTACATGAGTGAATTAGGCTTAAAAGGTCAACGTGGTTTTTATTCGTCTTTCCAATATGTCACCCTCTCTGGTGGTCAGTTACTCGCAAGCTTACTCGGTGTAATTTTATTAACGTTTTTAAGCGAACAACAATTACTTGATGGTGGTTGGCGTATTCCATTTATTATTGGCGGTATTGCAGCAATTTTATCTTTGCTTGCCCGTAGTCGTTTAGAAGAAACACTTTCTCATCAAGATAGTGAACGAAAAGAATCTGGTAGCTTAAGAGAACTCTTTAAAAAGCACTGGAAAACCTTTTTATTGGTGGTCGGATATACTTCTGCTGGTTCATTAACGTTTTATGTAGAAACTGTTTATTCAAAAACTTACTTAACCAATTTAGGGATGGATGGAAAAACCGTTGGTTATATCATGACCTTCGCATTATTTGTCTATATGTGTGCCCAACCCGTATTTGGTGCAATTTCGGACCGTATTGGACGACGCTCTTCAATGCTGGCGTTTAGCTTATTGTCCGCCATTTTTATCTATCCAGTTATGGTGGTCGGGATGCGTGCCAATATTGACTCTCCGATTATCATTACATTGCTACTCATCTTTATGATGATGTTACTCAGCTTCTATACTTCCATTAGTGGTTTAGTAAAAGCTGAAATGTTCCCACCTCATGTACGAGCTTTGGGTGTAGGATTCTCTTATGCAGTAGGTAATGCCCTTTTTGGTGGTTCTGCACCTTCAGTTGCCTTGCAGTTTAAAGCTGCTGGAATTGAAAATACATTCTTTGTTTATGTTATTGTCATGCTCATTATTTGTTTCTTATGTAGCCTTGCGCTTCCGAAAAAACCTGATTATTTAGAACATGATCATTAAAAAGTAAGACCTAGATATTCTTCTAAAGTTTTTTTAGAAGAATATCTTTTTAAAATAATAAGAAATTCCTTTTTATTCTGTATCTTAGCTGCATAGTATATCTCAACCTACTCGATTCATTCGTAATTGCTATTATGATATTACTTAGTTGTATCAACCAATTTTAATGGGATAAAAAATGGAAAATGATAAATCCCCTTTGCCTGAAAGTGTTAAGCAAGTTAGCTTCTGGCAAGCCTTTTTATTTTGGCTCAAGCTGGGCTTTATTAGCTTTGGAGGACCTGCTGGACAAATCGCCGTCATGCATCAGGAGTTGGTTGAACAAAAGCGTTGGATTTCTGAAAAAAGATTTTTGCATGCACTGAACTACTGCATGTTGTTACCCGGTCCTGAAGCACAGCAATTGGCAACCTATATTGGTTGGCTTATGCATAGAACTGCTGGTGGATTAGTTGCAGGTATTTTATTTGTATTACCGTCTTTATTTATTTTAATTGGGTTGTCTTGGGTCTATATAAAATTTGGAGACGTCCCTGTTATTGCAGGGATCTTTTACGGGATTAAGCCAGCTGTTACCGCCATTGTTTTTCATGCAACTTATCGAATAGGCAGTCGTTCACTTAAAAATAAGTTTCTATGGTTCGTCGCAATTGCAGCATTTCTGGCAATATTTGCCTTAAAACTCCCTTTTCCTCTTATTGTTTTATCAGCAGGCATTGCAGGTTATTTAGTTAGTAAAAAGTACCCTGAGCTCCTTTCCTCTGCAGCTGGTCATAAAGCTAGTCAAAAAGATTATGGTAGTGCTTTAATTGATGATGATACCCCTACGCCCGAGCATGCTAAATTCCATTGGGCACGATTAGCTAGACTTATTTTTATGGCAATCGTTCTATGGCTATTACCCATTTTAGCTTTAGGCGCATATTTCGGATGGCATCACTCTTATACTCAAATGGCATGGTTCTTTACTAAAGCAGCATTGCTTACTTTTGGTGGTGCTTATGCGGTTTTACCTTACGTCTATCAAGGTGCTGTTAATCATTTTGGCTGGCTTTCACCCACTCAAATGATTGATGGATTGGCACTTGGGGAAACCACACCCGGCCCGCTCATTATGGTAGTTGCCTTTGTTGGCTTCTTAGGAGGTGTCAATCATTCGTTACTGGGTACTGAGCATCTATTTTTTGCTGGAGTACTTGGTGCAGTCATTGTGACTTGGTTTACTTTTCTTTTTTCATTTGTCTTTATTTTTGCAGGTGGACCTTTTATTGAATCTACACATAATGAAATAAAGTTTACGGCGCCACTCACTGCGATTACTGCGGCAGTAGTCGGTGTCATTTTAAATCTGGCATTATTTTTTAGTTATCATGTGCTATGGCCGCACGGTTTTTCTGGTCACTTTGACGCTATTTCAGCCGTCATTACCATTGCAGCATTTATTGCTTTATTCCGCTTTAACGTTAACGTGCTGTACGTCATTTTTGCATCGGCACTGATTGGCTTAATTGTTTATCTTTTATAAAAATTGCAAGGCGTCCTTTACCTTAATTGTGAAGGACTCATTCCATAGAACTGTTTAAAACGATGGCTTAAATGACTTGCTGAGCTAAAACCACACACTAAGGCAATATCTTGCAAAGAAAGCTGAGAAGACTGAATCAGGCCCTTTGCTTTGATTAAACGTCTTTGCATAACATATTGGTGAGGAGCCATATTCATAGATTGCTTAAACATGTGTGCAAAATGATATTCGCTTAAATTCACAACATTTGCTAAATCAGACAAAGTCAGCGCTTGATCGAGATGATCTTCAATCCATTCCTGAATATATTTGAGTTTATGAGGAGCGAGCCCGCCTTTAATCGTCGGCTGTTGCCATTGAACACTGCTATATCTTCGAATTAAGTGATTTAGCAATAAACTGGCTGTAGTACTCATTTGTAAGTGGTTTGCTGAATCGCTCCAGTCACAATCTAGTAGGAAAAACTGATATAGCGCACGAATCCGTTCATCGTCATTAAAGACAACTTCGTTTAATTCAATTTGATTAGGCTCTTTGTCCCATATTTTTTCAGCAACATCACGCAAGTGCTGGTCGGTATAATACAAGTGAACAAATTTAAGCCCACCTCGTATATCCCAAGTCGACTCCTGATGCTCAGGCAATAAACAGAAACGCCCCGGCCCCCCACCATTTTTCCAGCCCGCAGGTGTTTTTTGATAGCTTTCATAGCCATCTTGAATATACAGACTTAAAGTATGGTGATCGCTACAGACACTTACACGATCTTGCTGATTAGACCAAAATGCAAGTTGCATATTTTCATCAAGCACCACGGTTTCGTGAAGCTTGGCTTTAGATTGCTGTAGCTGTTCTAAAGTTTGATAGGCCATGCAAAATAAAAACGAATATCATTGAGCTTAAGTTAACCATATTCAGCAAAATTCAGCTAGTTTAGATCTATAAAAAACGCAAGATCTTGCATGTACAACACAAGAATATATACGTGAAAAATGAAGCATTCCTAGATACTTAAACTTGGTAATCGAGGATGAACTTATGAATATTTTACTCTATGTTGCGGTGGTGTTGATTTGGGGAACAACATGGATTGGAATTGCCGTTCAGAGCCATTATGCAACACCTGTTGTCGCAATTTTATGGCGTTTTGCCATTTCTGCCTTATTACTTTGGGTCGCTTTACTATTTTCAGGAAAATTACAGCGAATTGCTTTAAAAGATCACTTGTTCTGTATGCTGCAAGGGCTTTGTGTTTTTGGCCTAAACTTTATTTGTTTTTATACCGCAGTTAAATATGTAAACAGCGGTTTAGAGTCCGTCATTTTTTCGATGGCTGTTTTCTTTAATGCCATTAATGCGCTGATCTTTTTTAAGCAGAAACCTTCACCAAACTTTGCTCCAGCTGCACTGTTAGGCTTAGGTGGCATCGTTTTACTCTTTTGGCATGACCTCATAAATAGTCAGTTTAATGCGCAGTTATTAATGGGTATCGGGTTATGTGCTATAGGCACTTACGGTTTTTCTTTAGGGAATATGATTAGTGTTAGACATCAAAAGCGTGGTCTAAATATCTTTTCAACGAACTGTTATGCCATGACCTATGGATCTTTGGTGATGTTAAGTCTGGCTTTATTTACTGGCCAAAATTTAATGCCTCCGATGAATTTCCCATTTTTAAGTTCAGTACTTTACTTGGCTGTATTTGGTACAGTGATTGGGTTTTCTGCTTATTTTTCTTTGGTTGGACGCATTGGTGCAGCCAAAGCAGCATATAGCACGTTGCTTTTTCCTTTAGTTGCTCTAACTGTTTCTACTTTCTTTGAAGGTTATGTATGGACGCTAAATGCTGTATTTGGAATTTTATTAATCTTACTTGGCAACTACTTAATGTTCAGTAAGTTTGAAATTGGAAAAAAGTTATTTAGTAGTCAAAAAAATTGTGAGAAGCAGGCTTAAAAGCCTGCTTTTTTATAAGTGCTGATACAGATTTAGCAGTGGGTTTTTAGCATTAGCTCAAAATCTTTTAAAGCCGCAGCAGCAGTGGCTAAGGGCGCAGATGCTCCTCCACTTACAACAAGCTCCCCCATTTCTTTCGTTAACACCCGAATGCATTTATTAGAACCTTGCAGATGAGCAAAAGGATGATTTGTCGGGACTAGCCGTAATTCAACACCTGTTTGAATTTGCTGATTTTCAATATGAATAAAACCGACCAGACGAGGAACTAGATTTTCTTTTTTCCAATCACGAATATGATCGGCAGTCACATGGCTAATGCTTTGTTTTGGAATATCTTGAATTTTTACATCAGCGCCTAAAACAGTGTTAGCTAATATCGTAATTTTGGCTGCGGTATCCCACCCATCTACATCGAAAGAACTGTCAGGTTCTGCAATACCCTTTGCTTGAGCTTTTTCAAGTGATTCTGCAAATGTACATTCATGTTGTAACATATCATTTAAAATAAAATTTGTGGTTCCGGTAAAAACACCTTCAACTTCTAAAATTTGACAGCCCGCCAAGTTATATTCAAACAAATCAACGGTCGGTAACGCCGCAGCCGTTGCACCGCTAAAAAATAATTTTTGCTGATGTGTATGTGCCAAATTAATTAATTTTTTACCATTTACGACTAGAGCACCTTTCGATACTGCAATCGCATTCATGTTATGTGTTAAAGCATAACTTAAATAAAATAGGCCTTTTCCACCTGTCACATAATCACTTGGGCCAGTCTCAATAATAACATCGGCTTGAACCTGTTCTAAAAACTGTTGTTCAGTTAAGCCTGTTTGATACTTTGACTTATCTAACCACTGAGTAGCTTGCAAACCTTCTTGATCAATTAAGCCTGATGATGAGTTACACACACCGACTAAGCGGGCATCAATTTGATATTTATCTTTATAATATGCCGATCGAATTAAAAGAAGCTCTGCAATTTGTTGCCCAATCCGCCCAAAACCACAAATTGCCACGTTAACTCGCTTCATATCGCTTTCTCAAAATTTAAGTGGTTTAAATCAAATTTCCAAAAATAGTTTTAACGCCTCATCTCTGGAAATTCAGTATTCATAAAGATGGTTAAAATACTATATCTCTTAGATATTTGTTAGATTAACAATCTTAATAACCATATAAATTGCGACAGCAAAAACCATTAAAGCAAAGACTTTTTGTACAATTGCCGCTGGAATAAAACGAATGGCTCGGCGACCTAATAACATACCTGCCATACATGCAAGTGCAAATGCACTAGTAATGGCTACTGGATAATGAAAACCCTCTGCAATATGCATCATAATACTTATGCCACTAATGAGAAAAATAATCATCAGTGAAGTTGCAACAATACTATGCATATCTAAATTAGTGACTTTTCTAAGCGCTGGCACAATTACAAAGCCACCACCAACACCTAGCATGCCAGTTAAGAGTCCCGCAATAATTCCAATACTTGCAAGCACACCACCAGTTTTAAAATTCCAGATAAAACGCCCTGTACTTGGGTTGACCTGACACGGTGGGTTATGAAAATCTGATACTCGGTTACTAATGAGCCGATAGCCCACTGTAAACATGACTAAGCTAAACATTAACATGAGCCAGACAGGCGAAATCGTGTTAGCTATTAAAATGCCGATATGCGCCATAGGAGCACCAATTAGGGCAATCCAGATTGCAGCGCGGTAACGGACAATCTTTTTAAATAGCCCTTCAATGGTTCCAATAAGTGTAGATAGCGCAACAGCGAGTAAACCAATCGGTGCTGCTTGTGCCACACTCCAACCTTGACTCGACATTAGTGCAGGGACAGCAAGAATACCGCCACCGGCACCAGTTAGACCAAGTAAAAAGCCAATCACGATGCCTTCAACGACAAGTAATAACATATCAAAAGCCTAAAATTGCATATACATCATTTACAGTGGACTACCATATGATGAGTGAGTAAGTTCTCATCTTCTTGCGAAGCTTTAGTCGCTTCTCAGGGTAAAGCGTTGCTTTACTCATCCTCTTAACTCGAACATAGTTCTCGTCTTGCGCTCGTACAAAGCGTTGCTTCGTTTATCCTCTTAACTCGAACACAGTTCTCGCCTTGCGCTCGTACAAAGCGTTGCTTTGCTTAACCTCGCTCAGGTTTGACCATCCACTCGCGGCCTTTGAGCATGCCTTGCCAGTAAATCGGTGGTAAAATCTGTTCTTTGAGTAGCCATGCCAAACGAGATGGTTTTTGCCCATCAATTACCCATTTTGGAAAACTTGGAAGCAACTTACCGCCATAACCAAACTCTGCTAGTACGATTTTTCCACGCTCTACCGTAAGTGGGCATGAGCCATAGCCATTGTATTCACAGAAGTTCTGCTCACCTTTGAGCTGGGCGATCACATTTACAGCAACGATTGGTGCTTGTGCACGTGCGGCAGCAGCCGTTTTTGCATTAGGTGCATTCATCACATCACCTAAAGCGAAAATATTGGTATGCTCTGTGTGTTGTAAAGTCTGAGGATTCACACTGACCCAGCCTGCTTCATCAGTAAGTGTACTGGCACGAATAAAATCAGGTGCTTGTTGCGGTGGAACAACATGCAACAGATCAAAATCAGTCTCGACCAATGCTGCATTTTCATCATTTACGACCTTAAACCATGCTTTTCTTGCAGGCCCATCTACTTTGACGAGTTGATGGTTAAAGTGCAGTTCAGAACCATATTTTTCGACGTATTGCATTAGTGCAGGTACATATTCCTTCACGCCAAATAAAACGCCACCAGTGTTATAAAAATGGATAGAGATATTCTTAAGCTTGCCTTGCTTTAACCAATAGTCAGCTGAAAGGTACATTGCTTTTTGAGGAGCACCCGCACATTTAATCGGCATGGGTGGTTGGGTAAAGATTGCCTTTCCACCGTTTAGCTGTTGCACCAGTTCCCATGTATACGGCGCTAAGTCATATCGATAGTTAGACGTCACCCCATTTTTTCCTAAGGTTTCGACTAAACCTTCAATGCTATGCCAGTTGAGTTTTAAGCCTGGACAAACAACCAAGGCTTTATATTGAATAGGCTGGCATCCTTCCAAAATAACCTGATTATGCTCAGGGTCGAATCCAGCAACTGCGGCTTTCATCCATTTTACTTTTGAAGGAATCACACTTGCCATTGAGCGTGCGGTTACTTGTGGTTTAAAAATACCACCACCGACCATAGTCCAGCCCGGTTGATAATAATGGGTATCTGCCGGATCAATAATGACAATATCTAAATGAGGTTCACGAGAAAGTAAGCTCGATGCTACAGAAATTCCAGCTGCTCCAGCGCCAACTATCACGACGCTATAACAAGGAATGGTGGCTGGCTCATGATCCCGTTTCAAAATACGTGGCACTAAACCTTTCAAGTTAAACCCAAGTTTATTACCCAATTCCACTAACAGAGCTGCATCTTTTGGAGCAACTTCGGCCAAAGCCCATAAACTCATTGCACGCATACCAGAGCGGCAATACGCTAAAACAGGTTTTGGTGCATTCTGATAAAGCTGCTTAAACTCGGCAACTTGCTCATCGGTAATTTTGCCACTCGTAACAGGCTGATAAATTACGTTTAGGCCATACTGCTGAGCGGCTTCTTCAATTTCAATCACATTACGCTGGTCTGCGCCTTCTCCATCTGGACGATTACATATCAGAGTTTTTATGCCCTGATCTGCAATTTTTGCGACATCATCAGCAGTGATTTGAGCTGCAACATAAAAATCTTGATTAATTCGTTTGAGTTCCATATTGCCACCTTATAATTGTGAGATTGAGCCACAAGCCTGATTGGCAGGAAGTGCTTTATCGATTTGTTTTGGGTATGGTAGATTTAGGTTATTCATCAATTTAATAAAATCTTCGCGCGAGCGGTTTTGACCTAGGCGTGAGTTATTTAAGCGTTCATAACCAATTGTTGAAGATAAACGACCTTTATAGTCATGTCCCGGATACACAATAGTGTCGTCAGGCAGGCTGAAAAGTTGTTTATGAATACTGTCATAAAGTGTGCCTGCATTACCTTGCTGGAAGTCAGTTCGACCACAGCCATCAATTAATAATGCATCACCAGTGAAAACCATATTTCCCACCAAATAACTTGTACAGGCATTGGTGTGACCGGGTGTATAACGTGCTTCAATAGTGAGATTACCCAATTTAAGTGTGCAACCATCTGTAATTAAAATATCTCCGCAACTTACATCTGAGTTTCGATGTAAAACTGATTTGCAACGGAAACGTTCGCGCAGTAAATTTGCAGCAGTAATATGGTCTGCATGAACATGTGTATCTAAGGTATAGATGAGCGTAAATTGATGCCGCTCTAATTCTTTTGCATAAATCTCTATATCTGATGCAACTGGGTCAATTAAAACTGCTTCTCTCGTTTCTTCACATCCAAGCATATATGTATAAGTCGAACTTTCTTGTTCAAAAAACTGTTTAAAGAACATGATTTATACCCTAATAATTTATTTCTTTCCTATATTTTGCAAATAAGATGCCAATTATCTAAAATTAAATAATAAATATAAAAATCATATATTTAAAATAAAAAATGAAATTAAAATTGGAAAACAAACTTCGCTTGATGTTCCTTTGAAACTAAAGTATGTTTCAATGAAACGATAGTGAAACACAGACAATGGCAAAGTTGAATTTTGAGTCAGAACAAGATTTTTATATTTTATTTGAGCAGCTTAAGGCTTTATTCCCGAGTGCAAGCTTATTTTTAGCAGACACATCGACTCACGCAATTCACTATAAATTTAACACCAACGATATTTCTGTTGAGAGTATGGCAGCGCTTACTCAAGATCACCACAATCAATATCTTGAAATTAATACCCCTAAAATAAGAAAGCGATTTATCTACCAAGAACATGATATTTATATTGCCGAGCATCGCATTATTGGCAAGCTCCATATTTTACAGCCAGTTGGCGCAGAAAATGATATTGCTGATGAAGCAGAGCTAACAGAACAATTACAAGACTTAGCTAAAGTTTTTAATAGCTGCTCACCAGAAATGGCTCGTATGTTTTCAATTATTCAAAGGGTGGCAATTACTGAATTTCCCGTGCTTGTCCGCGGCGAATCTGGTAGTGGTAAAGAACTGGTGGCGAAAGCAATTCATGATTATAGCCAACGTAAAAATAAGATTTTTGTAGCGATCAACTGTGCAGCTCTTAATGCCAATATTCTAGAAAGCGAACTGTTTGGGCATGTGAAAGGTGCTTTTACAGGAGCAATTCGTGACCACAAAGGTGTGTTTGAACGTGCCGCTGGCGGAACGCTGTTTCTGGATGAAATTGCCGAGATTCCTTTAGAGCTTCAAGCAAAATTATTACGGGTGTTAGAAACAGGTGAATTTACGCCTGTCGGTGGTGAAAAAGCGATTCAAGCCAATGTTCGGATTATTACCGCAACACATAAAGCTTTACGCGAAGAAGCTAAGGCCGGGCGTTTCCGCCATGATCTACTCTATCGTTTACGCGTAATTCCAATTTTTATACCGCCACTTAGAGAACGAAAAGTTGATATTCCGCTCATTGTCGATCAGATTTTAAAAGAAAGCTCAACTCAACTAGACACAATGCCTCGTCATGTCAATCAAAAAGCTATGCAGGTTCTATTAAATTATGACTGGCCGGGAAATGTTCGTGAGCTAAAAAACACCCTGCTTTATGCTTTAACCATGGCAAATGGTAAGGACGCAATAGATATTGAAGACTTACCAAATGAACTTTTAAATGCAGATGATTACGTTAAATTACCAGAATCAAATACAGAGCTTACTCCCGAAAATGTGCAGGCAGCTTTGGAAAAATATAACCATAACCTAAATATGGTCGCGAATATTTTTGGAATTAGCCGTACTACCCTTTGGCGATATAGACAAAAACATAAGCTTTAACTAGGTATTTAGCTCATCTAAGGCGTATCATATTGCAGTTGGTTAGGTCCATTAGTTCAAAGGCTTTCTATGATTGTTCGCGATAAAAGCAGCGTTTTTAAACTCTTATTTGCATGGAAAGGAACTGTTCTACCCAAGGTTTTACCTGCTCTCATTTTTGTTGTGCTTATTTCAGCATGTGTGGTTTGGCTTTCTTATTACCATTGGATTCAAATCCCTACCGTACCTGCGATCGGATTTACCATCTTTGGCGTGATTCTTTCCATTTGTACGGGCTTTAGAAATAATGCCTGTTATGACCGTTGGTGGGAAGGTCGTAAACTTTGGGGCGCACTAATTGCCAATGCCAGACATATTGTCAGAGACAGCCATGTTCTATCCAATGAACAACGTGAACATTTAATCCATCAGGTCTTAATTTTTAGTAATTTATTGCGTGATCGCTTACGCCAGCAAACCGCCGAGCCAACCAAATTTCTTGAACACGCCTATTTAAATAACTCCTCACTCGATTATTTAAATGAGCATATTAATGCGCCTCAGTTTGTACTCGAAAATATTCAAAAAGATTTAGTCAAAGCCCTAAAAGATGGCGAAATTAGTGACATTATCTATGGCACATTGACGCGTCATATTGTTGAGCTAGGTAATATCCAAGCAGGTTGTGACCGTATTGCCGGTACACCTTTACCTTACTCTTATTCTGTACTTTTACATCGCGCTGTTTATTGTTTCTGTTTCATATTACCGTTTAGCCTAGAAGCAGCTTTAGGTATTTGGACACCGCTTATTGTCGGCTTAATCGCTTACATGTTTTTAGGTTTAGATGCCTTAAGTGCTCAAATTGAAGAACCTTTTGGTTTGCAAGAAAATGATTTACCGCTTGATTCAATTGTACGTTTGATTGAACGAGAGTCTTTAAGCTCTTTAGGGCAGCCATTACCCCCTATTATTGAAGCCCAAAACAACAATTTACTTTAATAAAAAAGAGCGAATCATCGCTCTTTTTTTATAGGCTTAAGTGTCTATTTATGGATGTACAATAATCTTAACGGCTGACTCATTGTTATGAATTAATGTTTCAAAACCTTTTGAAATCAAATCATCAAGTTGAATGCGCTGGGTAATAAAAGGTTCCAGATTTATTTTACCTTCTTCGACCAATTTAATGGTTTCCTGATGATCATTTACATAAGCAATTGTGCCTCGTACATCAAGCTCTTTCATTACTACACTATGCACATTAATTGATGCAGGGTGGCTCCAAATCGAAACAATAACAATAACGCCTGTTGGTTTCACTGCCGCAACCAAAGTATCTAATACCTTGTTAACGCTACTACATTCAAACGCGACATCAACACTATTGCCATTAGTAATTTTCATGACCTCAGAAACAACATCAACTTCTGATGGGTCTAAAATATAATCTGCGACTCCCGACTCTTTGGCTTTTTCTTTACGTTTTGCACTTAGCTCTGTAATGATTACCTTAAGACCTTTCGCTTTTAAAATTGCCGAAAGTAATAAACCAATTGGGCCGGCTCCGCCAACCAGTGCAATATCACCAGCTTTTGCACCACTACGAACATAAGCATGATGACCCACAGATAATGGTTCAATTAAGGCCGCCTGATCGAGTGGAATTTTATTGGAAATTGGATGCACCCAACGGCGTTTTACCGCAATTTTTTCGGATAAACCACCACCACGACCACCTAAACCAATAAAGTTCATATTTTTGGAAAGATGATAATTATCGCCTGGTCCAGTCGGTACATCATCGGCCACAATATAAGGCTCTACCACCACATGCTGTCCAATTTCAATATCATCAACATCTTTACCTACGGCATAGACCACACCTGAAAACTCATGTCCCATGGTAATTGGCGCAGATTCACCCGAAATAGGATGTGGATGTCCACATGGTGGAATAAAAATTGGCCCTTCCATAAACTCGTGCAAATCTGTACCACAGATTCCACACCAAGCCACTTTAATACCTACAGTGCCGGGAGTGACTTCTGGTTCAGGGATATCTTCAATACGAATGTCACCTCTGTCATAAAAACGCGCTGCTTTCATTATGATCTCCCTCAAATCAGGATGTTGTTTTTAGCGATAGACTATTCCGCCGTCCGTTAAAATGGATTGACCCGTAATATAGTCCGAACCTTCACTTGCCAGAAAAGCAACTAATGCAGCTACATCGTCTGGTGTTTGGGCTCTACCTAAAGCAATGCCGCCTACATACTTTTTATAAGTTTCACCAATTGCTGCACCGGTAATTTCAGCAAAACGCTTATCAATTTCAACCCACATGTCCGTTCCGACAATTCCGGGGCAATATCCATTTACCGTAATACCGTGACTGGCATATTCTTTTGCCGCGGCTTGGGTAAGTGCTCGTACCGCAAATTTAGTTGCCGAGTAAATACCGAGTAAAGCAAACCCGTCGTGGCCTGCAATTGAGCAAGCATTAATGATTTTACCTTTATGTTGCCGCTGCTTAAATTTTGCAGCAGCAGCCTGTATTCCCCACAGCACTCCACCAATATTAATATCAACAATTTTTTGGAATTCGTCGGGTGTGATATCCGCAATCGCCTGAACTTGTGCAATTCCAGCGTTATTAATCATGACATCAAAGCCACCAAGTGTCTGCTCAGCATGATTTATAGCGGCATACACTTGCTCGCGGTCACTTACATCAGCAATAAAAGTGCTCGCATTTACACCTAAGGCCTGAATTTCCTGCTGCACATCGTTTAGTCGATCTTGTTTCATATCCACTAATGCAATATGTGCCCCTTCTTGCGCCAAGCGTAGGGCAATCCCACGGCCAATGCCTTGAGCTGCCCCAGTCACTAAAACGACTTTATTTTTTAATCCCTTAACCATGTTCAACTCCTGTAAATGTAGAATTTCTACATATGAATCGCTCGTTGCATGGAAGCCAAAATGGATTCATGCATGGCTTCTGATAATGTTGGATGCGGGAAAATCACTTTAGCTAAACTTTCATCAGTTGCTTCTAGATATTTCGCAATGGCAAATCCTTGGATATGTTCGGTCACTTCATGGCCGACCATATGTGCACCAAGTAATTCACCCGTCTCTGCATGTACCACCGTTTTAACGAAACCTGACGCATCTCCAATTGCCAAAGCTTTACCATTTGCAGTTAAAGAAAACTTACCAATACGTATAGGTAGATTCTTAGCTTTTGCTACATTTTCAGTTAAACCAATACTCGCCACTTGTGGATGAGTAAAAATACAACCCGGAATCTGGTTACGATCCAGTGAATGGACGTTTGCTACACCAGCAATTTTCTCGACACATATTATGGCTTCATGACTTGCTTTATGGGCAAGACACGGTGCACCAGCCACATCACCAATGGCATAAAGTCCTACTACGTTGGTTTTACAATAGTCATCAATTGCCACAAAACCTTGTGGATTCAGTTCTACACCTAAACGTTCTAGTCCTAGCCCTGTGGTATTCGGCTGTACACCAATTGCCGAAAGTACACGCTCAAAAACAAGCGTTTGAACATCATTTGCCGTTTCAACCACACAGTGAACTTGACCATTTTCAATTTGAATACTTTGAACAACGGCATCAGTTAAGACTTTCATTCCTTTTTGTTCAAACTGTTTTCTGACAAATTGAGCAACTTCTGCATCTTCGGTTGGTAAAATTTGTTTAGCCAAATCAATTAAAGTTACCTGACAACCCAAGTCTTGATAAAGGCTGGCAAACTCACTACCAATTGCACCTGAACCTACAACCAGCAAACTTTTCGGTAACTGCTCTGGAACAAGCGCTTCTTTATAGCTCCAGACATATGTTCCATCGACAGGAAGTTGAGGAACATGTCGAGCTTTAGCTCCAGTTGCCAAAATAATATGCGGTGCACTTAAAGCTTGACTGTTTCCTTGAGCATCTGTCACTTCAAGTTTTTCTTTTGCCATAAGCTGAGCACGACCATTAAAAACCGTCACCTGATTCTTTTTAAGCAAGTAATCGATGCCTTGTACTAATTGAGCTGACACTTGTCGGCTATGTTGCACAAGCTTTTGAATATCAAAATCGAGTTGGGATACCTGAAAACCAAACTGTCCGGCATGTTTAAACTGGGTTGCGAGCTCTGCCCCTGCAAGCAAAGCTTTGGTTGGAATACAGCCCCAATTTAGACAAATTCCGCCTAAATGTTGCTCTTCTACAATTGCGGTTTTTAACCCGAGCTGGGCTGCACGAATTGCAGCCACATACCCACCCGGTCCCGCGCCAATCACAATTAAATCAAATTGAGCTTCTGACATGGGGGTCCTCCTACACCAAAATTAAAGCAGGGTTTTCAACAAACTGCTTAAAGCTGGCCAAGAATTTCGCCCCAACTGCACCATCAATGACTCGGTGATCGCATGACAACGTCGCTGTAACAATCTCACGAACCACTACATTGCCATTTTCAACAACAGCACGTGATTCAGAAGCACCTAATGCCATAATTGCACCTTGCGGTGGGTTGATAATGGCATCGAACTGTTTAATGCCTAACATTCCTAAATTTGAAATGCTAAAGCTGCCTCCCTGAAACTCGTCAGGTTGTAACTTGCCAGTCTTGGCACGCGTTGCCAAATCACGCATGTCATCGGAAATCTGTGCTAAAGACTTCTGATTCGCAGCTTTCACAATTGGTGTAATTAAACCGTTTGGAATCGCTACGGCCACCGAAATATCCGCTTGAGAGAACTGTAAAATTGATTGAGTCGCCTCATCAAATTGAACATTCACCTCAGGTACTTTAATCAGTGCCGCCGCCGCTGCCTTAATTAGCATGTCATTAATCGAAAGTTTCACTTGTGGAACAGTCTCATTAATCTGCTTACGTAGTTTTTGCAAAGCCTCTACGTTAAGATCGACCACTAAGCGGAAATGCGGTGCGTTACGTTTTGCAGCCTGTAACCGTGAAGCAATTGCTTTCCGCATCCCATTCATCGCCACAGTAGTAATGGTCGATTGTAGTTGAGCTGCACATTGCACAGGTTGTTCATTTACCGATGTTGGGTTATTACGATAGTAAACTGCCTCAACATCTTCTTTACAAACACGGCCACGAGTACCTGAAACACGACAGTCATTTAGGTTAATGCCCCACTGCTTTGCTAAACGACGTGCTACAGGCGTCGCTAAAACTTGGCTATCATCGGCCGTAGATTTAACCACTTTAGCTTGAGTTTGCTGCTTAACATCAGGCCATTGACCACCAGCAGCCTGTACAGCCTTCTGGATGTCTTGAACACTAATACGTCCTTCACGACCAGAACCTGTGACTTTTGCCAAGTTTACATTGTGCTTTTCTGCAAGCTTTAACGCATGTGGTGTTGCAAACAAATCATCAGATGTTTGGTAGCCTTGTAATGACTCTGGTACAGCGTAGTCACCTTTCGCTACCTTTACAGGAACTGGCGCACTAGCTGCTACAGTCTGTGGTTGTTCTGCTTTTTCAGCAACAGGTGCAGATGTTTCCGCTTTACTTTGCTCCGAAGGTGCTTCAGGTGCTTGAGCTGCTGAACCACCTAGTGATGCGATAAACCTTTCAATTTCTGCATCAGAAACTTCACTATCAGCACATACGGCAATAAGACCACCAACAGGTAAAGTATCACCATCTTTCGCTAAAATTTTACGGAGCGTTCCAGCAAAAGGCGCTTCTAACACATTGACGATTTTTGTGGTTTCAATTTCACAAATTTCATCGCCCTTATTAAAGCTATCACCCTCTTTAATCAACCATTGGGCGATCGTGCCTTCTTCCATGGATAATCCCCATTTCGGGATCTCCAGCGTTTTAATTTCGCTCATCCTAAGCCTCCAATGTTTTTCGCACAGCTTGCTCAATACGCTCTACACTTGGAATCCATTCTTTTTCTAAAACTGGAGAGAATGGAACAGGCGTATGTGGTGGCGTTACGAGTTCAACAGGTGCTTTCAAATAGTGGAAACCTTTTTGCGCGATCAGGGCAGCAACATCATGACCAAAGCCACAGCGTGCTGCTGATTCGTCCACAATAACCACACGCCCAGTCGATGCGACAGACTCTAAAATTCCTTCTTCATCTAGAGGTGAAATCGTACGAGGATCGACCACTTCAACCGAAATGCCATCTTTTGCCAGTTTGTCTGCTACTTCATTAGCACGGTGTACCATCAGGCCTAAAGCAATAATGGTCACGTCTGTCCCTTCACGGGTGTAATTTGCTACACCAAAAGGAATGGTATAGGCCTCATCAGGAACTTCACCTTTAATGTCATAGAGCATTTTATGTTCACAGAACACCACTGGGTCATCATCACGAATAGCCTGAATTAATAGCCCTTTCACATCATATGGGCTAGATGGAACTACAACTTTTAAGCCCGGAACCGCGGCAAATACGTTATATGGCGACTGAGAATGCTGAGCTGCTGCAGAGAAACCCGCGCCAATCATGCCACGTACAACCATTGGTGCTTTTGCCTTTCCGCCAAACATATAACGGAATTTAGCGGCTTGGTTATAGAGCATGTCATGACACACGCCGTAGAAGTCCATAAACATTAAATCGGCAACAGGACGTAAACCTGTTGCAGCAGCACCAGCGGCCATACCGATAATTGCAGACTCGGTAATTGGCGTATCAATAACACGTTCCGAACCAAATTCTGTCCATAAACCTTTGGTTACGCCCAATACACCACCGAAACCTTCTAACTGATTTTCTTCAGTATTTTTACCGCCGTGCCCACCACGAACATCTTCACCAACAACAAATACGGTTGGATCACGGCGCATTTCTGATTCAATGGCTTCTTTAATTGCATTACGAAAACTTTTATTTGGCATCTTTACTATTCCTTTAGTAAGAGACATAGACGTCAGTAAGGAGTTGTTCTGGTTTTGGGTATGCCGCAGCACGGGCTTTAGCAACGGCATCATCAACATTTGCCTTTGAAGCTGCATCAATCTCGTCTAGTTTGGCTTCATCAATTTTGCCTTTGACTTTCTCACGGAAAATTTTCAAAGGATCTTTATTTTCTTTAATGAACTCGACTTCTTCTTTAGAACGAATCAAGCCAGGGTCACCTTCAAAGTGGCCATAAAAACGGTTTGTAATGGTTTCAATCACGCTCGGACCTTCACCACGGCGTGCACGTTCAATGGCAGTTTGAGCGGCTTCATAGACAGCAAAGAAGTCTGTACCGTCAACTTTAACTGCCGGTAAACCAAAGCCTGCTGCACGGCCAGCAATGTCTTTGCTTCCTACCGCGTAATCATGACCAGTACCTTCGCCAAAACCGTTATTTTCAAAAACGAAAATTACTGGAAGTTTAAGAACAACAGCCATGTTCATCGCTTCAAAAGTAAGGCCTTGGTTTGAGCCGCCGTCACCTGTAAAAGACAGTCCGACACCACCAGTCTTTAAGGTTTTCGCTGTCAACGCCGCACCAATTGCTAAAGGAGGCCCACCACCTACAATTCCGTTGGCACCGAGCATACCTTTATCCAAATCGGCAATGTGCATAGAACCGCCTTTTCCACGACATAGCCCGTCATCTTTACCGAAAATTTCTAGCATCATGCCGTGAATGTCACAGCCTTTTGCAATACAGTGTCCATGTCCACGGTGTGTTGAAGTGATATAGTCTTTGTCGGTTAAGTTTTCGCAAATCCCAACTGCAACAGCTTCTTCTCCACTATATAAATGAATAAAACCTGGAATATCACCATTGGTATTTTCTTCGTGAAGTCGATCCTCAAATTCACGAATATCACGCATGCGTTTATATGCTGCGAGTAATTGCTCTTCCGTTAATTGCATATCCTTTTCCTTTATTATCTTGATTATTTAAAACCAACCAAGTTCAGCGAAAGTTATATATTTCGCTACAAATAATAAAGCTCAATTTAATTTAATATGCTATTAGACTAAAAAGTTTTAAATTATTTTAATGCTTATTATTTTTTATTTTTCATAAACTTAAAAATTAAAAATAATTTTAAAAATTTTTAATAAATTTCATTAGCTTGTAAAACAAACCTTTAACCAACCTTTATTAATTTACAATGTTAACCGTGTACTATATTCGTTAATAAATCCTCTATTATTTTATTTAATGGATCGTAATTTTTATTATATAGAGTCTAGTCACATATTATTAAAAATATGAAATGGAATTTTATATATGGACCTAAAAAGGCAAATAGAAGCAGGTATTAAATTAAGAGGAATCGATAAAGTTTCTCGTATTCCTATTAAAGTTTTACCGACCGAGGAGTTACCTAAGAAACCAGACTGGATTCGGGCAAAAATAACTGATTTCGAAGAAATTCAACGCATCAAAAATCTGCTGCGCCAACAGAAGTTGCATAGCGTTTGCGAAGAAGCGGCATGTCCAAATTTACCCGAATGTTTTGGTGGCGGTACGGCAACTTTTATGATTATGGGAGATATTTGTACAAGACGTTGCCCTTTCTGCGATGTAGCTCATGGTCGTCCAATGCCTCTAAATGAAAATGAACCGAAACACTTGGCAGAAACAGTCGCAAACTTAAACTTAAAATATGTCGTGATTACTTCTGTAGATCGAGACGATTTACATGATGGTGGAGCAGCACATTTTGTAAAGTGTATAGAAGAAATCAGAAAGCGTTGTCCAGAAACACTAATTGAAATTTTAGTACCTGATTTTCGTGGTCGTTTAGAAACTGCTCTCTCAACTTTGAGCTTATCTCCACCAGATGTGTTTAATCACAATATCGAGACAGTTCCTCGCTTATACAAAGCAATGCGTCCCGGCTCAGACTATCAACATTCACTAGAGTTGCTAAAACGTTTTAAAAAATACTGTCCTGATATCAAAACCAAATGCGGCCTAATGGTTGGATTAGGAGAAATTGAGGCAGAAGTACTGGCTCTACTCAACGATTTAAAAGATCATCAAGTAGATTTAGTGACTATTGGACAATACTTACAGCCTTCGAAGTCACATGCCCCTATTCATCGGTTTGTAAATTTACAAGAGTTTGAAAGGTATACTCAACATGGCAAAAGGCTAGGCTTTAAAAACATTTGGAGTGCGCCGATGGTGCGTTCTAGCTATTTTGCTGATCGACAATATTTCGGTGAACCTGCACCGAAGCCATTTTCAAGAGAGGATGTCTTGTCATAAAACAAGATGAAATAACAAAACTTACCCAATTGGCTAATGGTCAAATCCATTAAAATTATTTAAGGTAAATGAAATAACGAGGAAATAGTCACAATAATAAAAGTAAACCTGTTGAGCGGCCACGGATACGCCATTTCAGCAATAAAGGAATTTCGATATGGATATGTCAAAACAACTATTATTACCGTCAATAGAACACCTTCCGTCTTTCTTTAGACAGGAAACACACCCTAAATCAGCGTATTTAGCGAATAAACCGTCATTAGATCTTGATGCCGCACCTATATTTGATCTTGATCAGGAATGGCAGCAGTCCTTGTTTGGACGCTCAATTCACGAGTGTCACAGAAATTTAATGCATATTGCAGAAGATGCCGATATGGCAATTGGTGTAACGGATCCTCATGGTACCCTACTTTGGACATGGAGCAGCACACCTATGCGCTCATCTGCTGAACAAGTCCATTTTGTTGAAGGTGGGCAATGGTCAACTCAAGCGGTTGGACAAAATGCAATTGGTCTTGCACTCAATACACATTCTGCAAGCTGTGTTTACTCACATGAAAATCAGATGAATAGTGTTAGAGACTGGGTGTGTTATGCCGCGCCTATAACCGATGCAAGTACAGGCCAGTTTTATGGGATTATGAACTTATCGACAAAGTACCAAAAGCATAACTCTCTTGGTATTTTAGCCGTTGAGCGCTGTGCTGATATCGTAAAACAAGCCATTCAGCTTCACCAAAAAAACATTTTATATATTAAAGCTCTAGGCACTCCTAAAGTTCAATATAATCAACATGCTTTAACGCTTACACAGCGCCAAATTGAAATTTTATGTATTCTTGCATTATGCCCAGAAGGCATTAATTTAGAAGAGCTTCACTATGCTTTATATGGTGACCGTCCAGTAAGTACGACGACTTTAAAAGCTGAACTTTCCCAACTTAGAAATGTGATTCCCGATGTGATTGAGTCACGTCCATATAAACTTAATTGTGAAATTCAGTGTGATTTCTTAATGGCAGAGCAAGCATTAAATCTAGGTTTCACATCGACAACCCTTACTCTCTATAGAGGGAGTTTCTTAGCCAAATCAGAAAGCCCATTCTTATGTGCGTGGCGAGATTGCTTTGATGCTCGCTTAAGTCATGTGATTTACCAAATTGATGATGTAGATCAACTGTTACGCGTGGTCAGCCGTGTACCAGACCGTGTTGATGCCGTTGAACGTTTACTTGAATTATTACCAGAAGATACGCCTTATCGGGCAAAACTTTTAAAATTACTTGAATAAAATAAAGGCAATAAAAAAGGAAGAAATTTTATATTTCTTCCTTTTTATAAAAAATCAAACTTTTGTTGCAAGCTGAACTTTATAACAGTCATCTAAAGCCAGTTCATAATAACGTAGCCCTTCCTCAACCGCATTAAACGCCTTGACCTGCCAGTCTGGTCGGTCATTACATAAACGTTTAATTAATTCCATAGCTTCATATGGATGTAAATCATCATAGTGGGCATGAGCACGTAACCACGCTAAAGAACGCTTATCAATGGTGACCTGAGGGTGATCGGTATATGCATGAATACCTTTATAAACCTGAATTGACCAGTCGCCTGTTGCCCATTCAATTGCCAAATTGGTAGCCGCCAAACATTCCGCTAAATTACCACGATAGCTCATATTCCATAGAAAATGATTGACCGCGTTCATTGCAGCAGGTGGCCGCACATTATCCAGCTGATCTACAGTTAATCCGAAACCTTTAGCCCAATCACGATACCATTGTAAATGTCGTTCTTCGACTTTAATATTTTGGATTAACCAATCTCGTGCTTCTGTAACACCCGGTTCAGCAAAAGCTGTTGCTTTAGTTAACGCACCCGCCATATACGATGGGAAATGCGCCACCAATGGATAGAAATTAAGTAAGGCATAACGGAAACTTTCAAGGCTCAATCCCCCATTGGCCATTTCAGTAAAAAACGGATGTTTACTCACCCGTTCTTTCACTGGTAAAAGATCCTCCCAAAACCGCTGAGACCATCCATTATGCGGTGTAATTTCTAAACTCATTCCATATTGATTTAGAGCAGTCATTGCTAATTTTCCTATTTATATGACAGCAATCATCTGTACTTCACGGCTATAAGTCTATCCGAAAATGATAAAGATACAATCTTTAATCGACCATTTGTAACTTTTTCTCAAAGCTTTTGAGTCTTTAGATAATTGTGACGCTAATCATTGAAATGTCGTGATTTTTATCACAATAAGGGCCTATAAAAATCATTACTTTTTTAAAAAATCTGTATTATTATTTTGAATAAACCACACAATATATAACCAATATTTTTAGATGGAACTTTAATAAAACAAGTCGCATTTTATGCCAACTTCCAATATAGAGAGCATTAATTATGAAGTTGCAAGGTTCCAATATATTGGGACAGGAACAAATAGATTTATTAACCACACGCGGATTAAACTTCGTATGGTTTCCAAAAAAACTTGAAACGATTTATCGTTCTCAATATCAAAATGGTGCAGCCTATGAGTTTCGCTATAGAGCACCTATTATTTTAATATTATATTTATTTTTAAGCTTTGGTATATATCAAGTTTTACCAACCGAGCAAGTTTTATCCTGGTTAAGCTATTATTCTTGGGTAGGTAAGAGGTGGTCCCACATGTTTGAACAACTAAAAGCTTATTTATAAGTGATACTCTGCTCTAGTTAAGCTACCTTATTTTGTTGTGGTAGCTGGTCATAGTAAAACTCATCTGGAGTCATTTTGTCCAGACTCGAATGAGGTCGTTTCAAATTATAAAATTCAAAATATGCGTTTAATTGCTTCTTCGCATCCAAAACATTGCTGTAGGCTTTGAGATACACCTCTTCATATTTAACGCTCCGCCATAATCGTTCAACCATCACATTATCAACCCATCGACCTTTACCATCCATGCTGATTTGGATGTCATTTGATTTCAATACATCAATAAATGCATCACTGGTAAACTGACTGCCTTGGTCTGTATTAAATATTTCAGGTCGACCATATTTTTCAATAGCTTCATTTAATGTTTCTATGCAAAATGTAACCTCCATACTAATCGATACTCTATGCGCAAGTACCTTGCGGCTATGCCAATCAATCACAGCACATAAATAAACAAAGCCTTTTGCCATAGGGATATACGTTATATCCGTAGACCACACTTGATTACTGCGCTGAATAGCCAATCCTTTGAGCAGATATGGATATTTGCGGTGAGCTTGATTAGCCTGGCTTAAATTTGGTTTGCAATATAACGCATTAATGCCCATTTTCTTCATTAAAGTACGTGTATGACGTCGTCCTATATGATGTCCTTGACGATTCAACAAATCACGCATCATACGGCTACCTGCAAAAGGGTATTGCATATGTAACTCATCCATACACCGCATCAGCTTCAGATCTGATGCACTCACAGGTTTTGGGCGATAGTAATAACAACCACGGGAGACTTTCAGCAGCTGAGCTTGCTTAGATACTGAAATCTGAAGTGAGTCATCGATTAACTTTTGTGGTTGAAGCGGCCCAGTTTCTTCAACACACCTTCTAAAAAATCAATTTCTAATGCCTGCTCACCGATTTTTGCATGTAGTTTTTTTAGATCGATGGGTGGTTCTGTTGGAGCTTTTGATTGATCGAAAGCTTGCGAGGAAGCTGAAATCAGTTGATTTTTCCAGTCGATAATTTGGTTTTGATGAACATCAAATTCAGCACTCAATTCAGCAAGTGTTTTTTCTGCTTTAATCGCAGCAAGTGCTACCTTAGCTTTAAAATCATTTGAATGATTTCTTCTTGGTCTACGTGCCATAAAATACTCCATATATTGATGTTTATAACATCATTTGGGGAGCAAAATATCACTTATAAGTGTTGTTCAAATTTCCTGATCCACCTCTGTATAATTGTTTTAATTGCATGGATTTTATCATTTATTAAAAAATTAAATCAGTGGTTTGATTATTATGTCGGAATTGGCTCTGCCTCCGCCGTTGCTATCACCTTTATTTTAATTAACGTTTTAGAAAACGGCCAAGATAATGTTCTTTTTCATGCAGCAATGATGTATGCGATTGTGATTATTTATGGTGCGGTTGGCATGCGTTTTTATACCGCCATTATTGCCGGTTGGGTCGGTGGTCTTATTGGTATTTTGGTCAGTACCTATGTGAAAGGTGACATAGACTGGACGTTTTTGAACCGAACCTATACCTTTAGTAGCTTCTTAGGCATGACCCTTGCCTATGCAACAGATCGTCAGCATCGGGAAAACTATTTACAAAACTGCATGATTGAGCTCAATCGTATTGAACTTATGCAACAGGCTCAGCAACTGTCATTACTTTCTCAACAAGATGCTCTAACTGGACTTGCTAACCGACGTTATCTTGATGAAACACTTGATAATGAATGGAGACGTGCTCTACGCCATGAAACGCCACTTACCATTATGATGGTGGATATTGATTTCTTTAAATCCTATAACGACACCTTAGGGCATATCAAGGGTGACCAATGTTTAAAAGATATTGCTACTGCGATTTCTTCGATTGCTGCTCGTAGTGGAGATTTGGTTGCTCGTTATGGTGGTGAAGAGTTCTTACTCCTCTTCCCTATGACCAATGCACAGCAAGCCCAAATTCAGGTTGAAAGATTAATGAATGCAATTAAAAAAATTGCAATTGTTCATCCATGCAGTGCTGTTTCACCCTACGTGACAATCAGTGTAGGAGTAACAACCACTATTCCACGCTTAAATGATTCAATTGCTGCCTTTGTTACTCGTGCTGACCACGCACTATATCAAGCAAAAACAAATGGGCGAAACCAGTACCAAATTGCCTTAAATGAAGAACAACTTGTTGATTTAACTTAATGATTAATTAATAGATTGTTTAAATATTAATTTAAAATTTTGTGCGTAATATTTTAAATGATTTGATCTTAATAAGCATAAAAAAAGCCCCACAATCTTGATTATGTGGCTTTTTCAATCCAGTAATTAAAAGCTATAACTATGGTTCAATAGGAGCAAATGGTGGAACAACATCGGCATTTTGAGCACGATGACGTAAGAAATGGTCCATTAAAACAATTGCTAGCATAGCTTCTGCAATTGGAGTTGCTCGAACTCCAACGCATGGATCATGACGACCTTTGGTCAAGACATCAGTATCTTCACGATTTAAATTAATCGTTTTACCTGGAGTTGTAATACTAGCTGTTGGTTTGAGTGCAATAGCTACTCGAATGGTCTGTCCACTTGAGATACCACCCAAAATACCACCCGCATGATTCGCTAAAAAACCATTACTGGTTAACTCATCACGAGTTTCATGACCAAATTGGCCTGCTACTGCAAAACCATCACCGATTTCTACACCTTTAACAGCGTTAATGCTCATCATCGCATGTGCAATATCGGCATCTAAACGGTCAAAAACAGGTTCACCCCAGCCTACCGGAACTTTCTCAGCTAAAATTTCTAGCTTAGCTCCACAGCTTGTACCTTGTTCACGTAAAGACGTAACTAATGCTTCAAAACGAGCAACTGCATCTACATCGCCACAGAAAAAAGGATTATTTGGAACTTCATTCCAATCTAACTTTTCCGTAACTTCATTACCAATTTGAGTGACATGACCACGGATCAACACACCAAATTTTTCTGCTAAATATTTTTTAGCAATAGCACCCGCTGCAACACGCATAGCAGTTTCACGGGCACTTGAACGGCCACCACCACGATAATCACGGAAACCGTACTTTTGTGTATAGGTATAATCGGCATGACCCGGTCTAAAGGTTTGCGCAATATTTCCATAATCTTTCGATTTTTGGTCAGTATTACGAATCAGTAAACCAATTGGCGTACCAGTCGTTTTACCCTCAAACACACCTGAAATAATTTCAACTTGATCAGGCTCTTTACGCTGAGTCGCAAACTTTGATGTACCCGGCTTACGGCGATCCAAATCTATTTGTAGATCTTCTTCGGTTAATGCAAGGCCTGGTGGCACGCCATCAACAATTGCCATTAGCCCAACACCATGCGATTCACCGCATGTGGTTACACGAAAGAGTTGTCCAATAGTGTTCCCTGCCATATGTCCAACTCCTTATGCTTGTTCTTCAAATAATTTTCTATAACGACGACATTGTTCAGCAGTCAAAGCAAAAATACCTGAGCCACCTTTTTGGAAAGTAAGCCAGTTGAAATCAATGGTATTGAAGTTCTGACGCATTGCCCATTCAGAGTTACCCACTTCAATGACAATTAAACCATCTTCTGTCAAATAATCTGCTGCTTGAGCAAGCATTTTACGTACTAAGTCTAAACCATCTTGACCCGCTGCTAATGCAAGTTCAGGCTCATGTAAAAACTCTTCTGGTAGGTCAGCCATATCTTCGGCATCAACATATGGCGGGTTACTTACAATTAAATCGTACTGATTTTCAGCTGGAATTTTGGCGAATAAATCAGATTCAAGTAACGCAACTTGATATTGCTTATTGTGGTGTTCAACATTGATTGAAGCTACTTCTAAAGCTTCCTTAGAGATATCCGTTGCATCTACTTCTGCTTCTGGATAAGCATAAGCCAAAGCTACAGCAATACAGCCAGAACCTGTACACATATCTAAAATACGCTGTGGGGTCTTAGGTTTTGGATTTTCTGGTAAGCTGTTGAGTGCTTCACGCATTTGACCATTTTCATCTAAACAATACGGCGCAAAACGTTGCTCAATTAACTCTGCAATTGGTGAACGTGGAATAAGTACACGCTCATCCACATAAAATGGCTTATTAAAGAAATAAGCTAAATTTAATAGATAAGAAGTCGGAATACGGTCATTAATACGACGCTCCAACAAACTTAAGAATTCTGCTTTTTCACTTGGTAAAAGCTTAGCATCTAAAATTTCTGAGTCTGCTGACCATTCAAGTGATAAGGTTTGTAAAACTAATGCAGAACTTTCTGCAAAATAATCTTCAGTACCTTGTCCTAAATGTGCATCATGTTGACGTAATGCTGATACCCCAAAACGAATAAAATCTCGAATTGTTGATAAATTTTCAGCAGCTTCCTGTAAATGTTCAGGGCTAATCGTCGGTCGCTCCACTTAGGCGTCTCCAAAGGCAAATTTTGCAAAGTGACTATTCTACTGAGTGAAACCAAGCAACGCAACGCTTTGCCTTGTGAACCCGTGTTTTACACACCTATCTCGAATAATCACAGCTTAAAATCAGAATACTTTGTTTTAATTAAGAAATAATGAACTTTTAAGTAGGGTTAAATTTAGTCCAAGAAATAAAAAAGCGGCCCTTAATTATTGACCGCTTCTAGGCTCACTTAGCTTAAAGCTTAAGCTTTTCTGCAACATAATCAGAATCTTTATCTCCACGACCAGAAAGATTAACTACGATCATGGTTTCTTTTGGTAGCTTTGACGCCTCACGGATAGCCCAAGCCACAGCATGTGAGCTTTCAAGCGCAGGAACAATTCCTTCAACACGTGATAAAGTCATAAACGCATCTAAACACTCTTGATCGGTTGCAGTGCTATATTCAACACGCCCTAAATCTTTTAAGAAACTATGTTGTGGTCCAACACCCGGATAGTCTAGACCTGAGGCAATAGAATGTACGGGTAAAGGTTCACCAGCTTCATTTTCAAGAACATAACAAGCCATACCATGAATTTGGCTTGGTTTGCCTAGGGTTAGAGTTGCTGAGTGCATATTCGTCTCTAACCCATGTCCAGCAGGCTCAACACCAACCAGTTTCACATCTGAATCATTTAAAAATGCAGTAAAGGCACCAATTGCATTTGAACCACCACCAACACATGCCACGACATAATCCGGATTTTTACCAAAACGGTGATTCGTTTGCTCTTTAATTTCATTACCAATGATCGATTGGAAATCTCGAACCATTTTTGGAAATGGATGTGGGCCAACTACTGAGCCAATCGCATAAATAAAATTTTTAGGGTCTTTTAAATATTCTTCAAATGCGCTATCTACAGCATCTTTTAAGGTTGCTGTACCGCGTGTTACCGATATCAAATGAGCACCCAAAATTTTCATTTTGACCACATTTGGATGTTCTTTTTCAATATCTACTTGCCCCATGTGGATTTCACATGGAATACCGACTAAAGCACACGCTGTTGCAAGAGCAACGCCATGTTGACCTGCTCCCGTCTCTGCAATTACTTTCTTTTTGCCCATATATTTAGCAAGTAAAGCTTCACCTAAACAGTGATTAATTTTATGGGCACCCGTATGATTTAAGTCTTCGCGCTTTAAATAAATTTGTGCACCGCCTAACTGCTCAGAAAGACGTTTAGCATAAAATAAAGGACTAGGACGGCCTACATAATTTGAAAAGAGGTCTGCTAATTCATTTTGAAATTCAGGAGCATGGCGAATTTCTTCATAAGCAATATTAATTTCATCCATCGCTTCTTTTAAATGTGGAGGAATGAATTGCCCTCCATACTCTCCGAAAAATCCTTGTTCATTTGGCAAAGCAATACCATTAATTTGATGCTGCATATCATCCCTCTTTTTTAAATTATTAAAGTTATCAAGCTTATCGAGAAAGGTAACGCGTTAGATCTTCAATGCCTTTTAGAGTCATTGGGTACATATGATTTTCAAAAATCTCTTTAATCCAGCCAATAGTCTGAGTGTAATGCCAATACCCTTCTGTTTCAGGGTTTAACCATGCTGTTTTATCAAAATGCTGACGCAGGCGACGTAACCAGACATCACCAGCTTCATCATTCATATATTCAACAGACCCACCTACCGATTTCAGCTCATACGGTGCCATACTAGCGTCACCCACGACAATTACACGATAATCACGTCCATAAGTATGAAACAGATCCCATGTATTCATGCGGGTCGCTGTTCTTCGATAGTTATCTTTCCATACATAGTCATAAAGACAGTTGTGGAAATAAAAATATTCAAGCGTTTTAAATTCAGTTTTGGCCGCACTAAATAACTTTTCACATTGGGCAATATGGGCATCCATCGAACCGCCCACATCAAACAACATCAGTACTTTTATTCGATTGCGTCTTTCAGGCACCATCTGAACATCAAGAATACCTTGTTTGGCTGTTTCACGAATTGTCCCATCAACATCTAACTCTTCAGCCGCACCTTGGCGAGCAAATTTGCGTAAACGCCTTAAAGCGATTTGCATCTGGCGAGTACCAAGAACTTGGTCGTCATCTAAGTTTCGGTATTTGCGCTGTTCCCAAACTTTAACCGCCGAACGTTTACGACCCGGCCCACCAATTCTGACACCTTCTGGATGATCACCAAAAGCCCCAAAGGGTGAAGTCCCGCCTGTGCCAACCATACGGTTACCACCTTGGTGCTTTTTATGCTGTTCGCGTAAACGTTCTTCCAGCATTTTCATGAGTTCTTCTAAAGACCCTGCCTTTTGAAGCTCTGCTCTTTGCTCTGGTGTTAAATGCTTCTCGAGAAGTTCTAAATCGAACCAGTCTTTTGGCAACTTATGAACTTGCTTGAGTAACTCATCAATATCAAAGGTTTCTATGCCATCAAAGTAATCTTTCATGGCACGGTCGAACTTATCAAAAAAGCGCTCGTCTTTAACTAAGATAGTTTTAGCAAGCTGATAGAACTCTTCTTGATCGGCAAAAACTAGCCCTTCACTCACCGCACGATTTAAGTCAATGAGTTCACGAGTCGTAACAGGAACACCGTATTTACGTAAGGTGTAAAATAACCGCACAAACATGGGTTATTCCCTCCCTTAACGTCGTGACATGAAAGCCAAACGTTCAAGCAGTTGTACATCCTGCTCATTTTTGATGAGCGCGCCATACAAAGGTGGAATCGCTTTAGATGTATCTCGATTACGCAATACATCTTCTGGCATATCATCTGCCATAAGCAGACTCAACCAATCAATTAGTTCAGATGTAGATGGAGGTTTCTTTAAATTAGGAATTTCACGTAATTTGAAGAACACTTGAAGCGCTTCATTTACTAATGATGCAGAGATATTTGGAAAGTGTACCGATATAATCTCACGCATTGTTGCTTCATCTGGAAACTCAATGTAGTGAAAGAAACAACGACGTAAGAAAGCATCTGGTAATTCTTTTTCATTATTTGAAGTAATAATGACGATTGGACGCTGCGTAGCTATAATCGTTTCACCTGTTTCATAAACATAAAAAGACATCTTATCAAGTTCATGTAACAAGTCATTTGGAAACTCAATGTCTGCTTTATCAATTTCATCAATTAACAGGACACAACGCTCTTCGCTGGTGAAAGCTTCCCACAATTTACCGGGTTTAATATAGTTCTTAATATCGTAAACACGATCATCACCCAGCTGACTGTCACGCAATCGGGACACAGCATCGTATTCATATAAACCTTGCTGCGCCTTAGTCGTTGACTTGATATGCCAAGTAATAAGTTTTAAACCAAGACTTTCTGCCACTTGCTCGGCTAGTAAAGTTTTACCTGTGCCTGGCTCACCTTTAACCAATAAAGGCTTTTGCAAAGCACGGGCAGCTTTTACAGCAAGTTTAAGACTGTCAGTCGCGATATATTGATCTGTACCGGTAAAATGTTGGGTATCAGCAGACATGTAGAGACCTTATTTTTCTATTTCAATGGTTAGATGGAACGCATGCTTTTGTTTGTTATATATTTTGACCAACAATAGCCAATAACCAAACCTAGACCCACTACAAACAGAATTAAGGATAAATTTGACCAGATTAAAGGACTATCTTTCGTTAAAACACCAAAAAGCAATCCAAAAATAGCTGGTGCTACAGATGCATTAGGTCCTTCAGAAACGGTCGGTGTCAGTAAAACAGCAAACACAACTAACCAGCTTATTGCGCCAAAAGTAGTAGGTAGGCGGCGCATTAAACGCCACCAGCACCACAAGGCAATAATAGCGCCAACGCCATAAGCTGATAAAGCAATGATCTCTTCAGGAATTGCATCGAGAGAAGAAAGTAATTGATTTAAAATTCCAGCTTGATCTTCACGCACCACGTAAGCCCTCTGGTTCAACTGCATTTGGGTTAATTAACCCTTCTGGTGGCATCTGAATAAAGAAACCTTTTGTTTGTAATGAGTCTAGAACATGTAAAACATTTACACGCGCTAATTTACGTGTTGGAGCTAACTCTAAATGCATGACAAACGTTGCACGACCAAATGCTTGCAAAACAGCTTCTGGAACTTTTTCAAACGGATCGGTTTGCTCCGTTTCATCAGGATAGTTTGGTCGAGCAATATAAATGTACATTTCATCTTTCTTGCTCGATCTATAAATATCACAGTGCATTTCAAATCAACTCTTGAACTAAGGACAGCATACATGAAAAAAAATGACAGACACACGCAGGTTTGTTTACGCGTCAGTCGTTTTTTCTTTTCTTACGAAATATTAACCTACAACAAACACTAAGGTCGATAAATAACTTTTATTTTCCAAAGTTTTAAATTTCCAACCCTTATTAAGTGTTTAATTTTACATAATAAATCTTTAAAACTACTTTTATAAAATAGAAAAATTACATTTTAAAAACAATAAAATTGAAGGTTAAACAAACTCAAATAATTTTAATTTATTGAAATTCATAATCTTACGCTAAATAAAAAATTAATATACCCCTCAATAAAGTTCAACTTATGCATACACGATAAGACATTATTTAACCGAATTTAGTTTTGGATATGTTTCAATAATAAAAGATCTTAAAAAATATGGAGGTCTATGCTATGTCTCGTGGCGACAAATCATCTTATACAGCAAAACAAAAGCGTCAGGCTAAACATATTGTTGAGAGTGAAGTAGATAGAGGTCATTCTCAAGAAGAAGCTGAACGTATCGCATGGTCTACCGTCAACAAACAAGATGGTGGTGGTAAGAAAAAATCACATTA